>JAYSUK010000330.1:0-8813 GCA_043719085.1 Burkholderiales bacterium | reverse complement strand
CGGGCAACTTCATCACCCTCACGGTGAGCGGCACGGTGAGCGCAGCGGCCAGCGGCAACCTGGTCAACACCGCCACGGTGAGCGCGGGTGCCGGACAGAGTGATCCGGCGCTGGGCAACAACAGCGCCACCGACACCGACACGCCAGCGGCGCTCACCGATCTGTCGATCAGCAACACAAATAATGCCAGCAGTGTGAGCGCGAATAGAAGTACGGTGTACATCGTGACGGTCACCAATCCTGGCCGATCAAATGTTGTCGGAGCTGTGCTGAGCGACATGTGGACCTTTGGTTTGAGCAAGATAAGCGTCTCTTGTTCGGCTACGCCGGGGCAATGCGTAAACGCTCCCACCGTGGCGCAATTAGAGGCGGGCAACTTTGCATTGCCAAGTCTGGCATTCAACGAGAGCTATCAAATCAACGTAACCGCCAGAGTGACGGCCGCGAGCGGCACCGTCAGTAATTCCGCCACTATCTCGGTTCCCGCTGGCACCACCGATTCGATGCTGGAGAACAACATCAGTACAGATACCGACGATGTGATCGCGATTCCCGACGCAATTCCATCTCTGAGCGATTGGAATCTGGTTGTGATGTCAATATTGATCGGTTTACTGGTCATGCGCCGTAAGCCTAGGAGCTTGGCGAGCAAAAATCAAAGCTGAGCTGGTTGAACTGCCCTATGTTGAAGCACCCATCTTTCGGGTATCTCGTACTTTACCTTCAACTGAGAGCGCCGCAGTGAACGTAGTGCGCGATGTGGTCGGATAGAGCGTTGTTGACGTCATTTCGCCGCCACTGCGTGACGCGTCGAAGCTCACCCATGTGAAGGCCGTGACACCAAATTTCTTAGCGAAAAAAGCCCCGCGAGCGGGGCTTTTTCTTCATGCGTTGATTGACTGGGTGTTTGCTTATTGCGAAGGTGGCGTTGCTTCTCTGCCCGTTTCAACCATCTGCATCGGCTCTGCGGCCGTTTGCGCACGCGGGGGACGCGCGCGACCCCGCTTCACGGGCTCGTCCGTCACGTATGCTGTGGGTGCGCCGCTCGACTTTGTTTCCATCATCTGCAAGCCCACATCACCTGGCAATGCGTAGGTGAATGGTTTCGCTGCTGCACGTTTGGCCTCGGCGGCGGGCGCTGGCGCAGCTGCAACGGCGTGAGCCGGTGCCGGAGCGGGCGGCGGCACGTACGACGGTGCGGGAGTGCTGACCGGCGTTTCGAAGCTCATGGCAACTTGCGTTGCCGGTGCAGCTTCGGATGCTGCAATGCTGCCCTCAGCAGACGCCTGGTCGCGACGAGCGTCGCTGCGTTCACCACGATTATCGCCACGGTTATCACGATCGCGACGACGAGCGCCACGTTCGCCACGGGACGGGCGATCGGTGCGGTCTTGTGGTTGAGAGATTGCTGCCGCTGTTGGCACGTTCGCATCCGTTGCTTCGACCGACGCAGCGACTGCCACGGCCTCTCCGAACGGCAACTCAGCCACGGGTGCGGCATTAGCATCACGCGGGGCGCGCTCTGTGCGATCACCACGTTCGCGCCGTGGGCCGCGCTCCGAGCGCTCGCCACGATCCGCACGCGCCTCTCTTGGCTCACGGGCTTCTCTTGGCTCGCGCGGCGGTCTTGCGGTTGTTGCTGCATTCGCTGCGCCAGTGACTGCTGCGTGCGTCTCTACAACGGCACCTTGCGGCGCTCTGGAGTCACGCTGCTGACGATCACCCTGACCGGCTTTCGCTCCCTCGCTGCGACCTTCGCCGCGGTCACTGCGACCGTCGCGTTTCGCCGCGTCACCTGAACCACTGCGATCCTTGCGATCACCGCGATCATTGCGACTACTGCGGTCATTGCGATCCCCGCGACCTGAGCGGCCGCCGCGGTCATTGCGGTCACCGCGGTCACGGCCGCCTTCACGGCTGCTCTCGCGTCTTTTCTCTTCCGTTTTAACGATGGGCGCGGCCACTGCGGGTGGTGTTGCGTCAATGCCAAACATCGACTTGATGCTCGACCACAGGCCCGATTTTGGCTGAGCGAGCGCGGACGGCGCTGCGGGCGCAACCGCAGCCGACGCAACAGCTTCCGTTTTTGGAGCCACATTTGGCGCAGGCTGCGAAGGCGTGATGCCTTTTACCGCTGCTTCAACGCGCACTTCGTTGGCCTCTTTCTTGATCTCCGCTGCCGCATCAATCTGCTCAGGACGATCCACCATTTTGTAGCTCATGGGCAGCGGCTCGTTGTGATTCAACTCGTCGTGCTTCAGGCGCTGAACGGTGTAGTTCGGCGTTTCGAGATACAGGTTCGGGATGAGCACCACGCTCACTTTAAGGCGCGATTCCAGTGACTGGATATCGAAGCGCTTTTCATTAAGCAGATACGTCGCAACATCAACCGGAACTTGAGCGACGACTTGCGCGCTGTTGTCCTTCATCGCTTCTTCCTGAATGATGCGCAGGATGTGCAGCGCCGTCGATTCGGTGGAGCGGATGTGGCCGGTGCCGTGGCAGCGCGGGCAAGGCAGGTGCGCGCTTTCGCCCAAGCTTGGCTTCAGGCGTTGCCGTGACAATTCCATCAAACCGAAGCGCGATATCTTGCCGAGCTGCACGCGGGCACGATCAAGCTTCATCGCATCGCGGAGCTTGTCTTCCACTTCGCGTTGATGCTTCTGCGATTCCATGTCGATAAAGTCGACGACGATGAGGCCGCCCAAGTCACGGAGGCGTAATTGACGAGCAACTTCTTCAGCGGCTTCAAGGTTGGTGTTGAACGCGGTCGTCTCGATGTCGCCGCCCTTGGTGGCGCGCGCCGAGTTGACGTCGACCGAGACCAGCGCCTCGGTGTGGTCGATCACAATCGCACCTCCGGACGGCAGGTTCACCGTGCGGCTAAACGCGCTCTCGATCTGATGCTCGATCTGGAAGCGCGAGAACAGGGGCACGTCATCGCGATAGAGCTTCACACGGCTGACCGTGTTCGGCATCACGTGTTCCATGAAGCCCTTGGCCTGCTCGTAAATCTCTTCGGTATCGATCAGGATTTCGGTGATGTCTTGCGTGTAGTAATCGCGGATCGCGCGAATCACCAAACTCGATTCCTGATAAATCAGCAGCGGTGCCTTGTTGCCTTTGGCCGCACCGTCAATGGCGGTCCACAGTTGCAGCAGGTAGTTCAAGTCCCATTGCAGTTCTTCGGCTGTGCGGCCAATGCCGGCGGTGCGAGCGATGGTGCTCATGCCGTTAGGGACTTCGAGCTGCGCCATCGTGTCGCGCAGCTCGTTGCGGTCTTCGCCCTCGATGCGGCGCGATACACCACCACCACGCGGGTTGTTCGGCATCAGCACGAGGTAGCGACCGGCGAGCGAGATGAAACTGGTGAGCGCTGCGCCCTTGTTGCCGCGTTCGTCTTTTTCGACCTGAACGATGATTTCCTGACCGACGCGCAGGTTGTCGGCGATCTTGTTGCGGTTCATTTCACCGTCAACGTTGATCACCGAGCGCGAGATTTCCTTGAATGGCAGGAAGCCATTGCGCTCCGTGCCATAGTCGACGAAGCAGGCTTCTAACGACGGCTCAACACGGGTGACCGTGGCTTTATAAATGTTACTTTTGCGCTGCTCTTTGGAAGCAGATTCGATGTCGAGATCAACTAGTTTTTGACCGTCGACGATGGCAACCCGGAGTTCTTCCGATTGGGTTGCGTTAAACAGCATGCGTTTCATGCGTACCTTTCACGTTCAGCGTGAGGGCTTGGCAAAAATCTGCTGTGGCGAACCTGTGACGCAAAACGACGCGCCGTAACGTTTGAGACGTTAGCGGAGTCGCTTGCTCCCGCTTGAGGCGAAAAATGTCGAAGTGCGAATCGGCGGCAGGACCTGCGACAGCTCTGCAATGCCAGCATGTATCGCCGGGTGGAGAGTGTTTTGAATTGTGCGCACTGTTGGGTGCAAAACAAAAGCGCTGGCGCGCGGATTCATGACAATTATTTTTCGTGGTGAGCCCGTCATATTGTGACGAACCCGATCAAACTTTTCACAGGCCAGCGTGCAAATTAAAACTGTGCGCGGCGGCTGAACTTTTTACTTTTTTCGCCGCTTTTCCCGGTGGCGGCTTGACCGTTGAATCCAAATGTAGAAGCGCTGAAAGGCATAATCCGTGTGAACCAACACTGCCAGCGCTCGCCACGGTATGCCGAAGACAAGCGCTTCTGAGGGGTTCAAACGTGATTGCCGGAAGCCTTGCTCCGACCACTTGACTCAAACTGCAATGTCTCTCTCGATTCACTGCAACTCGCGAATTATAAGGTAAATGAAGGACTTAGCCCACGTTCCTCCCCGAAACTCTCAGCCGGGCGCTGCGGCAAGCTTGCCGTCACTCGCTCCGGCGACGCTTACGCTGGGTGCTGCGCGGTTGGACGCCGCTCAGGTTCGCCATCTCACGGTGTCCACCGAGTACGCGGGCCAGCGCATAGACAATTTTCTAATACGCGAGTTAAAAGGGGTGCCCAAAACCCATGTTTACCGTATCGTGCGGTCCGGCGAGGTCAGGGTGAATGGTGGGCGCGTCAAGGCTGAAACCAAGCTTTCAGCGGGTGATGACGTGCGGCTGCCGCCGGTTCGGGTCGCCGCTGCGCCCGCTCATAAGCAGCTTACGGGCGAATTTCCGCACGAAATCGTGTGGGAAGACGACCATCTGATCGCCATCAACAAGCTCGCGGGTGTAGCAGTACATGGCGGCTCGGGCATCAGTTTTGGCGTAATTGAACAATTGCGTATGGCGCGTCCCAACGCGCCATTTCTGGAGCTGGTACATCGTCTGGATCGCGACACGTCGGGCGTGTTGCTGATCGCCAAAACGCGCGTGGCGCTGGTCGGCATGCATGAAACCCTGCGCGACAAGTCAGGCGACAAGCGCTACCTGGTGGCCGTGAAAGGCGAATGGGTCAATGATCGCCAGCACGTGAAATTGCCGCTGGCCAAATACACGCGCCCCGATGGCGAACGGCGTGTCGAAGTGAATGCCGACGAGGGCCAGTTTGCGCACACCATCTTCAATTTGCTTGAGCGCGGAGCGGACATGAGCCTGCTCGAAGCCGAGCTGAAGACCGGACGCACGCATCAGATCCGTGTGCATTGCCAGCACTCGGGTTTTCCGATTGCAGGCGATGACAAATACGGCGATGCGGCGTGGAACAAGGTGCTCAAAGCAGGTGGATTCAAGCGCATGTTTTTGCACGCCAAGTCGTTTACGTTTTTACACCCGGTGACCAATGCTGAAACCACTGTCGAGGCGTCGTTGCCTTCGGAATTGGCTGATTTTTGGTACGGAGTTAAGTCGTGAATGAGCTGCGTTACCCGTTGGTCATCTTCGATTGGGATGGCACGCTGGCCGACTCTACAGCGGTGATCAAGCGCGCACTGCAGCGCTCGGCGGAGGATTTGGGCTACCCGATTCCGACCGACGCGCAGGCTTCGTTCATTATCGGCATGGGCCTGCGGCCGGCGCTGGAACACGCCATTCCCACGCTGCGCGAAGCAGATTTGACGCGCTTGACGGACCGTTTTCGCCAGCACTTCATCGCGGGCGAGAACGAGATCGTGCTGTTCGACGGCGTGACGGAAATGCTCGCTGGGTTGAAGGCGCGCGGCCATTGCCTTGCCGTGGCTACGGGCAAATCTCGCAAAGGCTTGGATCGGGCGTTCGACACGCTCGGCTTGCGCGAATATTTTGTGGCTTCCCGTTGTGCTGACGAGGGATTCTCCAAGCCACATCCTGGCATGTTGCACGCGTTATTCGATATGACCGGCATGAACGCCGCGGACGCCGTGATGATCGGTGACACTACACACGACCTGCAACTGGCCGAAAATGCTGGCACTGCGGCTATTGGCGTGACCTACGGCGCACATGAACGGACGTTGCTGGAGGCGCATCAACCACTAACACTGGTAGATTCGGTTTCTGCACTTCGGCACTTTCTCGAAACCAGCGCGTAACGCACCAAACGATGAATCCCATGGATCAATTACCCACACAAACAGGCTGGGAGCGCGAGCTCGTCAGCAAACTGGCTCTGGCCAACATCAAAGAAGCGCGCGCCAAACGGCGTTGGTCAATCTTTTTCAAACTGATTTGGCTCGCGCTGGCGATTGCAGTGTTTGCTGCGGTGATGGGATGGACTGGGCATGGGATGTCGAACTCTGAAAACGTGGGACGGCACACCGCCCTGGTCAAGCTTGAGGGTGAAATTTCAGAAGACGGGAAGGCAAGTGCTGAGAACATTAACGCCGCACTAGTCGCAGCATTTAAAGACCCGGACAGTGCAGCCGTGGTGCTGAATATCAATAGCCCGGGCGGCTCACCGGTACAGTCATCGCGTATTTACAGCGAGATCAAGCGACTGCGCAAAGACTATCAAGACAAGCCGATTTACGTGGTTGTGAATGAGCTTTGCGCGTCGGGTGGCTACTACGTTGCTTCCGCTGCCGACAAGATTTTTGTTGATGGCTCAAGTCTGGTTGGCTCCATCGGCGTAACGTATCAGGGTTTCGGCGCCGACAAGGCGATGGAAAAGCTGGGTCTCGAAAATCGCACTGTCACCGCAGGCGAGAACAAGGCGTTTATGGATCCGTTCGCGCCTATGAAACCTGAGCACAAGGCGCATCTTGAAGCAATGCTTGCCGACGTGCATCAGCAGTTCATCACAGCGGTGAAAGACGGTCGCGGTTCGCGGTTAAAAGAGAACACGCCTGGCCTTTTTAGCGGACTCATCTGGAGCGGCACCAAGGCGATTGAGAACGGGCTCGTCGATGGCTTGGGCACAGTGGAGAGCGTTGCACGCGACCTTGTAAAGGCCGAAGATTTGGTTGATTACACGGTAGAAGAAAACAGCTTCGACAAATTCGCTAAAAGGCTAGGTATGAGCTTTGGTGCAGGCGTGATGCAGGTGGTCAACAAGACGATCTGGAAGTAGCTAAAAAATCAACACGCTACTCTGATTCAACACCGTTTGCCGACACCTTAAATTCCGCCGTTCGATTTCATGGCGCGTAAAGCGCACCGAGTTAACGCGCGGCCCGATTTCAAGGAATGTCGCTGCATTTTTTTTTACGTTGGCGTGAACCGCTGCTCATAGCACCCCGATAGCCAAACCCTCCGCGAACATCTGCCCCAGTTCGTGGCAGGCATGGATGTCGTCGTCGCGCAACCGGCCCCGCGAAGAACCCGCCTCACCGCCTATCCGTCGCGCGATTACACCGGGATGCACTTTGCGCATGCGCCAGCCTGTGACGATGCGATCCACGCTTTGCATTGCACCCGTGCCGTCGTTACCAGCACACACCAGTACCGAGTAGGGGCGTCCCGCGAGCAGGCTTTGCGTTCCGCCACCCAACAACGTGGTTTCGGCCATGCAGGCATAAAAGGTGCGATCAAAAAATTCTTTGACGCTGCCTGCCATATAGCCAAAATTCTCCGGCGTGGCAACGATCAGCGCCTGGGCGGTCGTGACATCTACGGCTGTCGCAACCGACGCGCTGCGGGTTGTCACCAACACCCCGTCAGTGCCGGAGGCGCCATTACGGAAGGCATCTACTAGAGCGCGTGTGCCGCCGCTAGTGGATTGGTGCACGACAAGAATTCTTTGCACGTTACAAACTCGACAGCCGCGTTTACCTATGAGTTCGAGGCGCAGGGGGCACGCGCGCGCAATCTATCCACTTTGAGGTGCAGTCGCAGTTGGCGACCGCGACTTACCAACAGTGCGGCATCCAGCCAAGCCTCTGAAAGGCTTGCTCATGCGGCATTTTCTTATGCACGCTCCTACGGGTCAATTAGCGTGACGGTCGCAGTTGCCGTGCCACCCTTACCGTCGCTTATGGTGTAAGTGAAGGTGTCGCTGACGAAGCACGTCGCTCCCGGCGTGTAGATCAGCGATTTACCCCCAGGTGCGATGGTAACGAACGCTTTGTTTGGCTGGGTGATTGACGTGATCGTCAGTGGGTCGCCGTCCCGGTCACTGTCATTGACCAGCACATTCAACGGTGCAACGTGCGAGCACGAAACGATGTATCTATCGTTCACTGCGATCGGTGCGTTGTTGGATGAAGGCGGCGGCGGCGCTGGCGGCGTTGGTGCGGGCGGCGCTGGTGGCGTCGGAGCAGGTGGTGCCGGCGGCGTTGGTGCAGGTGGCGCTGGTGGTGTTGGTGCAGGTGGTGTTGGTGCAGGTGGGGCAGGCGGCGTTGGAGCCGGAGGCGCCGGTGGTGTTGGCGCCGGTGGAGGTGGAGGCGGTGGCAAAGTATTGTTGATTGTGACCGCCACCGTCGCCGTCGCAGTGCCGCCTTTGCCGTCGCTTACGGTGTAACTAAAGGTGTCAGTGGCTCCGCCGCAGGTAGTGCTGCTTGGTGTGTAGACGATACGACCACCCGAGATGACTGCCGTGCCCTTGCCGGGCGTCGACACTGACGTGATGGTGAGCGTGTCGCCATCAGGGTCGGTGTCGTTGACCAGTACGTTGAAGGAAATGGGGGCCACACAGTCAACGGTGTAACTATCGTTTGCAGCAACCGGCGCACGGTTGATGTAGCGGCGCGTGCCCGTCGTCTGGACGCTACTGGTTTCAACCCAGTGGTAGCCATCAACAACAGTCTTGTGCGTGGTCGGATTGCGCAGCGCGCGCGAGATCCAGTTATTCGGGACGTCTTCCACAATTTCGCGGGTGACTTTGCGGTCAATCAGCGGCGCGACAGGAACTGGTGCTGTCGGGGCCACTGCGACCGGTGCAGGCACGGCTGCGGCTGCGCGGGCAGGCGTGCCGGGAA
>JAYSUK010000329.1:0-3131 GCA_043719085.1 Burkholderiales bacterium | reverse complement strand
CATCAGCGTCGGCACCGCGCTGCTGCGCACGCAGGCGGCAGGATGGCTCGCCAATCTCATCGTGCAGAACCTTGGTTTACAAAACGCGAGCGCGTTCGTGATCCTCATGTTGCTGTCGCTGTTTCTTATCGTGATTCACCTGGGATTTGCCAGCGCCACCGCCCTTGCTTCAACCATGATTCCGATCATCATCAGCGTGCTGATGGCGGTGCAAACTCCGGGCATCAACGTCATCGGCATGACGATGCTGCTGCAATTCGTCGTGAGCTTCGGCTTCATCCTGCCCGTTAACGCGCCGCAGAACATGATTGCATACGGCACCGACACCTTTGATGCCAGAGATTTCGTTCGCACCGGCCTGGTCATCACGCTGGCTGCAACCGTGCTGCTATTCATCTTCGCGCTCACCTATTGGCCGTGGATGGGCTACATGAGCAAAGAGGCATGACGTATAACACTTAAAAATCAGTCTGCTTAGCGCAGATTGAGCAGCGCCGTGCAATCACGCACCAACGGTCATCGGTTGACCGAACACGCCGTACGCGGCTTCATCAGGAGAAATGTTTTGAAAGTTTTACTCGCAGTTGATGGAAGCAAGGACACGAAAAAAATGCTTGCGTATCTCACCACTCACGAAAATTTGCTTGGGTTGGCACCAGAGTTTGTGGTGCTCAACGTGCAGCCTGTGGTGCCCAACCGCGCGGCCAGTTTTGTCGGCAAAGCTACGGTGGATCAATATCATCAAGCTGAGGCTGAAGAGGTGCTCGGCACAGTCACCACGTTTCTTGATCGCCACGACATGCATTACACGTCAAGCTATCAAGTGGGTCATGCGGCCGAGGAAATTCTTCGCGCTGCGAAAGAAGGCAAGGTCGATTTAATCGTGATGGGCTCACGTGGTCTGGGCGGCATCGGATCGTTGCTGCTGGGATCGGTGGCGCAGTCGATACTTTCGGCCAGCGAAGTGCCTGTGTTGGTGGTGCGGTAGTGGTGAGTCTGCGCAATCGGGCAGTTGATCCCGAAGATCGCCGTACGGCAGTAGTGAAAATTCTCGTTGCAGTTGATGGCTCGGAGCTGGCGCTCGATGCCGTGCGTTTCGCCTTGCGTCTACAAAGCAATGGGCTCAACGCAACGTTCGTGCTGGCCACGATTCAAGAGCCGACCTACCTCTACGAGGTGTTACTGGCCCCAGATGCCGATGTACTGGACCACGCGCCAGGCGTCGGTGGTTCGCGTGCGCTCAAAAGCGCAGAGACGCTATTCCGCGCAGCCAGCATTGCGTTTGACCGCGAACTTGGTTCCGGTGACCCTGCGACTGCGCTGATTGAGATCGCGGAACATACCGGTTGCGACATGATCATCGTTGGAGCCCGAGGCTTGGGTGCCCTGCGTTCCGCGTTGCTGGGCTCGGTTTCGCAAGGCGTGCTGCACGCATCGCAAATACCAGTGATGATTGTCAGACATGCAGTGTCGGATGCTGTGGGCTGAGGGTAGCGCGGATTGATCGCCGATTGCTGCGGTTTTTGGTATTGGATTGAGACGGCCCGCTACGAGGCATCTGCGCTGCACGCGACGGCACTGGGCGTTCGAAATGCTTTGCTCAATCAGCCGGTTGAAGACGCCGCCATCAGGCCGCAGTTTGGGCATGGCTCGCTGTCGGCAGTCTGCGTCCAGGTCTCGTGGTTCGCTTTGATCGTGGCCCGAAAATGCCGCCGTCGTTGCGCCGACCGGTTGCAGCGGTGTTGGTTTGAGGCCAGTTCAGCAGTGACTTTGACAAACCTTGTTTGGACACGGTTGTCACGTTTTGCGTGGATCATCAAGACGCGTTAATGGAACAAATTCGCACGCTGGTGGCAGGCGCTACACCCCCTCTCTATCTAGTTTCAGTAGAACGGTGCAATTACGCAACAACAGTCATCGAATGACCGATCACGCCGTACGCGGCCTTATCAGGAGAAGTGTTATGAAAGTTTTACTCGCAGTTGATGGAAGCAAGGACACGAAAAAAATGCTTGCGTATCTCACTACGCATGAAAATTTGCTGGGTACGGCCCCCGAGTATGTCGTCCTCAATGTGCAACCTGCTATTCCGGGTGGTGCATCCAATTTTGTTGGCAAGGCGACAGTAGACCAATACCATCGTGCGGAGGCTGAAGAGGTGCTCGGGGCGGTCACCACGTTTCTCGACCACCACGATATGCAATACACGTCGAGCTACCAAGTAGGGCGTGCGACTGAAGAAATCCTGCGCGCGGCCAACGAATGCAAGGCCGATTTGATTGTGATGGGCTCGCGAGGTCGAGGCACCATCGGACTGTTGTTGCTGGGTTCAGTGGCGCAGTCGGTACTTTCAGCCAGTGAAGTACCTGTGTTGGTAGTGAGGTAGTGGTCAACTTGTTCGATCAGACCATTGATCGAAAGCATCGACGTACGGCGCTTGTGAAAGTTTTCGTTCTGGTCGCCCTGTTTACAACGGCAGGATCAAGCAGAGCAGCCGCGGTAACCTTTCCAGCTTCACCGGTTGCGGAGACGTCTTTCGATCCGGTCGCGGTAGATCGTTTCATCACCGCCCAGATGGCTCGCCACCGCATTCCCGGCATAGCGTTGGCGATCACGCAGGGTGACCGAGTAGTTCATGTGCGTGGTTATGGCACAACGCATGACGGCAAGCCAGTCACTGGGCAAACACCATTCAGAATCGCATCATTGAGCAAGGCTTTTACTGCTATGGCGGTACTACGGCTTGTTGAAGGCGGCCGGATATCGCTCGACACGCCGATCAAGCAATACTTGCCAAGCTTCGAGCTAGCTACGCCGTCGGCCACCGCAAAAATTACAGTGCGCCAATTACTGAATCACACCAGCGGACTAGCAGACACGGGTTTCGTTAACGGCCTTCTCGGGCAAGAGAAGACGCTGGCCGACCGCATAATTCCTATTCCCAATAAAATAGTGAATAATAGGATCTCTGCAACCTACGGAGATCGACATGAGCAGACCTGCCAGTGGTGCGTCCCAAATTGAACAGGCCAGAGCGCAGATCAAAGTTGCCCGTACCGCCGCCGAGCTTCGCGCGGCACAGGCGGTTCTTCTACCGCTTGAGCTCGGGTTGACGCTTGAGCAGACCGCTA
>JAYSUK010000328.1:0-8832 GCA_043719085.1 Burkholderiales bacterium | reverse complement strand
TGGTTTGCGCCGTCGAATTTTTACTTCATTACGTCGCGCGATGACGACAAGACGCTGCTGGACCGAATCCCCGATTTTCGGCGCACGGGGGCGACCTGTCTCGTGCTTGCCAGTCCAACTTCGAGCGCACACGCGCTGGTGCGCTTCTACTTTGACCAGGTCGCCGTGAATGCCACCCGAGGCAGCCATTTCTACACTCTGATCGACAGCGAGAAAGCAGCGCTGACCGCGCTCAATCCGGGCAATGCACAACAGCCGCGATTGCCATTTAATGAGGGCATTGATTCCTGGGCGTTTTTGCCGCTGGTCGCTGGCGAAGGCGGCAGCTGCGCCGGCGGGCAGACGCCGGTGTATCGATTGTTTCGGGGTAACGTGAGATTTCCGGATGATCCGAACCATCGCTACGTGTTGAACCTGGATACATACCGCGAATTTGTGGCGATGGGTTGGGATGGTGAAGGCGTGCAGATGTGTCTGCCGCCGCAGTGACAAGCCTCGCGCAGCACTATTCACCTATCGGTGCAATGCGTTCAGAAATCGGATGAGCCCCTTTAGGAGCGGCTCTGCCGCGACCCACGTTCGCTTGCCGCGGCGGGTCGCGGCAGAGCCGCTCCTACACTCGACCCGATCGGGTTCCGGCCCCTCGGCTTAGGGAATAAGCCCCTGCAAATAGTTTGCGATATCGGTGGCGTCGCTGCGCAGCGCGTTGCTGCCGAGCGCGCCCTGCGTGAGTGCAGTACCCCGTAGCCCAAGCAGATAACGCAGCACCAGCAAGCCATCCGTGGTCGCGGTCACGCTCTGGTTATTGTCGATATCGAACGCGTTGCCCAGCGTGGCAATGTAGTTACTGATGGCAGTGGCCGAGCGCTCGGCATTGACGCCCGTCGCCGAGTCAACAAGCGCCGCATCGCGCACACCAAATAAGTATCGCAGCAGCAAGACGCCGTCAGTCAGGGCATCGAAATTGCCGTCGTTGTCGATGTCAAGACTGGGCACAAAGCTGCCCACGTTAAAGGTAGCGGTCAAAGTGGCGTTGGCTGCGGGCACGGTGTACACGTGGGACCGGGCAAGCGTGTCCGACCACGTGCTGAAACCGTAACCGTTAGTGGCCAAATTCTGGTCACGCGCAAGCACGGTGACGTTCGCTCCTTCGGCGGCTGTGACCACGAACGGAGTTGTTCGTGTCACCCCGTTGACGGAGAGCCGCAACCCGCTCGGCGCACTTTGAAACGTGATGTCACGCGTGGCGGCAAAGCGGATGCGGCTGACTCCCGTCGCATAGCTCGTGTAGTAAAGCGCCTGCGTGTTGCCGCTGGGGCCGAAGGCCAGTGTGGTGGCACTGCTGACGCCGCTGGCAAACGTTGCCGCCGATGTGACCACCGATTGCGGTGACGCGCTGACGGGGATCGAGAATATGCCCCCGCAGACAAAATCAATCAGCAGATAGGTGTTGTCGTAGGCACCAGGCCAGATCCCGTTCGGGATGAATGCACCGCCAGTGATTGAATTGCAGCCACTCAGGGCGGTGCCCGGCACCGCAGCGCCACCATGTGGATATTCAAAAATCGGATCAACCATTGCAACCGGCAATGGGTTGCATTTGCCGGTGCTGCTGTTGACGCGGGTGCCTTCGCGGCAGTACCAACCATAATCCGCCCCGGGCCTTCCATCGTCCACCTCTTCACGCTCGCCCTGCCCCACGTCATTAATAAAAAAGCGCGTAGCGGCGACATTCGAATCCATGCTGAAGCGGAACGGATTGCGCAGGCCCCACGCAAACGTCTCCTGACAATGATTGCCTGCGGTGGTGGCACCGGTGACCGCGCACACGCCGGTACCCGCGCCGGTAAATGGATTGCTCGAAGGCACGCCGCCGGTGCGGGTGACGCGGAGAATTTTGCCGGTGAGCACGTGCTTATCGCGCGCCGCGTCGTTGCTGCCCGCACCGCCGGAATCGCCCGCGTAGTCAGCCCCACCATCGCCAATGCTCACGTACAAATAGCCGTCTTTGCCGAAATGCACATCACCCGCGTTATGGTTGCCCGCGAACGAGGGCATGTTGTTGACGATGATCAATTCGGAGCTCGGCACCGCGATGTTGTCGTTGCCCAACGTGAAGCGCGACACCCGATTGACCGGCTTGTCTGCGGGCACATAGTTGCCAGCGCCGTCGACGTAAAGGCTGCCCGTGCCACAACTGCTGGAGCCGTTGCGCGCCGTATAAAAAAGATAGATGAACTGGTTGCTCGCAAACAGTGGATCGACCGCGACACCGAGCAGGCCACGTTCGCTGTTAGTACAAATTTTCGGGTCTGCGCCGGTACTCGCGGCGTTAAAGTTGAGCGCGGTGACGGCCGTGGTGGATGCCTGAGGCTTGACCAGCAACCTGCCGGCTTGCGTGGTCACCAGCAAGCGCCCGTCCGGCGTAAACGCCAGGGCCGTCGGCGCGGATACAGCGAGCACAGCGTCGCGTTCGAATCCGAATGGGAGTGTTTGCGCGCCCACTGCAAGGTTTGTAAACGCGATGACACTGGCGGCGATTCTCGAGAATAATCTTTTCATTCCCGGAATTTATGCCAATGGCATCGTTGTGACAAGCGAATTCGATGTTTACTGCCCGCTATGCACCAAAAATCTAAACAACTTTCGCGAAAAATTCGACACAACGCCTATTAATAGGGGACTGAACAAAAAAAATACTAAAACTCGACTTACCAAATTATGAGCTTCATGCCCATATTCAATATAGGTTTCAGCGCAAAGCTGCTATCGCCCACTGTCGCGAAAACCCAACGACTCGCCCCGTACGCCCCTCAAGGGTACGGACACGTCTTGTGTCGTCGCGAAAGACCGCTACATTTAGCGTTGGCGATTCGCCGTTTGCCATGACTTCAACAAGAACTTTTCTGCTGTCTCCAGCCACATTCGCCCATCCCGCCACGCAGGCAAGCGTTTGAACGTTATTCATCCGCGACGCTACACACGGCCCACGTCGACGCTCAATTGATGTTGGTCGCCTCCTCCCTCATTTCACTTTGTCGCCCAGGAAATCCATGACGCAATCCAAGTCGCGTGTCGTGTCCATCAATTCGCGTGCTGCAAAACCGCGGCCACCCGGCAAGCTTTTCGTGCTTGATACCAATGTCATGATGCATGACCCAACCTCGCTCTACCGATTTGAAGAGCACGACATATTCCTCCCCATTTGCACGCTGGAGGAGCTCGACAACAACAAAAAAGGCACGCTGGAAGTCAACCGCAACGCGCGGCAAACGTCGCGCTTTCTCGATGATCTGGTGGGCGCATTCGAGAACGGCATCAAGGACGGCATTCCGCTAACCAAGGCCTCAAACGGTGCCGCCACCGGTCGCTTGTTCCTGCAAACCGAACCCAACAGCGTGCAGCTGCCGGCATCATTTGCGCAAGGAAAAGCCGACAACGAAATCATCGCCGTTTGTCTGCACCTCAAGAAAAAAGAGCCCAAGCGCCACGTCACGCTTGTCTCCAAAGACATCAACATGCGCATCAAGGCGCGTGCGCTCGATGTGGATGCCGAGGACTATTTCAACGACAAGGTGCTTGAAGACTCCGATTTGCTCTACACCGGCATCCAGGAGCTGCCCGCTGACTTCTGGGAGAAGCATGGCAAGGGCGTGGAGAGCTGGCAGCAGGGCGGCGCAACGTTCTACAAAATCACCGGGCCTATCGTGCCAAAACTGCTGGTCAATCAGCTGGTTTACACCGAAGTAGACACGCCGTTTTATGCGCGCGTAATTTCAATTGAAGGCAAGAGCGCAACGCTGCAAACACTGCGTGATTTCGGTCATCACAAAAACGCCGTGTGGGGCATCACGGCGCGAAATCGTGAGCAGAATTTCGCGCTTAATCTGCTGATGAATCCTGATATCGATTTCGTCACGCTGCTCGGCCAGGCGGGTACCGGCAAAACGCTGCTCACCCTTGCCGCGGGCTTGCAGCTCACACTCGATCAAAAGATTTACAACGAAATCATCATGACCCGTGTCACGGTGCCGGTCGGCGAAGACATTGGTTTTTTGCCGGGTACTGAGGAAGAAAAAATGACGCCGTGGATGGGCGCTCTTGAGGACAATCTGGAAGTGCTGATGGGCGCGGACAATGATGCCGGCGAATGGGGTCGGGCTGCGAGCAACGATCTGATCCGCTCCCGCGTCAAAGTGAAGAGCCTCAATTTCATGCGCGGTCGCACCTTCCTGAACAAACTGCTCATCATCGACGAAGCACAAAACCTGACGCCCAAGCAGATGAAGACGCTAATCACCCGCGCCGGCCCTGGCACAAAGGTGGTGTGCCTCGGCAACATCGCGCAAATTGACACGCCGTATCTGTCGGAAGGCTCGTCGGGGTTGACTTACGTGGTGGATCGTTTCAAGGGTTGGTCGCATGGCGGCCACGTGACGCTGCAACGCGGCGAACGGTCTCGCCTGGCGGATTACGCAGCGGAGATTTTGTAGCTCAAACTGACAAGCGCCGGCGGAAAGACGCGTGGGCATCGCGGGGTGCGTGGTGTTGGCGCAGCGCTGCGGGCCGGTTAGCCGCAGCGTGTGTGAAATGACCGTTGGCACACGCGGCTAACCGCCAGCCACCCGCTCACGGCACACGATGCGCGCCCGTCCTTGCGTCTTCGCCTTCAGCAAGCGGCGATCCGCGCAGGCAATCAGCGTGCTGACATCGGTGCCATCCTCCGGATACACCGCGATGCCCGCTGAAAATGAAAGCGCTTCCTGCGCGTGATGGTTGGCTCCGACGGCCTGCGCATGACATGTGCGCAACAGCGACTCCATTCGTTCACTCGCTGCTGCCGCGCCGCAACCCACCAACACGATGTAGAACTCGTCCCCCCCATAACGACCGACGATATCCGAGCCGCGCAAGCACTGCCGCGTCAGATTGCAAAACCGAACCAGCATTTCGTCACCAGCGGTGTGGCCATGCAAGTCGTTGACCTGCTTAAGGTAATCGAGATCAACCATGACGATTGAAAACGGTGTCGCGGCCTGACGGCTGCATTGCAGCAAGCTCGGCACCTCGCTGTCGAGGTAGCGACGGTTAAACACGCCGGTGAGGGCGTCGTGACTGGCTTGATCGCGCAGGCGCAACGCCTCGAACGCACCTCGATCCACCTGTTCGCGCAGCTGTCGGTTGAGCGCCTGCAGTTGCGTGCTTTCCCGAGCCGCCCGCTCCAGTTCGCCAGCAGCGTGCGCAATCTCTTTTCGCACCTGCATCGAAAATCGCCGCACCCGGTTGCCCAGCGCAACGCTTTGTTGGTAGTGACGCGTGGACGCGCGCTGGACAAGAAATGCCTCGGCCGGTCGCTCCAGGCGGGCGAGCACATCGGCCATTTCGTCATAAAACTCGGCACGATCGTTGAAACGCAATGCCGAGACCTCGGGCAGCATGTGCTCGACTTTGCGATAGGCGGCCAGCGCGTCGTCAAGGTGGTTACGACGAAGGCTGATGGCCCCTTCGATAAAGTGCAGCTTGATCAAATCAAGACTCGAAGCGCCCGATTCAGTCAGTAGCTGACGCGCAATGCTCAGGTGCGCATCAGCCAGCGTAATCTCGTCAAACTTCAAAAACAACTCAGCGGCGTTGTAGTGCACAAAGTGTTGCCCGCCCACCATCGGTGCGCAGTCGGCAAGCACCAGAGCCAGTAGCGCCTCTGCCTCGGCCAGCCGATCCACACGTCGCAGCGCCACCGCACGGTTGTTACGCAGCACTTTGGTGAGCATGGGACTGTCGGCGCGTTGTGCGGCGGTGATCGCCGATTCAAGCAAGTTGGCGGCCTCTTCCGGATCCTTGGCAGCCATCAGCGCCACGCTCAGAGGCATTGCGGCCGCAGCAAATTCAGGTAACAAATCCAGTTGCTCGGCCAAATGCAGCGCGGCGTAGCCAAAGCGCAAACTCTCCTCAAGCCGGCCTTCGTAAACGTAGGCGGTTGCGAGTCCAAAGCACAGATAAAAATTATCCGCGTCAAGCGTATTGAGATCAAAGCGCCCGATCAACGCTTCAAATTCGCGCAGCGCGGTTGGCCAATGCCCCATTCGCATCGCCGTCGCAGCGGGGCCAAGCTCGGCGAGGCGCAGTCCGCGCCGATGATCGGCAAGTCGAAAAATGCGCGCCGCTTCGGAAAAGTCATCGGCGATTTTTGTGCCGTCAGGCAGATGCTGCATGAGGCGACATTGCGTCAACCCGCGCAGCAGGTAAGCCCAACCACACTCCTCGTCGCGCGAAGCGCGCTCGATACAGGTTTGCGCCACTGCAAACGCGGCCTCAGGTTGCGACAGATAGGTGCGCAGAGCGTGCTCAATCGGAGGCGTCACAGCAATAAAACCAAAACTACACACAAACAAGCAATCAGTGTAGTGGTTAACCAAGCGACCCAGCGTTGGACATCCCACTCGCATCGACCGTCGCAGGACTTGCCGAGCCTCAAACTACCAACGCTCAACTGCCTTGCGTTTGTCGAATTTGATCGCCGCTTATCGTTCTTCAGATACGGCCTTCGCGCAGACTAACCTACGGCTCGGCGCACCGTGCAGCGGCATTTCTTTGAACGGACCTGGCTTGATACCCGGCTCGCGCCGTACACTGCAATCGTTGTAACTAGGAGGTTCATCATGTACAGAACTATTTTCACCGTGTCCCTGGTAGCCACCATTTTGGCGTCAGGTACTACATTGGCTCAGTTTCCAGATCGCCAGATCAACTACATCATCCCGTTTGTGCCCGGCGGCGAAAGCGACATTGCGGCGCGTTTGCAGGGCAAGGTCGCCGCAAAATTGACCGGCAAAGACTTCGTGGTGCAAAACAAAGCTGGCGCGGGTGGCGCGCTGGCGTGGGGCCAGCTGAACAGCCTGCCTGGGGACGGCTACACAGTGGTCGGCAGCAATCTGCCGCACCTGATTTTGCAACCGCTTGAAGGTCAGGTGCAGTACAAAACCGAAGACATCACCAGCGTATTCTTCTTTCACTACACCCCGGACGCGCTGGTCGTTGCCGCAGACTCGCCGTACAAGACTTTTGCGGATTTGGTCGCTGCGGCAAAGGCCAATCCCGGCAAGATCACCATCGCTGGCAGCGGCACTAATTCGGCCAACCACATGGCGTTTCAGCGCATGGAGGTGCAGGGCAAACTCAAAATGACCTACATCCCGTTTAAGGGCACTGGCGACCTGTCAACCGCGGTGCTCGGCAAGCATGTGGACGCCGCGATGACCTACCCTACTTACGCTATCGCGAACAAAGAAAAAACGCGCACGTTAGCCGTCGCCACCCCCACGCGCATGCCGCAATTTCCCAACACACCTACGTTTAAAGAACTGGGCTATGACTGGGTGGACGGCGCATATCGCGGCGTCGCGGTGCCTAAGTCAACGCCGGAGGCCGTCCGTAAACAAATCTCCGACCTGTTCCTGAAAATCAACAGCGATCCTGAGCATCGCAAACAGATGCAGGACAACGGCTATGAGCAGATTGACATCACCTACGAGCAGATGCCCGAGTTCATGAAAAAGCGTGTTTCAGAAACGCTGCCGCTGGCAAGGCAGATGGGCTTGGTGAAGTAGGTACGGGTGCTCAACCTGGGTGCGCGCAGCATGCAAACGATCATCTCGTTTGCATGCCTGCCGCCTACAGCTTTTTACCGAAATGCACTATTTTGTTGG
This sequence comes from Burkholderiales bacterium, assembly GCA_043719085.1. Classification (GTDB taxonomy): domain Bacteria; phylum Pseudomonadota; class Gammaproteobacteria; order Burkholderiales; family Casimicrobiaceae; genus Casimicrobium. Next base: position 1,126 of record JAYSUK010000328.1, on the reverse strand, counting down.
GCTAACACGCGTTTAAGCGAAAAATCGACTTGCGCCACAATCGCGCGTGCGCCCAATAAAAAAGGCACTTTTAACGTAAAGTCGTTGAAGCTACGCGACCTGCACCACACCGTGTTCGGGCACCGGTTGATCTGCAGCAGCAAAATCTTTGCTGCGTGACATTTGCGCCTTGATCCAGTCGACCAGCGGCTGCCAAGCTTCGAGCTGCTGCTCGGTTCGCGTGCGTGGCAAATCGTAAATGGACATGCCGTCGCGTGCGCATTGCGGGTAGACAACACTGTCCGGCACGAACATCACCACCGGCAAACCGCTGCGCTGAAAAAAACTGTTTAGTTCCTGGGCCATGCGGGTGCGGCTGTCGGTGCGACTGCCCACCAATCCAATGGATACCTTGCCTGACTGCACGTTGGCGTCTTGATGCAGTTTGATCAAAAACTTGGCCGTGGCCTCGATGTCAAACACCGACGGATTAACCGGCACCAACACAAAATTAGCACGCGACAAAAGATAGGTGCGATCAGCCCGCCGCAGTCTGGCGTGCGTGTCGATGATCATCCACTGCGGCCCGAAGGATCTCAGCTCCTCCATGTCGGTGTCCTCGTTCCACGACATGATCCTGGGCAGCAATGCAGGGCGACGCGCCAGCCAGTTGGTCGCCGATTGTTGTTTGTCGAGATCCATGATCACTACCCGCTGCCGGGTCGACGCAAGCATCCCGGCGATATTGGTGCAGAGGGTGGACTTTCCGGCGCCACCCTTGGGGTTGGCTACGAGTATTGTGTACATAAACAGAGTTTAGCGCGCAAGTCGCTGACGTTTCAAATTAAGCGTGACGAGACTTGCCTGCCACCAAAGTTTGTAGCCAGTGCAGCACCGGTGGCCAGTCGGCCCACGCCTCCTCTGCACGCGAGCGCGGTTGATCGAAGATCGACAGCCCATCGCGAGCGGCATGCACGTAGAGTTGCGAATCGCGAATATGCGTCACCACGTCAAGCGCCAGTGGCGCGAGGAATTGGTCAAGATCGGACGCCGCGACTGTGCGGCCGTCCACCTTGGAGCCAATCACAGCGATTGGTCGCCTGCCGTCTTTCACCGGCTTGAGTGCCATCAATTCATTGATGAAATC
>JAYSUK010000327.1:0-8862 GCA_043719085.1 Burkholderiales bacterium | reverse complement strand
AGCGTCTCGGCGGACAAGTTCAAATACGCCGCCAATTCCTTCTTCGGAATGCGATCAAACAAATCAGCGTGCTTGCGCAAAAAACGATGCACACGACCGGGCGCATCCAGCAAGTGCAAGGTAATGGTGTGTGCCATGATTTCGCTCATGAGCTGCATCACGTAATACTCAAACGACTCTTTGACTTCCGCGTGGCGATGGATGAATGCCACCCATTGCGGCATGGATAACTTGGCCACACGCGCTTTGGTTACGCAAACGATGCTGTAAGGCGTTGGCGTTTTTAAGCGCCATGCGGCGTAGCTCGTTTCCATATCCTGTTCGTCGGCGAACCGAAGGATCATTTCTTTCGCATCCTGATCACTCACCACGCGCTTGAGGATGCCTTGCAGGATGAAGTATTGCTCCATTTCATGCACGCCCTGATGCAGCAGCGAATCGCCCTTATGGTAGTCGTCCACCGAAAGAAACGGCTCAAGCTCTGTCATCTCGCTCGGGCTCATTCCCTTAAGCACCACGTTCTGCCGCAACTGGGCGCGAATGATGTTTTTCTCGGGATGATTTTCAATGGACGACATCAGAACCGAACCAATTTACCTGTGAAAGATTGAAGCAGCTTTTGGCAAATATTGACCGGGGTCAAGAGTACACATAACTTGCGACCCCTATGATACTTCTGACTCTAATGCAGGCGTAGCAAAGTGCGGCTACCAGGGGTCGTGGAACCGCGAAGCAAAGGCCCGGTTTCAACTTCAAAAAACAGACGGCAAGGCGGAGATCACTCAACATGACAATCGACACGCAATCATCCGGCTCAGCGCCGCAGATCGACGGGTTTCACCTGGTCATCGATGCGCTGAAACTCAATGGCATCGACACTATCTTCGGCCTGCCGGGCATTCCGATTACTGATCTTACGCGAATGGCGCAAGCTGAAGGCATCCGCGTGATCTCTTTCCGCCACGAGCAGCACGCCGGCAATGCCGCTGCGGCTGCTGGGTTTTTGACCCAAAAGCCCGGCATTTGCCTGACCGTGTCAGCGCCCGGCTTCTTGAATGGCCTCACCGCGCTGTCCAACGCCACCGTCAACTGTTTTCCAATGATTCTGATCAGCGGCTCCAGCGAGCGCGAGATCGTCGACTTGCAGCAGGGTGATTACGAAGAGATGGATCAATTGGCAATCGCCAAGCCGCTGTGCAAAGCGGCCTTTCGCGTGCTCAACGCAGAAGACATTGGCGTGGGCATAGCACGCGCCATTCGCGCCGCGCTGTCTGGCCGTCCGGGGGGGGTGTATCTTGACCTGCCCGCCAAGCTGTTTGCGCAGACCATGGATGCGGCTGCGGGTAAAAAATCGCTCATCAAGGTTGTCGATGCTGCACCACGGCAAATTCCCGCGCCAGACGCAGTCAAGCGTGCGCTTGATCTGCTCAAAGGCGCTAAAAAGCCGTTGATCTTGCTAGGCAAAGGCGCGGCGTACGCTCAGGCTGATGCTGACATCCGCACCTTGATCGAGAAGACTGGCATCCCTTATTTGCCAATGTCCATGGCCAAAGGCATTCTGCCCGACACGCACGAGCAGTCCGCTGCTGCCGCTCGCTCCTACGTGCTGCCCGAGGCCGATGTGGTGGTGCTGATTGGTGCGCGCCTGAACTGGTTGCTTTCGCACGGCAAAGGCAAAACCTGGGGCGGCAAGGATCACAAAGCCTGGGGTGCCCAGAAGTACATTCAGATCGATATTTCCCCACAAGAGGCCGACAGCAACGTCGCCACAGACGCGCCGCTGGTGGGGGATATCGGCTCGTGCGTATCCGCACTGCTCGCTGGCATCGGCTCTGATTGGGCTAAGCCACCCGCTGATTGGACAGGCGGCATTTTCGAGCGCAGAAACAAGAATATTGCGAAGATGGCAGAGACGTTGGCCAAAGACCCAACGCCAATGAATTTCCACAGTGCGCTGGCCGTCGTGCGCGACATCATCAAAGACAACCCGGAGGCAATCCTCGTCAACGAAGGCGCGAATGCGCTCGATTTCACGCGCTCGATTGTTGACATGTACCTGCCGCGCAAGCGCCTGGACGTGGGCACCTGGGGCATCATGGGTATCGGCATGGGCTACTCGGTGGCGGCAGCGGTGGTGACTGGCAAGCAGGTCTTCGCTGTTGAAGGCGACAGCGCGTTTGGCTTCAGCGGCATGGAGGTGGAAACAATCTGTCGCTACAACCTGCCGGTGTGTGTGGTGGTGATGAACAACAACGGCGTGTATCGCGGCACCGACGTGAATCAGTCAGGCGGCGCGGACGTTGCACCGACCGTGTTCGTCAAGGGCGCGCGTTACGAGATGATGATGCAAGCCTTCGGCGGTGTCGGCGTACAGGCCGCAACGCCCGCCGAACTGCGCGCCGCGATGATCGAGGCCGTCAAGTCCGGCAAGCCAACGCTGATCAACGCCATCATCGACGAGACGGCGGGCACCGAGAGCGGTCGCATCACCAGTCTTAACCCGACCATCGCCAAGAAAAAATAATTTCCAGTCACTTAGGAGCAATCAAATGAGCAACAAACCCCTCGAAGGCATCAAGATCATCGACTTCACGCATGTGCAGGCAGGCCCCGCTTGCACACAATTGCTGGCGTGGTTCGGCGCGGACGTGATCAAGGTCGAGCGTCCCGGTTCCGGTGATGTGACCCGCAGCCAGCTTCGCGACATGCCGGATGCTGACGCGCTCTACTTCACGATGCTCAACAGCAACAAGCGCTCGCTGACGCTCGATACCAAAAAGCCCGAAGGCAAGGCCATCCTTGAGAAAATGATCAAGGAATCCGACGTCATGGTGGAGAACTTCGGCCCCGGCGCGCTGGACCGCATGGGTTTTACGTGGGAACACATCCAGAGCCTCAACCCCGCCATGATTCTGGCCTCAGTGAAAGGCTTCAGCGATGGCCATCACTACGAAGACCTGAAGGTTTACGAAAACGTGGCCCAATGCGCGGGCGGTGCTGCATCGACGACTGGCTACTGGAAGGGCGAGAACTCTGGCCCCACCATCTCTTCCGCCGCGCTGGGCGACAGCAACACCGGCATGCACCTGGCCATCGGCATTCTCACCGCCTACATCGGTCGTCAAAAAACTGGCAAGGGCCAGAAGGTGGCTGTGGCGATGCAAGACGCCGTGTTGAACCTCTGCCGCGTGAAAATGCGCGACCAACTTCGCTTGGACGTCGTAGGCCATCTGGAAGAGTATCCACAGTACCCGCACGAGATGGACGCCTTCAAGGACGGCGTGGTTCCGCGCGGCGCGAACGCTGGCGGCGGCGGTCAACCGGGCTGGATTCTGAAATGCAAGGGCTGGGAAACCGATCCCAACGCCTACATCTACTTCACCGTTCAGGGCCATGCATGGGCGCCGATTTGCGACGCGCTGGGTAAGCCGGAATGGAAGGACGACCCCGCATACAACACGCCGCGTGGCCGTCAGCCGCACATCATGGATATCTTCGCCACCATCGAAGCCTTCATTGCCGACAAGACCAAGTTCGAAGCGGTCGACATCTTCCGCAAGTTCGACATCCCGTGCGCGCCAGTGCTGTCGATGAAAGAGCTGTTGCATGACAAGTCGCTGCGCGCCAGCGGCTCCATCGTTGAAGTGCCGCACAAAGTACGCGGTAGTTACTGGACCGTGGGCAGCCCGATCAAATTCTCGGACACCAAGCCTGAAGTCACCGCATCGCCACTATTGGGCGAGCATACCGACGAAGTGTTGGCGGGCCTCGGATACACCGCAGCGCAAATTGCGTCGTTCCACGCTGCGGCAGCCGTTTAGCTTTTGCTATTTAGAACCTAGCCAAACGCTGTGCAATCAACCCTCGACTTCAAGCAACTGGTAGCCGCCGTAGGCGACGCTGTCATCGCTGCGGACGCAACCGGTGCCATCACGTTGTGGAATCCCGCTGCCGTGCGCATGTTTGGTTATGAGGAAAGTGAGGCGTTGGGTAAATCACTAGACATCATCACGCCTCATCGCCATCAGCAGCGGCATTGGGACGGTTACTACAAAACGATGGAAACGGGGAAGACCAAATACGGCCACGACCTGTTGAAAGTGCCCGCCACCCACAAGGATGGGCGCACGCTGTCCATCGCGTTCACGGTGGCCATGCTGTTCACTCCGGATGAAAAGGTGTCGGCCATCGTCGCAGTTATTCGCGACGAAACCGCTCGTTTTGCAGAAGAACGCAGTCTGAAAAAACGGATCATGGAGCTTGAAACGCTGACAGCGGCGAAGCCTGATGCAGCTCGGTGATTAACATTAAGGGTGAGGTCGATCGATCAGTCGTTCGGCATTATGGTTTAGCCATACACCTGCAATTTATTCACTACCGTTCAGGACTTAGGAACTTTTTATGAGCAAAGCGTTAGACGGTGTTCGCATTCTTGACTTCACCCACGTTCAGTCAGGACCAACATGCACGCAATTGCTGGCTTGGTTTGGCGCTGACGTGATCAAGGTGGAACGTGCTGGCGAGGGCGATGCGACGCGCGGGCAGTTGCGTGATATCCCCGGTGTGGACAGCTTGTATTTCACAATGCTCAACCACAACAAACGCTCAATCACGCTTGACACCAAAAAGCCCAAAGGCAAAGAGGTGCTCGATGCATTGATCAAGAGCTGCGACGTTCTGGTTGAGAACTTTGCACCCGGTGCGCTAGACCGTATGGGCATCACTTGGGATCATATTCAGAAGCTCAACCCGCGCATGATCGTTGCCTCGGTCAAGGGCTTCGGTCCGGGCCCGTATGAAGATTGCAAGGTTTACGAAAACGTTGCCCAGTGCGCGGGAGGAGCAGCCTCGACGACAGGTTTTGATGATGGTCCGCCAATGGTCACCGGCGCGCAGATTGGCGACAGCGGAACCGGCCTGCATCTCGCGCTCGGCATCGTGGCTGCGCTTTATCAGCGGAACACCACCGGTCGCGGCCAAAAAGTGCTGGCACCCATGCAGGACGCCGTGTTGAACTTGTGTCGCGTCAAGCTGCGCGATCAACAACGGCTGGATCGCACGCGCACCATGCACGAGTATCCGCAGTATCCAGACGGCAAGTTTGGTGAAGCGGTGCCACGCGCAGGCAACGCATCCGGCGGCGGTCAACCGGGCTCAATCCTCAAATGCAAAGGCTGGGACACGGACCCTAACGCCTACATTTACTTCATCACACAGGCTGCGGTATGGCCCGCGGTGTGCAGGGTAATCGGCGAGGAAACGTGGATCACCGATGAGGCTTACGCCACGCCGGGTGCCCGTTTGCTCCACCTTCAGCCAATCTTCGCGCGCATCGAACAATGGACGATGAGCAAGACCAAATTTGAGGCGATGGACATCCTCAACAAATACGAAATTCCGTGCGGCCCGATTCTCTCGATGAAAGAAATTTCAGAAGAGCCTGCGCTGCGCGAAACCGGCACCATTGTTGAAGTTGATCATCCCACGCGCGGCAAATATCTGACCGTGGGCAACCCAATCAAGATGTCCGACAGCGCGACCGAAGTCACGCGCTCGCCGCTGTTAGGTGAGCACACCGATGAGGTGTTGACGCAGCTCGGCTTCAGCGCCGACACCATTGCGCAATTGCGCGAAGAACGGGTGATCTAAGCCGGCGTGTCCCCGTGATGGGATAGGTCGGCGGGTCACTTGAGGACACAGAGCAGTACCGAAAAACTTAAGCGACCGACATGAACTATCCCGTCATTCCTATTGCAGTGCTTGCGGTAACCAAACAGCGAAAACGAGAGGCGCCGAAGGGTCGTCGCGTCGATCCGACCGCGCTGCTTGAAGTGCTGCAGTTGTTGGGCTCAACGTCGCGTCAGGCCGAGTTACTCATCGAGCACCTGCACAAGATTCAGGATCGTTATGGCAGCCTCTCCGCAGCGCGTCTTGCTGCGTTAGCTCAGGAAATGCGCTTATCGCAGACAGAGGTTTACGAAGTTGCGAGTTTTTATCACCACTTTGATGTGGTTAAGGAAGGCGGAGCTGCACCCGCTGCGCTAACCGTGCGCGTTTGCGATGGTCTGTCATGTGAGATGGCTGGCGCTGGTGAATTATTGACCAAACTCCCTGCGTTGTTGGGTCGCGAAGTTCGCGTCATCGCTGCGCCCTGTATCGGTCGCTGCGAGCAAGCGCCTGCGGTGGTCGTGGGGCAAAACCCGGTGCCGAATGCAAGCTGTGACGCTGTTGTTGCGGCAGTCAAGCGCGGTGCGGTGAAGCATGTTCCCGATGGCTTTGTCGATCTCGCAAGCTACCAGGCGGACGGTGGATACGCATTGCTTAAAGCCTGCGTTGCTGGGGCTCAGGAAGTTGAGGCCGTCATCAAAACGATGGAAGATTCCAGCCTGCGCGGGCTCGGCGGTGCGGGGTTCCCGACCGGTCGCAAATGGCGCATTGTGCGTGCCGAAAATGGCCCGCGGTTGATGGCAATCAACATCGACGAAGGCGAGCCCGGCACGTTCAAAGATCGGGTGTACCTCGAACGTGATCCGCACCGTTTTCTTGAAGGCATGCTGATCGCCGCGTGGGCGGTCGGCATCGAGAAAATTTACGTCTATCTGCGCGACGAGTACCACGGTTGTCGTGCAATGCTTGAAGCAGAAATCGCCGAGCTCAAGCTTTCGCCACCCATGGCAGACATGCCGCACATCGAGCTGCGGCGCGGTGCTGGGGCTTACATCTGCGGCGAAGAATCGGCGATGATCGAATCCATCGAAGGCAAGCGCGGCATGCCGCGTCTGCGTCCACCGTACGTCGCACAGGTGGGATTATTCGGTCGTCCGACGTTGGAACACAATTTTGAAACGTTGTATTGGGTTCGCGAAATCCTTGAAAAAGGCGGCGAGTGGTTTACGTCACACGGACGCAACGGCCGCAAAGGATTGCGCTCATTCTCGGTATCGGGTCGTGTCAAAAATCCCGGCGTAAAACTCGCGCCGGCGGGCATCACCATTCAGGAATTGATCGACGAATACTGCGGCGGCATGCTGGATGGGCAGACGTTCTATGCCTATCTTCCGGGCGGTGCGTCGGGTGGCATTTTGCCCGCCACAATGAACAATATTCCACTCGATTTCGATACCTTGCAGCCATACGGGTGCTTCATCGGATCAGCTGCGGTGATCGTGCTGTCGGACAAAGACACCGCGACCGACGCCGCGCGCAACATGATGCGATTCTTCCGACATGAATCCTGCGGTCAATGCACGCCGTGTCGCGTCGGCACAGCCAAGGCATCCGCGATCATAGAAAAAGACAAGTGGGACTTGCCACTGCTCGCAGACCTGTCGCAAGTAATGCGCGACGCGTCCATCTGCGGCCTCGGTCAGGCAGCGCCGAATCCGGTGGACTGCGTTGTTAAATATTTTGCACATGAGTTGGTATGAGCGCACTGATGCTCGCATCCGGTGACGGACGGTTTGACTCCCTCCCCCCGGGGGGGAGGGCGGGGGAGAGGGACTGTGCGTTCCCTCCAAATTTTGATCAAACGCCACCACCCTCTCCCCAACCCCCGGCCTTCGCCGGGGCAGGCTCTACTCCCCCAGGGAGAGGGTGCCTGCCGAACGTTACCTATCTCGGTGCCAGTACCTTATGAACGCAATCACCCGCAACGAAGCCGCCGCACTCGACGTGCCAACGGTGAGCTTCAATCTCAACGGCATTGACGTCACTGCCCGCGCCACGGAAACAATCCTTACGGTTGCCAAACGCGAAGGCATCGACATTCCGCACCTTTGCTACATGGAAGGTCTGGAGGCCGTAGGCAACTGCCGCGCCTGCATGGTTGAGATCAATGGTGAACGCGTGCTGGCCCCATCGTGCTGCCGCGCGCCGACCGCTGGCATGACGGTTGTGACCAACAGCGAACGCGCTGTTGCCTCGCAAAAACTGGTGCTCGAACTGCTGCTGTCCGACATGCCGGAAACCGACTACACCCGCCACAACGAAGTAGATGAATGGGCAGAAAAAATCGGTGTCGGCAAGCCGCGTTTTGAAGCGCGCAAAGCCGTTCGGCAAGACTTGTCGCACCCTGCGATTGCGGTGAATCTGGATGCCTGTATTCAATGCACGCGCTGTCTGCGCGCCTGCCGCGATGAGCAGGTCAACGACGTTATCGGCCTCGCCTTTCGGGGGGACGAAGTGAAAATCGTGTTCGACATGGACGACCCGATGGGTGCGTCTACCTGTGTGGCCTGTGGCGAATGTGTGCAAGCCTGCCCGACCGGCGCACTGATGCCTGCGCGCGAGGCGGCGCTCGTGGTGCCGGACAAGCAGGTGGAATCGGTCTGCCCGTATTGTGGCGTGGGTTGCCAGCTCACCTACAACGTCAAGGACAACAAAATTCTCTTTGTGGAAGGCCGCGACGGCCCGGCCAATCACGGGCGGCTCTGCGTCAAGGGCCGCTATGGCTTTGACTACGCGCATCATCCGCATCGCCTGACCAAACCCCTGATCCGCCGTACCGATGCGGCGAAGAATGGCGAATTCACGATGGATCCGAACCGCGTTATGGACGTGTTCCGTGAGGCTAGCTGGGAAGAAGCGCTGGCGTTCGCTGGTGGCAAACTCAAGGACATTCGCGACCAGTACGGCAAGAAATCACTGGCCGGATTCGGCTCCGCGAAAGGCAGCAACGAAGAGGCGTATTTATTCCAGAAGCTCGTGCGCACAGGCTTTGGCAGCAACAACGTCGATCACTGCACGCGCTTGTGCCACGCCTCCTCAGTCGTCGCGCTGCTCGAAGGTATCGGCTCCGGCGCGGTGTCCAATCCGGTAATGGATGTGACCAAGGCGGCGGTCGTCATCATCATCGGCGCGAAC
>JAYSUK010000326.1:0-8922 GCA_043719085.1 Burkholderiales bacterium | reverse complement strand
GTGCAGGCACAACGGGGTGTCGGCTCGATTCGTCACATCGCCACCAAAACCATAGGTGCCGGTTCCGAATGTCCACGCCAGCGTCTGCGTCTCATAGTGGGTCGCCGAGAACGGCGACAGTAGTCCCTCCGGTCTCGGCAGCGTTGTAATGTCCCCCGCCCGCTGCAGCAAAGGATTTCCAGCGGCATCGCGTCGACTCACTTGCGCTGCGATGGCAAAGTCAACCCCCACCGTGCCAGCGCATCCGACCACGAGGGCAGAAAAGCCACCGAGAAGTGCCATGCGTTGAATCGTCCGCACTGTTGCTGCGCGACCCGGCAACGCGAGAGTTCGCATGTAGCAGGCGATCCTCACCAAAACAACTGCTCCTCCGTATCGTCCTCCGGATCATCAGACCCAAAAAAGGATAAATAAATCGCGAGCAAATAGCTCCAGATTGCGCTGCCGAGTGTGTCGCAGTCGCCGCAGTTGAGATCCGGTATCGTCAGCACGCACACCGCGTGGCCCCATTTGCATACGCACATGTCGTGTCCGTAACACTCTGGCGTGTAGACTTCGCCCGGCGTAAAGCAACCGGGTCCGCACCCACCGAAACAACCGCCAAACGCATCACATTCGCCATTCCCATTTTTCCGCGCAGCTTTGAGTGTCTGCAGCAGCGAGCGTGAAGGCGTTTGCGTCACCCTCGCGCTCAAGGGACTTTTTTCCGAGCACCGCCGAACTTTTGCTGAGCACGTCAAACAATCCAGAGTTTTGAATGGTGAAGTGGCGGCCACGATATTGGCACTCGCCTCGGCAAGCATTTCGCAAGCTGTTGGTACGAGCGACACCCAATATTGCGTCTGAATGCGCAAAACCTGAATAAACGCCCGTGGTTACTTGCAACGCGGTGAGAACACCTCCGAAGGGTGCCTGCAACGCCGCTAGTTTCGAATCATCTTCAAGCGACTCCAGTGCAACATACAACGCGGGCACCGCCTCAGCGAACGCTTGACCCGCATCACTTTCGGCAAACTGATGCATGCTGCCCCGTTCGTCGGCGGGCTTCTTTTTGCGTCGGGCATCGTCAAGATGGGACATGAAATCTACGCCGGCCACCTCATAAATTTTGGCGCGTTTGCCCGTCGTCGGATCAAGCTGCTTAGTGCGACCCATCAACAATTCAACGGCTCCAGTAGCCGCATTGCGGTGAGCAACCTCAGGATTGACTGCACCGTTGGCTCGCCACCTGGCTCGAAGCACGATACGCTTGCCCGAAGCGGACTGATAGCCAGCGAGCAAGCCATCGGTGGTGTTGTAGTGGGCAATTACGAGTTGTGGTTTGCCAATCGCGTCCGGCGATTCACGCAAATAGTCCCCTGGTGCCTTGGACTTTATGATTTGCTTTGAGTTGAGGCTGCGATAGATGTTAGGCGGGTTTGACGACGCAGCGTCGCCCTCATCAACCGGGGCTCGCAGTACCTGCGATGGGTTAGCGGCGACATCCACCGGCACCACGGCCTGCGTAGACGAATTCAGCGTCTGGGATTCTGACTTCGGTGCATACCCGAGCACAGCTAGCGAAACGCTGAGGGCAGCGCACGTTAGGGTGTTTCGTACCACTCGGTTAATCGCATCTCTGGTGCGGGTGGTTACCGGCCCGGAAAAAAACAACATGGATGATTTTTTTATAATAACAACGTAGGAGAATGAAGTTCCAAATTCGTGAAGCGCCCAGCGACCGTATCAGGTGAACGGGTTAAGCGTTACGAACTTTTGCTACATGTCAGTGTCATCGCAGAAGATGGTGGTGTCAACAGATTTCTGCGACAAGAATTGCGCCCAAGCGCGCGGTCAGTGGGCGATTTGCACCCGCTCATCTCTGATGTGACACCGTTTGACGTGAATACGGGGGGGCACTACGTTTGATCCAGCGCGCACGCCTGCCGTGCGAAAAAGCTCGGATAATCCATTCATGCTGCACTTCAAAAATCGCTTCCTCCAGTCTCTCCCTGGTGACGCCAACCCGCGTAACCATTCACGCCAGGTTCACGGCGCGTTTTGGTCGCGCGTTGAGCCCACGCCGGTCGCTGCGCCGCGCCTGATTGCGTATTCGCCGGAAGTCGCATCCACGCTTGGCCTTAGCGATGCACAGTTGCATTCGCCCGAGATGGTCAATGCGCTGTCAGGCAACGGGACATTGCCCGGCATGGAGACGTATGCCACGGTCTACGGCGGGCATCAATTCGGCAACTGGGCGGGGCAGCTGGGTGACGGTCGGGCGATTTTGTTGGGTGAGGTCATCGCGCCGAGCAATGATCGATACGAGTTGCAATTGAAGGGCGCTGGGCCCACGCCGTTTTCGCGCCGCGCCGACGGTCGTGCGGTACTGCGTTCGTCGATTCGTGAGTTTTTGTGCTCTGAGGCGATGCATCATCTCGGCGTGCCGACCACGCGTGCGCTGTCTTTGGTGCTGACGGGTGATGAGGTTGAGCGCGACATGTTTTACGACGGCAATGCAGCGCCTGAGCCCGGAGCGATTGTTTGCCGCACAGCGCCTACGTTTATTCGTTTTGGGCACTTCGAGCTACCCGCATCGCGTGGCGACACAGCGTTGCTCAAACAGCTCGTCGATTTCACGATCAGGAATTACTTTCCTCATCTCGCGGCATTGCCTGAAGGCGAGCGCATCGCTGCTTGGTACACCGAGGTCTGCGAGTCAACTGCAAAACTTATCGCGCAGTGGATGCGCGTCGGCTTCGTGCACGGCGTGATGAATACCGACAACATGTCGATTCTTGGGCTGACGATTGACTACGGCCCGTACGGTTGGGTGGACAATTTTGATCCGGGCTGGACGCCGAACACCACCGACGCGGGCGGCAAGCGCTATGCGTTTGGAAGGCAGCCCGGAATTGCGCAGTGGAATCTTGCGCGCCTTGGCGATGCGTTGTCCACACTCGACATCAAGCCTGAAGACTTGGCGGCGGCGCTGGCAAAATTTGAAGCAACCTACGGTATCGAAATCACGCGCGTGTTTTCGGAAAAATTTGGCTTGTATCAATGGAGTGATGCGGAGGGCGACTTGGTCGACGCCGCGTTCATGCTGATGAACGAGACCGAGATCGACATGACGATCTTCTTTCGCACGCTTGCAACCGCACGTAAGGTAGACGACTTTGCCGATGCGTTTTATCTCGAAGGTCAATGGCAGTTATCGCGCGAAAAATGGGCTGCGTGGTTTGCGCGCTACTTAACGCTTTGCAATGAGCAGAACCCCACGCCCGTGCAGCACGCCGCGCGTGTCAAGCGCATGAATCAAGCCAATCCAAAATACGTGCTGCGCAACTACCTCGCGCAGCAGGTGATTGACGCGGCGCATGCGGGCGACACATCAAAAATCACCGAACTGCTGGATGTGATGCGACACCCCTACGACGAGCAACCGGGTCGCGAGCTGTTTGCGCAGAAACGTCCCGACTGGGCGCGGCACAAGGCGGGTTGCTCGATGTTGTCGTGTAGCTCGTGACGATCTATAAATGTGTCAGCCAAGTGTGTCCTGGGGCTGTCGGTTTGACTCCCTCTCCCTGGGGGAGAGGGAGCCTGCCGAGCCGGGCAGGTTTTGTTGACTGAGTGATATCAATACCATGATTGTTCGTTTGTTTTGCCCCGATTCCCTGCGACCCGTCGCGCCCCTGTGGTCCCGCGTTAGGCTGCCCGCATGAGCCTGGTGGAGGTGGCGTTAATCCTGATCATCGTGCTGCTCGCCGTCATCCTGGTGTTGGTGGCGACGCAGAAGGGCGGCATTGTGCGCCGCATGAGTGGCGAGCTGGGCACTCAGCTTGAAACGAAACATCGACTGATGATAGGTGACGTCGGTGGCATGTTCAACCAGGTGAGCGAGCGCGTTGGCCGTGACCTCACGGCATCAAGCTCTGGCACGCGCGAGGTGATTGGCAGTTTGCAGGTGCAAGTCATTCATACGTTGTCGCAGCAGACCGAAGCATCGCTCAAGCAGCTGGCTCTTCTGCAACAAACACTTTCTACGCAGCAGGATGCACTCAAGCGCGAAGTGCTTGAACAAATGCTCGGCAAGATGGCGGAGCAGACGCGGGCTAATCAGGAGCTGCTGCAGAACACGCTGCGCAACATGGGGGCACAGCTCACGCAGCAGGCCGAGACGATGACCAAAACCGTTGATGGACGGCTGGAGCAAATCAGCGGCAAGGTGAATGAGCGGCTTGATGAAGGCTTCAAGAAAACCAACGAAACCTTTGCCAGCGTGATGGTGCGGCTGGCGGTGATTGATGAGGCGCAGAAGAAGCTCGACGGGCTGACCACCAACGTGGTGAGCCTGCAGCAGGTGCTGTCCGACAAATCGGCGCGCGGTGCATTTGGCGAGGTGCAACTGGAGGCACTGGTGCGCGATACGCTACCGCCCGGTGTGTACGAATTTCAGGCGGCAGTCGGTGCGGGGCGCGAGAAAGCGGACTGCGTGTTGACGATGCCGGATGGTGCGTCGAAAATGGCGATTGACTCGAAATTTCCGTTGTCGAATTACCGTTTGTCGATTGACGCAACGCAGCCGGAAGCGGCGCGAAACATCGCTCGCAAGCAGTTCGCAACCGACGTTAAAAAGCACATCAACGACATTGCGAGCAAGTACATTCAACCTGAATCGAATGCCGACGCCGCTGTGATGTTTGTGCCTTCAGAGGCTGTGTTTGCCGAGATCATCGGCAATCATCCGGAGGTGGTGGCGCAGGCGCAGTCGCAGCGTGTGTGGCTGACGTCGCCGACCAACCTGATGGCGCTGCTACACATTGTTCGCGCGATTATTCGCGATGCTGAGATGCGCAAACAATCGGCGGTGATCAAGAGCGAGCTGCAAAAACTTGGGCTCGACTTCGGACGCTTTCAGGATCGCATGGACAAACTCGCCACGCACATCAAACAGGCCAATGATGATGCTGAACAGGTGCAGATTTCAAGCCGCAAAATCACTGGCCATTTTGAGCGGATTAAGGCGGTGGAACTGGAGGCTCCTGTTTCGCAAGCGCTACTGCCGCCGAAGAGCGATGCTTGAGCAAGACGCGTACGCGGCTCCCCGCTCCCGCAGTGCAGGAGAGGGCTAGGGTGAGGGTGGCGACATGACCTTCACAATAGGCTCCTCCAAGCAAAGCCCCTCACCCCAACCCTCTCCCGTGCTACGGGAGAGGGGGTAGAACTTTGTGTTCTCCTGGCTAAAAACCAAGCGTCGTGAACGTGCGCTTGCGTCACACGCGTTGCCCGATGAAGAGTGGTGCGCGGCCCTGCATGAGTTGCCATTTCTCGATCATTACGATGGCGCAGCACTGGCGCGTTTACGCGAACTGACCACGTTGTTTCTGGTTGAAAAGAGTATCGTCAGCGGAGCGACATCTGGCGAGCATGTGCTCGAAGTTACATCCCACATGCGGATCCTGATTGCGGTGCAAGCCTGCCTGCTGATTCTGGGTCGCGGCGAGACCGTGATGGCAGCGATCACGGACTACGACGGCTGGGAGAATGTGGTTGTCTACCCCGGCGAGTTTCCGCGTACTCATGACTATGAAGACGATGCGGGCGTCGTGCACCGGCTGGATGAGCCGATTGCCGGAGAGAGCTGGTACAGCGGGCCGGTGCTGCTGTCGTGGCCAGCCGTTGAGGCGGGCTACGACGAATCAGGAATGGCTTTGGTGATTCATGAATTCGCGCACAAGATCGATATGCTGGACGGCGAAGGTGACGGCATTCCGCCGCTCGCGGGCACCGCGCGGGAAGCGTTTAAGCGCGAAGTGAGTGCGGCCTACGCTGATTTTTGCCGCCGTGTTGAGGCGGGCGAGGATACGGCGATGGATCCCTATGCCGCAGAGCTGATTGACGAGTTTTTTGCAGTGAGCTGCGAGGTGTTTTTCGCGGAGCCGGAATTGCTGCTATGTGAGTATTCGGCCTACTTTGCGCAGTTGAAATCGTACTTTCGCGTCGATCCAATTGCCGGTGGGTGCATCGCCTAAAAGTGTGTACAGCTTTTCGCTGTATCCCTTATTAAACGTGGGCTAGACGCGCAAAACGCCGATAGTCGACAGAAGGCATAAATCTGTCCAACGCCCTAATACATAGTCGCTTCAGTAAAAAGCTGTTGTCGACTAACCCCGCGCGTCGTTCACCTGATCGTTGAACTCTGCCATGCTCACTGCGGCGCCGACTTCGCGGGGCAGCGCGTCGCGCACTGAAAATACACCGAGGATTTTTGCGCCTGTCGTTGCGTTCGTGCCGTGTGTCGCCATGATTGGCAGATGCCGAAATCCGCGCTCGATCATGATGAGCACCGCGTCCGATACTAACGTTTCCGGCGTGACACAAAAAGGTTTCCTGGTCATCACGTCCGACACCAGCGTCGTCGCTGGCGCAAGCGCCTTGGCCAGAACTCGCGTCATCAAGTCGCGCTCGGTGACGATGCCTAGCAGATGCCCGGCGGTGTCGACGATCAGCACGCTGCCGCAGCTGGCGCGCGTCATCACGCAGGCGGCGTCCCACACGCTCGCCTGCGGGCCGAGGCTGACCACGTGCTTCTGCGACATGGACTGAAAAACGGTACGTTCTGACATGGTTGCGACTCCTTTGTCTCTCAAGAATCCGCTCGCCCTGAGCGTAGCGAAGGGTTTGATAGCAGCGATATCAGGCGCTTCGGCAGTACCTCGCAGCAACCGGTGATATTTGCCATAAATCAGCGCAGACCGGCGTTGACATTTTCGAGTGCTTTCGATCCAGGACAGAGCTGCGCAACGCCCATTGCGTTCAAAGCGTGCTCGCTGGTATTAAGGGATGTGTGCAGATCGGTTGCGACCGGATCAACGTAGAGCAGGCCGGTGACGATTTCGCCACGCGCCTGGTGTGCCTGCATGTAGCTCATCGCACTGTAGCGGTCGGTGGGATCGTAGTCGGCTCGTAACTTGCGCAGGCGCAGCATTGAGCCGTCGTGTTGCTGCACTTCCACCAGCTCGCCGGGCGCGTACATGGCGGTAATTTCGTTGCGGCTGCTGATGAAGTCAATGCGACTCACGGCCTCGTTGTGTTCACGCACATAGTCGTAGCTTTTGGTGCTTCCCGCGTGATTGTTAAAGGTCACGCACGGACTGATAATGTCGATAAACGCGGCACCACCGTGCTCCATCGCGCCCTTGATTAGCGGCACCAGTTGCTCTTTGTCGCCGGAGAAACTGCGTGCGACATAGGTCGCGCCGAGTTGCAACGCGATGCCCACCAGATCGATCGGGCTGTCGCTATTGATCACGCCCTTTTTGCTCTTCGATCCGCGATCCGCAGTCGCCGAAAACTGCCCTTTGGTGAGCCCGTAAACGCCGTTGTTTTCCACGATGTAGGCCATGCGCACGCCGCGCCGCATCGCGTTGGCGAACTGGCCGAGACCGATGGAGGCGGAATCGCCGTCACCTGAGACACCGAGATACAGCAAATCACGGTTGGCAAGGTTGGCACCAGTCAGTGCCGAAGGCATGCGCCCATGCACAGTATTGAAGCCATGCGACGCGCCAAGAAAGTAGTCGGGCGTTTTCGAGCTGCAGCCGATGCCAGACAATTTCGCCACGCGATGCGGCTCGATGTCCAGTTCCCAGCAAGCCTGAATGATGGCAGCGGAAATCGAATCGTGCCCGCAGCCAGCGCACAGCGTGGAGATGCGGCCTTCGTAATCGCGCCGCGTGTAACCGACCTTGTTGGCGGTCAACGTCGGGTGATGCAGCCGTGGTTTGGTGATGTAGGTCATGCCGCCTCCTTCTCGCGCAGCGGCATGGCAGCTGCCGGTTGCACGATGTCGGCAATGGCGCGTGTGATGAAACGCGCGGTGATCGGCGTGCCATCAAAGTGCAATACGCGCACCAGTTGTGCCGGGTTCACATCAAGTTCGTTGACCAACATCGAGCGCATCTGTGCATCGCGGTTTTGCTCAACCACGAACACTTTTTCGTGCGCCGCAATGAATTGATTGACCGATGCCGGGAACGGAAACGCGCACAGCCGCAACGCATCAATATGCACGCCATCGGCCTCAAGCACATCGAGCGCTTCATGCATCGCGGGTGTCGTGGAGCCGAAATAAATTACGCCGTACGCAGTCTTTTCCGGGGCATTGCGCAACACCGGTTGCGGCACCAGATCGGCCGCCGTCTTGAACTTGCGCAGCAGGCGTTCCATGTTGTAGATATAGTCCGGCCCACGCTCCGAGTAGCGCGCATAAGGGTCGCGCGTGGTGCCGCGTGTGAAGAAACTGCCCTTGGTGGGATGCGTTCCCGGCAGCGTACGCCACGGGATGCCATCGCCATCCACGTCCTTGTAGCGACCGAAATCCTTGCCCGCTTCTAGTTCTTCGGCGGTCATGATCTTGCCGCGATCGTAGTCGCGTGCATCGTCCCAGGTGAATGGTTTGCACAGCCGCTGATTCATGCCGATGTCGAGATCAGTCATCACAAAAATCGGAGCCTGCAAACGATCCGCCAGATCGAGCGCCGCTGCTGCATGCTCAAAGCACTCATGCGGATCCTGCGGGAACAACAGCACATGCTTGGTGTCGCCGTGCGACGCATACGCGCAGGAGATCAGGTCGGATTGCTGCGTACGCGTCGGCATACCCGTCGATGGCCCGCCACGCTGCACGTTGACGATGGTCACCGGAATCTCGGCGAAGTACGAGAGGCCAATGAACTCGGTCATCAGCGAGATGCCGGGGCCGGAGGTGGCGGTGAATGCGCGTGCGCCGTTCCAGCCCGCGCCCACCACCATGCCGATGGAGGCGAGCTCATCTTCCGCCTGCACGATGGCGAAATTGTGCTGCCCGGTGGCGGGGTCTACCCGGAATTTTTCGCAATATTTTTGAAACGCTTCCGGCACCGAGGTGGACGGCGTGAT
>JAYSUK010000325.1:0-3172 GCA_043719085.1 Burkholderiales bacterium | reverse complement strand
AGCCTAGTAATGTGGCGGCACCGTTAGTTGTGTTTATGCAGTAGAACTTGCCGTGATCGGTGTTGCCACCAAGACCGTAAACGCCTGAAGCACACGTGGCGCTCGGAGCCACTCCCGCCAGACCCGACAATGCTGGCCCTGCACTATTGAGCGCCGCGGTGCCTCCAGTGGCAGGGTCGACGCGGTAAACCACGGTGTTGATCGCTAGGTAGAGAATACCGGTGTTAGAAAACGCGAGCCCGGCATTGGTTGGACCTGGAAACACATTGGGGAGTAAGCCGATTGCGGCGCATGCCCCAGTTGCGGCGGAACATTTAACTAGTTGGGCTGTGCGTGGATTGACACCGTAAATTTCGCCAGCTGTGTTGATCGCGAGGCCTTCAATTTTGCTGAACCCGGTGGCACCCAATTCGGTGGCGATGCCGGTGTTCATGTCGATGCGGTAAAGCTTTTGATCAACATCGCTACGGACGGAGTAACCCGTAGGCGCGCCGAACGCAAGCGACGCGGTGGCGAAAACCGCCGCGCTGAGCGCTGCCTGGATAAACGTCCGTAGAATCAAAATGTCCCGTCAATCACCATTACTTTGTTGAATTTTGACACGTCTACCTGCATGCCGCAACTGAATATCACCGACAGAAGCGAGCACTCACACGCTTGGAGCGCCTTTTATGTCGTTGTTCGGAGACAAGCTGCTATTGGAATTTTTGAACTAGATGCCGTCCGCCTCGTCAATAACTTTTCTCGATTTGTCCTTATTTACATGGGCATAGCGGTCGTATTTTATGGATATCGACTTTGAGGCATATTGAGGATGCAGCCCAATCGAAAAGGGGACCTTCACAGAAAGTTACTCTTTCCAGCGTAGTCATTTCGCCTGGGAATTCACTTAGTGAGCGCACGCTACGCGTTTTGATCGCCTGCGCGGTCGGACTACCTTTGATCTCCGCTTATCAACAACCGCCACTTCCGGCGTTTTTCAATCAGGCTCTGTCCGTCGGGCTGTGGTCGACCGTATTACTGCTGATGGCGCTAATCGCCACGCCACCGTTGCGACCGCACAACACCAAACCCAGCGGGTTCGGGTGGGCATCAATGAGCGCGTTATGGATGCTGCTGCTGACCAGCGTATTGGCGCACGTCGGTTTCGGCCTTACGCCCTATTTTGTGGGCGCGCCGATCATCGCCAATTTCCTTCTGGCGCTGTTGGTCAGCGTCATGGTAGTGGCTATCGCTCCCAGCCAGGCGCGGCTGGAGCACTGGCTCAGCGCACTGTTGGTCGGCATTTTGGTCGCCGCCCTGGTTAATGTCTTCGCCGCACTGCTGCAATCGGTGGCGCCGAACTGGACAGATGATGTATTGATTGCCCGACCGGCCCGTTTGCATGAGCGTGCCAGCGGCAACCTGCGGCAACCCAACCAGCTCGCCACGCTGATGTTGTGGGGGTTGTTAGCTTCGGGCTACCTGAACCGTCGGCGATGGCTCATTGGCTGCATATGCAGCGCGCCCCTGCTGGCCACACTTCTGGCAACCGGTTCGCGCACCGCAATCATCAGTCTGGCGTTAGTCGTCATGGTCGTGCTCGTACGCTCGGATCAGGTTCGAGCATGGTCTGCAAGGCGCTGGCTTGCGCTGTTACTTACGGCGCTGCCGCTGGCGTGGTTTGCCCTAAGTAGCTTCACCCGGAGCATGGCTCAGGCCGCAATATCGCAACGACTGGCGCTATGGCGTGACACCGTTGAACTCATCAGCCAGCATCCATGGGTTGGCGTTGGCTGGGGGCAACTCAATTTTGCGTGGACATTGACACCTCTGGCGCATCGCGCGCCCGATGTGTTTGACCACGCTCACAATTTGCCATTGCATCTGGCGGCGGAACTGGGGCTGCCGCTAACGCTAATGGTGACCATGGTGCTGTTTGCGGCACTGTGGGGGACTCGCCTGGCCGTGAAAAGCGCGGCGGGCGGCACCATCGCATTGCTAATTGCGACCATGCTTCTGCACAGTTTTTTCGAGTATCCGCTGTGGTTTAGCTATTTTTTGCTGCCCACTGCGGTATTGTTGTCGCTGCTATTGGCTGTGGAGGTCGGCCCGGAAATGACTGCGGTCGCGCTAGTTCATAACCGTGAGGAGCCAGCGCTTCGATCGCATAGAGGTCCACTCAGAAATGGAGTTGCCGTTGGCGCGCTGCTGTTGATCGGCAGTGTCGGCTATGCAATTCGAGAATATCAAAAAGTCGCGGCCATCCATGCAGCAGTGGCCCATCCCGAAACGCTGCCCCGCGCCATTGAGCGAGCACGTAGCAGCCGACTGTTTGGCCACTTTGGCGACTACGCCGCCATCATGCTGGCGGGTGACGCGGCGGCACCGGAGCTATTCGCGCGTCCAATGCGACACCTTATTGATGAGCGTTTGTTGAGCGCTTATGCGCTCATGTTGGCGCGCACCGGTGACCAACAGCGTGCGCAGTTTGTTGTGGCGCGCGCCCGTGAATTTCCGCCCGATGCGGCGTTCGAAAAATTGCCGCCAGTGAACGGTGCTGCCGAGACTTTGAACGGGGGTGTAGGCGCAAAAACCTTCGGCATTCGCGATTTTCGGCGCTAGGAATTCGCGCAGTGCGGTCGCAGTCGCCAAAACAATGCGTATTAGCCCAACGCGGTCTTCACTTTGCCCGATACCGAACCCATATCCGCCTTGCCTGCGAGCTGGGGCTTCACGATGGCCATGATCTTGCCAATGGCTGCGTTGCCCGCTACGCCGGTTGCGGCGACCTCGGCGACTGCGGCCTTGATTACCGCGTCTACTTCGGCGTCGCTCATCTGCTCGGGCAAATAGGCGGCGAGCACGACGGCTTCCGCCTCTTCTTTCGCCACCAGCTCAGGGCGGTTGCCTGCAGCGAACTGGGTGATCGCCTCTTTGCGCTGCTTGATCGCTTTTTCGACCAGCGCCACTACGTCAGCGTCAGTAAGTACGATGCGCTCGTCGACTTCACGCTGCTTGACCGCCGCGAGCAACATGCGGATGGTGCCGAGCCTGTGACTGTCGCCCGCCTTCATAGCGGTTTTCATGTCGGCAGTGATGGTGTCTTTGAGGCTCATGGGGATTTCCTTTTCGTCATTCCTGCGACGGCAGGAACCCAGTGACTTTTTTCTGTGTACGCAACGTCGCTAAG
>JAYSUK010000324.1:0-8961 GCA_043719085.1 Burkholderiales bacterium | reverse complement strand
CTTTCGGCGTTCAAATCGGAGACACCCTCTGTGGCGTGGCGAGCCCCATAAATAGGGGTTTACAGCTTGATGCCTGCCGTTTTAACCGGACACTAGTGATAAATCGCTGTGCAGCCCCGATCAAATAACAGTTTCAGCCGATTGTTGATGTGTTTCGCTGCCACTGTAGGCGACGACTTGGCGTCGCAGGGCGCACGCAGCGCGGCCGAGTCCGCGCCTACGGCGAAGCATCGCGTGGCGGGCAACGTCGGTCGCGTAATACGGACCATCGTCCCCCGCGGGCTCAGCGCATAAACCCCACATTGCCCGCTCCAAACGCGCGGATGTTGGGCAACACGTACGGAATGTCCGCCTCGGCAATGCCCAGCCAACGCACCATCGGTGCTGCGTATTGCTCAAGCGAGGTGGTGGGAATCCAGCGCCCCGCGTCGCTCACATCATCTGGCCCGTTCAACATCAGCGACGGCATCGTGCCATAAAAATCGCCGCCTTTCACCGCACCGCCCTGTACAAACGCATAGTTGCCCCAGCCATGATCGGTGCCCGCGTTGGCTGCGGGTTTGAAGGTGCGCCCGAACTCGGAGAGGGTGAACGTGGTCACCTGATTGCCCAGCCCCAGCGCTTCCACCGCGTTTTGAAAGGCCAGCATCGCCTCTGACAGGTCGCGCAAAAGATTGGCCTGAATGCCAGCTTGGCTGCCGTGGGTGTCATAGCCACCTTGGTTTGAGAAAAACACCTGCCGCTTTAATTGCGTGCCACCACGACCCTCGAGCATCAGTGCTACCGTGCGCAATTGTTGTGCAACTTCGCTGGAAAGATGCGCGAAAAAAGGCGGAATGATCGATTTGTCGTTCTTCAAAATTGGGAACACCACTGACGACGCAGCAAGCCCTTCCTCAGCCAACAACTGCGCGGCCAGGTCATACACGTTGCTTCGCGACTGAGCTAGGATTTCGCGCAGCGCTGCATCGCGTAGTGCGTCGTGTTGGCCTTGCCCGTTCCCGCTGCTGTACAGCGTGAAATAAGGATTGTTCGGCACCGCGAGCGGAATCGACTCGCGCCCCGAGGTGAAGGTTTTCATGCCCGATGTCGTTATGAGCGACGGAAAGACGGTTCCGGGATGGAAGGGATCAAGCTTGTCGGCCACGCGCCCGCCCCAGCCGATGCGGCCAAATCCTGTGTGGTCACCGCTCTGCACCTGCAGCTCTTGATCGGTGTGCGAGAACAGGCTCGCAGGCCGCTTCTGCCCTTGCGTTTGCAGGCCGACTCGGGTCGAGGGCTGCGCTAGATTCCCCATGTTGGCCACCACTGCAAGCTTCTTCTGATCGAACAATGTTTTCCACGCAGCGCAGCTCGGGTGCAGCCCGTAGGGTGCTGCAAAATTCGTCGGCTGAATCGGCAGCAACAAGCGCTGCTCAATGTTGATGCCCGAGGCTGAAGAGCGCACAGCGGCATAGCTTGCGTAGCCCGATGTGTCATTGCGAATAATGGTATTTTCGCCGTCGTTGCCGCCCTGCAAATAGATGCACACCAACGCCTTGTAGTCGGGAGCCGTTTGCGCCAAGGCGCTGTTGCGAGCAACGGCAGCCAGCAGCCCTGATGCCGCGAACGATTTCAGCAAGCGGCGACGCAGCGGGGAGGCGATGCTGAGCGGTGCGCGCGATGGGTTGTGTTGGAAGTTCATTGCGCGCTCACTTCTGAATCTGATAATCGACGGACACCAGGATCAGATTGACCGCCAACTTGACGCGGCGCAACGGGCTGGTTGCCGCTATTTTGTTCACCGCAGTCACGACGCTCTTCCGCATATCAGCGCGCATCGTGCCGTGCAGAAAAAGCTGGTTCAATCGCTCAACCAACGCATCGGGGTTTGCAGCATCAGTCAAAAACGCGGCAAGTGGCGGGCTTTGCGTGCCTGTGGTGTTCGGCACATACGGCTTTGGCCCCCAATACTCTGGTGCCCACGATTGATCAACCGAGTACAGCAAGTCGTTGACCGCATTGGCTCGGTTGAGGAACTCGGCGGTTGAATAGATACCAAATTCTGGCGCTGGCAAGGCGCTACCGACGAGGGTGTAATCGGCAGGGTAATAATTAAAAACACTAGGTGGTGAAAACAGATCTTGTGAGTTTTGCGACGTCATCCTGTGCGGCTGTACACCGTCGGTGGCCACATCCAGCGCGCGAATCATTGCAGTCCAAAACAACACGGGCTCTCGCAATCGACCGTAACTGGTTTCAGTCTTTACTAAGCCACGCGCTTCGGGATCAAGGAGCACAGCACGGGTAACGGCCGACAAATCGCCGCGCACGCCAGCTCCGTTGTCTTTAAACACCGCGGCGACTCGACCCACGTAGGCGGGAGTGGGATTGCTCGTAACCGTTTTTTGGATCAACTGTTTGCTGATAAATGCTGGGGCGTTGCTGTGATTGACTAGCGCTCGCAAGGCCGCTTTCACCTCTGTAAGTGCCTCCTGATTGGCAGCAAATTGCACCTTGCCGCCGAACATGCTCTTAGCCCCCGTATCGTGATGTTCCTGATAGGGCACCATGTCGCCATTGAATGACCAGTTTTGCCAAAAGTTCGGGGTGGCTCCGGGTTTTGTAGGGTAACTAAAGCCTGTCAGCACTCGGGCTAACGACTCGACGTCCGTCTGCGAATACGAGGGGATGGTTTGGCCTTGCCCGTCAAGCTTTTGGGTGCCATTGTCGTTTAATTCGTTCACGCCGATGGTGAACAGTTGCATCAATTCCCGGGCGAAATTCTCGTTCGGCTTGATTCCATCGCGTTCAGCTTGATTTCGCGCATAGTTTTGAAAGTGACCCATCTGAGGCGATAGGGAAAAACGTAGCAACAGATTTTCAAACGTACCGAAAGTGTGATCCCGAAGTCGCTGATGAAACTCGGCCACCGCGTAAGTCAGATCAGGGTTTTGGCCAAACACCAAAATTTGATGCCATACATGCGCCATACGTAGTCGCAGTTGATCTGGTGCTGCTTTTGACTGGCGATAGAACTCCCACGCTACGGGGCTAGTGCTCCATTTGTTGGTTTTGCAGAATTTTTCCGGCGTAATGGGTGGCGTTTTATCGTCGAAGCATAGAGTGCCGTCCGCAGGCGGATCCCACCACGGGTACTGCGTGTAGCGCGTAACGTTCATCGCGAGTTGCGCGTTCAGCCATCGCGTAAATCCTGTACGTGCGACCTCATCGACCAGCGCCTCGGTCGGGCCGAGCGTGCTTTGCTCCAGCAGCCGCACTACGTCGGCTTTAAGCTCGCCTTTGGCATTCACGCCGGACACCGCGCACATCGCCACGCCCTCGGGCGACCAGCCGCTGGCGGTCATTTCGTCGTATTCGCGCTTTGCTGCGGTGAAGCGATGATTGGGATTAACACCCGTCGCAGCCGGGCGAAAGCTTCGATAAACCTTCAGCGGCGCGTGGGCCGGGCAAGTATCGGTGCCGAGCGGCGAATGAACGGCGAAATCGTCGCCCTCAAACGTAAACGTGGGCAGTTTTGCGGCGACGAGCGCAGGGCAATCACTCGCGGCGTTGCCGTAAAAATGCGAGCTCACGCCCTTGGCCGGGTCGCTGATGTAGAAGCGGCAGTAGTCCTGCGTGCCCGCAGGGCCTGCCCTGGCGGCAAAGGCATCAAACTCGGTGCCGGTGCGCTTGAAGGCGTTGGGCAGTGCGTCGAGCGCTTTCTGCTCGTCGGCGCGACCCGACAAAAAGTAGCTGTTGTTGCCGGGGATGAA
This sequence comes from Burkholderiales bacterium, assembly GCA_043719085.1. Classification (GTDB taxonomy): domain Bacteria; phylum Pseudomonadota; class Gammaproteobacteria; order Burkholderiales; family Casimicrobiaceae; genus Casimicrobium. The sequence goes on along the minus strand of JAYSUK010000324.1, from coordinate 5,206 downwards.
ATATTCAACCACGGTGACGGCAGTCGTCTGTGTGGGCAACACCAATGCGACGAGCGCAGTGGTGAGTGCCGGGAGGTTGATGCTGGCACGGCGTGAGGAGAAGGCTGAACGTTTGGTCATCGCGTTTCCGAAATTGACGGTTTTTGCACACCCTATGGTATCAATAGAAGTTGGCTGTTTCGCCAGAGACTACCGCGCCGTGCCGTAAAAAAATACTACCCGTTTAGGTGGGGTTTTGAGCGGACGTGTGCCAAAAATAATCCCCTACTGATGCGGTTCGCGCCCGGGTAGGCGACGACTTGGCGTCGCTCGGTGGTGCGGCTGCAGCGCCGTTCATCGGGAGCGCGGTCGAGTCCGCGCCGACAACAACCGCGTGGTGCGCGCGGTAGCCCCGCGATGCGCGGCGACGAAGGCGCATGCTTTTGCGCCTGCGGCGTCTCGCTTTGCGGGTGACTCGATCCAGTCGAACAGCGCATGAAGCGCTGCATCGGCATGCGGCACCGCCACCGCCGCGCCCACCGCGATCGCTTCGTCCGCCGCCTGCTGAAAATTGAACACCGACGGCCCGAGCACCACCGGCACGCCGAGTGCGCAGGGCTCGATCAGGTTTTGCCCACCGGTGCCGCTGAGCGTGCCGCCCATCAGCACGGCGCGGGCTTGGCCGTAGTAGGCGAGCATCTCACCCATACTGTCGCCGATGATGACCTCGGCGTCAGCGGGCACGGTAGCGTCGCTGCGCCGTGCCACGCGAAACCCACGCGCGAGGGCCGCGTCGAAACTGGCCTGCCAACGCTCCGGATGCCTGGGCACGATTACAGCAACCGCGCGGGTGCGAAGCGGGTGGTTCACTAGCGCATCAAGCAGCAGTGCCTCCTCGCCGTCGCGGGTGGAGCCTGCCAACCAGAAGTCACGCCCGTGGGTTAGGTGCGTGGCGAGCGTTTTGGCGCGCGCTCCGACGTCGGCAGGCAGATTAAGGTCGAACTTCATGTTGCCGGTGACGATAACGCGGCTCGAGCCAAGCGCACGGAAACGCGCCGCGTGGTCTTCCGACTGCGCAGCGATGCCAGTCAAGTTAGCAAGCATGGCACGAGTCAGCGCGCCAACCCGGGCGTAGCCTTTTGCGGAGCGAGCGGACATTCGCGCGTTAACCAGCCAAAGCGGCACGCCCGCGCGTTTCGCGGCTTCACACACGCCGGGCCACAGCTCGGTCTCGATCAGCAACCCCAGCTTAGGTCTTGTGGCGCGCAAAAAATTTGCGATCAGCCATGGCGCATCGAATGGCAGATACGCCACTGTGGCGCGAGCACCGAGTAAAGACGTAGCGGTTTCACGCCCGGTCGGTGTGGTGCAGGTGATGAGCATTCGCGGCTTCGCCAACATCAACGCATCCACCAACGGCATCATTGCCCGTGCCTCGCCGACCGATACCGCGTGAATCCACACATCAAACGGACCGTTGGGCAACGTCAACGCAAGACGCTCGCGCCAATGCAGCCGGTACCCGGGATTTGCGCCTCCTTTGCGCCATAGCCGAATCAACGCAAAGGGAAGCGCAATGAGCCAAAGCAGGCTGTAGACAAGTCGAAACCAGAGGGACATAGGGGCACAATTATGGCGGCTGGGGCTCGTCGGGTCGCGGCGGCGTGCGGGAAAGCACCGACGACAGCCCTATAAAATCTGTGGCTAAAGGAAAAACACATGATTCTGGTTACTGGCGGCTGCGGCTTTATCGGCAGCAATTTCATTCTTGATTGGCTTGCAGCGCACGATGAACCCGTGGTGAACGTGGATGTGTTGACGTACGCGGCGAATCCGAAAACGTTGGCGTCGCTTGCTGCCGATCCGCGTTATGCCTTTGAGCGCCTCGATGTTTGTGACGGTGTGGCGCTGAACGCCGTGTTCGCCAAGTATCAACCGCGCGCTGTGGTTCATTTCGCCGCCGAGAGCCACGTAGACCGCTCGATTCACGGGCCGATGGACTTTGTGCGCACCAACATGATGGGCACGGCCACACTGCTGGAGGCGAGCCGCGCGCACTGGAACGCGCTGCCCGACGCAGCGGCGAAAGCATTCCGCTTCGTGCATGTGTCAACCGACGAGGTGTTCGGTTCGCTCGGGGCCACCGACCCAAAATTTACCGAGCTATCGCAATATCAACCGAACAGCCCGTATAGCGCGTCAAAAGCGGGCTCGGATCATTTGGCCCGGGCGTACTTTCACACCTATGGCATGCCGGTGATGGTGACCAACTGCTCGAACAATTACGGGCCTCGACAGTTCCCCGAAAAGTTGATTCCGCTGATGATTGTGAATGCACTTGCGGGTAAAGCACTCCCGATTTATGGCGACGGACAGCAGATTCGCGATTGGCTCTATGTCGGCGATCATTGCAGCGCGATTGCCCGCGTGCTGGAGGCGGGGCGCCCTGGCGAGCTGTACCTGATTGGTGGCGATGCCGAGAAACCGAATATTGAAGTGGTGCATACGATTTGCGCGTTGCTCGCAACGCACGCGCCGGGCAAGGACTACCTGAAGCAAATCACCACCGTCAGCGACCGTCCAGGGCACGATCGCCGCTACGCAATCGATTTCTCGAAGCTTGAGCGCGAACTCGGCTGGCGACCCACTGAAAACTTCACCACCGGACTCGAAAAAACCGTGCGCTGGTATCTGGAAAACAGCGCGTGGGTGGCTGACGTGCAGTCCGGAAATTACCTGAAATGGATTGCACAAAACTACGGTGAGCGCGCATGACGTCCACGAACGAGACACCAATAAAACGCAAAGGCATCATCCTCGCGGGTGGCTCCGGCACGCGCTTGCATCCGGTGACGCAGGCGGTGTCAAAGCAGTTGATGCCGATCTACGACAAGCCGATGATTTATTACCCGCTGTCTGCTTTGATGCTGGCGGGATTGCGCGATATTTTGATTATCTCGACCCCGCAAGATACGCCGCGCTTTCAGGAGCTCTTGGGTGACGGTGCTAAGTGGGGCATGAACCTGCAATACGCCGTGCAGCCCTCGCCGGACGGACTTGCGCAAGCATTCATCATTGGCCGCGATTTCATCGGCGACGACCACGCGGCGCTGGTGCTGGGTGACAATGTTTTTTACGGGCACGAGCTACAGCAACTACTGGAACGCGCGCACGCTCGGCGCGACGGTGCGACCGTGTTCGCCTATCCGGTGAGCGACCCTGAGCGCTATGGTGTGGTGGAATTCGATGCGTCTGGCCGTGCCGTGAGCCTCGAAGAAAAGCCGAAAACGCCGCGTTCACGATACGCGGTGACTGGAATTTATTTCTACGACAACGACGTGATTGAAATCGCGAAAAACCTAAAGCCATCACCGCGTGGCGAGCTGGAAATCACCGACCTGAATCGGGTGTATCTGGAGCGCGGTCGTATGAGCGTGGAGCTGATGGGGCGCGGCATGGCTTGGCTCGATACCGGCACCCATGATTCGCTGCTTGAGGCCGCACAATTCGTGCAAACCATCGAGCGGCGCCAGGGCTTGAAAGTGTGCTGTCCCGAAGAGATTGCCTACCGTCAGGGTTTCATCGATGCGGCGCAGGTCGAAAAATTGGCAGCACCGCTTGCCAAAAGCGGTTACGGCCAGTACTTGAAAGATATGTTGAAAGAGCAGGTGTTCTGATGAAGGTGGTCAGAACGGCGTTGAATGGTTGCCTGATCCTTGAGCCACAAATTTTCTCCGACGAGCGCGGTGATTTTTTTGAGAGTTTCAGCGTACAGAAGTTTCGCAATGCGACCGGCATCCTGTTGAATTTCGTGCAGGACAATCAAAGCTTTTCTCACAGCAAAGTGTTGCGTGGTTTGCACTACCAAATCGAGCAAGCGCAAGGGAAACTGGTGCGCGTAGTGTCCGGCAGTGTGTGGGACGTGGCCGTTGATTTGCGGCGCTCGTCACCTACGTTTGCGCAATGGGTAGGTGTAGATTTATCGGCGGAAAATCAACGCATGCTGTGGGTGCCGCCGGGTTGCGCGCACGGCTTTGTGGTGACCAGCGACAGCGCGGTTTTTCTCTACAAAACCACCGACTACTATGCACCCGCCCACGAGCGGACGATTGTGTGGAATGACCCATCGCTCGCGATCAATTGGCCCGTGACCGACCCGGTCGTAAACGCCAAGGATGCAGCAGGCATGAGCTTTAAGCAGGCTCCCACGTATTCATGAAGCTCATGAGCCAATGAAGGTGCTAATTTCGGGCGCACAGGGCCAGCTCGGGCTGGCGCTGGCCCGTCGTTTGTACCGCGAGCATGAAGTGGTGGCGTTGGGACGTGACGGCTTTGACCTCGCCGACGCAAACGCCTGCCACGCTGTACTGGAACGTGAGCGGCCGGACGTGCTGCTCAACTGCGCAGCGTACACAGCGGTTGACCGCGCCGAGTCGGAACCGGATGTAGCGCATGCCATCAATGCCGGTGGCCCCCGTCATTTGGCGCAGTCTTGCCACGAGCTTGGCATTTTTCTGGTTCATTTTTCGACCGACTATGTGTTCGATGGCAACGGCACTCGGGCTTACGTAGAGACCGATGCACCCGCGCCGACCAGCGTGTACGGTCAGACGAAGCTCGATGGCGAACGCGCCATCAGCGAAATCAGCCCCGCGCACCTGATCCTGCGCTTGAGCTGGGTCTATGGCAATGACGGTACTAATTTTTACAAGACGATGTTGCGACTTGCGGCAGATCGGCCGTTGCTGCGCGTGGTTGCGGATCAGACGGGCGTACCGAACTTCGCCGCTGATCTCGCTGATGCGGTGGCTTGCTCGCTCAATCGTCCGTTGGTGGAACTTGTCAGCCAAAGTGGGCTCTATCACGTTTCAAGCACAGGGCCAACGACGTGGCGTGATTTTGCGCACGAGATCGTCGTTGGTGCAGGGCTGAGTTGTCGTGTCACTGTGCAGTCGATTGCTACGTCTGATTATCCGACCGCTGCGAAACGTCCGGCCTACAGCGTGCTTGACAGCTCGCGGTTTGCAACTGCGTTTGCATGGACACCGCCACAATGGCAGGACGGATTGCGGCGTTGCTTCGCTGAGCGGACGGCGTTGGAGTGAATTGCCCGGTTATCGCACGTGCGTACTAAATTTTTAGGGAACGATATGAAGTTGCAGCATTGGTCGATTTTGGGTGCGATGAGCACCATGGTGGCACTCACGCTGGTGACGGGCATGCCCGC
>JAYSUK010000323.1:0-28764 GCA_043719085.1 Burkholderiales bacterium | reverse complement strand
CGGGGCATCGGCCGCGCCAGGCACCTTTCACTGCAATGGTGCGCCGAAACCACTACACCAGACGAGCAGCGTCAAACGAACAAAAATCAGCGCCACGGAATTCGCTATCCCCCAAGCCGCTTCGCGTTTGCTACGGCACGTCGATGCACCGGATCGAGACCTTTAGCGGCGGCGCGCACGAAGTCGTCACTGATACGACTCCACGGCATTCGCAGCGCCTTGGGCACCCGCCCAAACGCCATGTCGCGGTAGGTGCGTGGGTTCATCCAGGCGCTCACGCCAACCTGAAGATGTCGCTGGCTTGAGTTGATGAGCGAACTTGCGATGGCGGCCCAAGCCTCAACGGTGGCATCGGCCTTTTCTTCCACCATCAATTTCATTTCGACTTGGTCGATGGCGGTGGGCGTAGAGCCCGCCTGGATCATGCGACCCACGCGACGAGCGATCACCACTGGTGCAGCTACCATAAGTTCTGCGGTTTTTTTCCGTAACCTCACGTTGGTACTTCGTGCCTTAGCCATTGCTAACCCGATGCAAATTGATGTGTGGTGGAAAGTTCATACTGGGGTGTTCGATGGTTGACGGTCGCTTGGCTATGGACTGCCAGGAGTGCGCCGCGTCGTTCGATGAAGTTTTGCTCGGCGCTCCTCCCCGTGCCGTTCTTTTGGTGAGAGTAGACGCGGTGATGTGCTTTTGTGTGAATTTGCCGACGAATCAATGCGGCGGCATTGCGCCGCCGCGCTAGGAACTATTTGCCGTCGCGGTCGGAGTCTCCGGGCACGGCGCGTTCGATAGTGTCGCTGACCCGGTTCCACGCATCGCGGCTGGCATGCTTCGCGTCGGCCCAATTGAGATTCGATGTCCCACGCGCGCTAGTCCAGTCGCGTGATAAATCAGACTCTACGGCGTCGAAGTTCTGGCCGGGGTATTTGCTGTAGGCGTTCACACCGTAACCGTAGGCAGGTCCGTAGTCGTCGAAGTTGCGGGTGTTGTCCACATAAGGTCGAGTACCGTAATTGTCGCGCCAGTATGCGTCTTCGGCGGTAGGGTCAATCGCCTCGGCTACACCCTTGCCTGCGAGGCCACCCACCAGGGCACCTACGGCCGCCCCAATGACTGTGCCAACAGGCCCCACCACTGTGCCGGTCATTGCGCCAACCGCTGCGCCCGTGCCCATCGCGGCCGCAACACCACCGACCACAGCACCGATACCGGTGCCAACCGCATGCGAGCCGGGCGTTCCCGTGATTGGATCGCGATTAAACTCGTCATCGCGACGCGGACTTGAGTAGTTTGCTGTTTCATTCATTTTGATAATCTCCTTAGAGGTTTGTAACGTTCATGAGCAGTACCGAATGCCAGTACGATTCGGCTGAAAGACATCGGCCATCGAAAGCTTGATGAGCCGAACGCCAGGAAGCAGTTTGTGGCGAACAGACGCTAAGTTCTGTGCGATAGCGAACGCAAACGTCAAGTAATTGCAAGTTGGTAGTTTGCGTCGATTTGGCGGGACGCGCGGCGGCATGCAGAATCTACGAGTACGACACCATGATTAATCGCAAACTGGGTCGACACGCCGCGATGTGGGTTGGTTAACGTTGGCGTACGCGTCTCAAGCACAGCCGCCGATCTGCGTTGAGATGTCGCTTCACGATGCCCGCGAATCTGCGGACAGCCATTCGCCTTATCACTCACTGAAAGGTTGACAGGATCAGGTAACTTTGGAAGTGCAATGGAACCTAGCTGAAACATCTCAGTCGTAGTTACAATTCAGCAATTCTTATGACCTACCTTTTTCGATTTCGCCGCTGCATTCTTCTGCTGCTGAGCTTGACGCTGAGCGCGCAGGCGATGGCGGTTGCCTCGCTCGGCGCATGTCATCGGATAAAGGCGATGACCACGGTGCAAGAGCCGGTTTTAGCCGCCGCACATCACCATGGAGATGCGGCGGCACATCACGATGGCGCAGTACATCACGCAGACGCCGTCAACACATCACCATGGACTGAAGAGGCGCGGCTCAGCTGTGCGGCCTGCGCTGCATGTCATGCGACGTCCATTATTCCGAACACCGAGACGAGCTTGCCTGACGCACTTGTTGCGGACGCAACTATTTTTCCGGATACTGATGTACCTCGCGCACGCAACGTCGCGAGCGGGTTAGAACGACCCCCACGAGCCTAATCACACCGAAGCCCGTCGTGACCGCGTCATGACGGGCCTACAGGCTCGTTCACGTTGCGTTTGCAGCGTGCCCCACCACTGATTGCACTTCCCGTCAACACGGTGCGTTGTGTATTTCGAGACTTTTCCAGGACACTTATGTTGCACATTTTGCCCCGCTATTCAGGTGGCTTGCGTGGTTCATGCCCATCCGCGATCTTTGTCGTCGGCATGCTGTTGAGCGCTAGCGCAACACATGCGCAAGTAGCTCACGATCATTCACCGCTCACGCGCAGCAGCGCCACGCACACCGGCAGTGCTGCTGTAACAACAGCTACGTCCCCGCTACGGTTTGAGTCGACGCTTTCGCGCTACAAGCCGATGACCGACCAAAAGCTCGGGTCGTGGCGTGAGGCTAACGATACAGTGACGCGCATCGGAGGTTGGCGCACCTACCTGAAAGAGGCGCAAACGCCAGATTCCAAGAGCATCACTCCGGTGATCGTCCCGGACGCAGCCGCTACCCCTGTTGCACCCACTCCGCATTCGGGCCACGGAGTTAAACCATGACTACGTCACCTGCATGGCAGCACGACTTTCAACCATGCGCGTTGCGGCCTAGGCGCTTGATTCTTGTGTTGGCCGCAACGGGTGTTTTGTTGCTGTCTGGATGCGCCACAGTGGACATCAATCAATCGGTCGCGCGCGCCAATCAGGACGCGCGCGATTTCACCGGCGGCAAACTGAATCTTGCGCAGTCCGAAGCCGATCGAGTAGCGTCGCAAAACAGTGCAAACGTACTGCTTGCCAAGCCGCTGGCGCAGGACGATGCAGTTTATCTGGCGCTGATCAACAACCCCGCCATGCAGGCGTTGCTGGCGCAAAGTTGGGCGGAGGCTGCGAGCGCCGCGCAGGCAGGGCGGTTGCCAAATCCCATTCTGACCTTGGAGCGACTGCGTTTGCCGCTCGAAACCGACATCGGTCGAATGCTGGCGTTCGGTTTACTCGATGTGTTGACGTTGCCGCAGCGCTTTCGGACGGCCAATGCGCGAATCGAGCAAGTTCAATTGCAATTAACGATCGACGTCGTCGAAAAGGTCACGCAGGCGCGACAAGCTTGGGTCGCGGCCCTCGCCGCCAGGCAGTCGCTGACCTACGCGCAGCAGGTGAGCGATTCGGCAGAGGCCAGCGCAGAGCTTGCACGACGCATGCTAGCCGTGGGTAATTTCAACAAGCTGCAGCGAGCGCGGCAGCAGGCTTTCTACGCGGATGCAGCAGCGCAGCTGGCCAATGCGTCGCACGTCGCAACCGCCAGTCGCGAGGCACTGATTCGGGTGCTCGGCCTCACCGATGTGCAAGCGCAACAGTTGCAATTGCCAGAGCGACTACCGGACATTCCGGCAAGTGCGCGGACGGGTGAAGACGTGAGCGGCGCTGCAAGTCGTGGACGCCTCGACATCAAGATGGCGCAGGCGGCGTTGAACACGACCGCCGTCGCACAAGGGCTCAATGCAATCACCAGTTTTACCGACATAGAACTCAGCGTTATCCGCAACACCAGCATCGAACGTGCTGACGGTCATCGCACCAACGCGCGTGGATTCGAGGTGGCCGTGAAGCTACCGATATTTGACTGGGGCGGACTGCAACGTGATGCCATGAGCGCACAAATGCTCGCTGCTACCAACCGGTTGGAGGCCACGGTGCGTGCTGCGGGATCGAATCTGCGCGAGAGCTACTCGGCGTATCGCACAACGTACGACATCGCCAGGCACTACCGCGACGAAATCGTACCGCTGCGCAAGTTGATCGCGGACGAAAACCTGCTCCGCTACAACGGCATGATCATCGGCGTATTCGAACTGCTAGCCGACTCGCGCGACCAGATTTCGAGCGTGATCGCGGCGATTAACGCACAGCAGCAATTCTGGATGGCAGATGCGGCGTTGCAGTCGTCGATCATGGGTAAACCGATGCTGATGCCAAACATGGGTGCCGCAGCAGCAGCGGGCGGAGGCGGCGATGCGCCGCATTAACAAATTCACCTGTTGGAGCGGCTTTGCCGCAACCAACGACGAACTGCACATCACACGGGGGCGCGGCAGGGCCGCTCCTACAAAAGCATGTAATTACGCGAGAGAAACAATATGAGTTCACGTCGAGATTTTCTACGCTCAGCAGGCTTGGCCAGTATCGCTGGAGGTGCTGTGGCTGCGGCCTCGGTCAGCCGTGTTGCCATGGCTGCATTGCCCGAACCGGTCATGCAAATGAAGCCGGACACCATGCCGCCGCTGGTGCCGAAAACAGGGCGACCTTACAACCCGGTGGTCACGCTGAACGGCTGGACTTTGCCGTGGCGCATGAACAACGGCGTTAAAGAGTTTCATCTGGTCGCCGAACCGGTCGTGCGCGAAATGTGCGAGGGTTTCAAAGCCCACTTGTGGGGCTACAACGGGCAGAGTCCGGGCCCGACCATTGAGGTGGTTGAAGGTGATCGGATACGCATTTTTGTCACCAACAAGCTCGGTGAGTTCACCAGTATCCATTGGCATGGCCAGCGCTTGCCCAACGGCATGGACGGCGTTACCGGGCTCAACCAGCCTGGCATTCCGCCCGGAAAAACCTTCGTCTACGAATTCGTGGCACGTCGTCCCGGCACCTTCATGTATCACCCGCATGCCGACGAAATGGTGCAGATGGCGATGGGCATGATGGGGTTCTGGATTACTCATCCGAAAGAGAAGCATCCACTGATCGACGAGGTGGATCGCGACTTTGTCTTCTTGCTGAATTCGTACGACATTGATCCGGGTGCCTACACGCCAAAAATCATGACCATGGTCGACTTCAATCTGTGGACATGGAACAGCCGCGTATTCCCGGGGATCGACTCGCTCAATGTTCGGCTCAATGACAAGGTACGCATCCGCATTGGCAATCTGACCATGACCAACCACCCGATTCACCTTCACGGACACGAGTTTCTGATCACCGGCACCGACGGTGGGCCGACGCCCAAGTCAGCCCGCCAGTACGAAGTCACCACCGACGTGGCCGTCGGACAAATGCGTCAGATTGACTTCCTGGCAGATGAACCCGGCGACTGGGCGTTTCATTGTCACAAGAGTCATCACACCATGAACGCGATGGGCCACAACGTGCCAACGATGATTGGCGTTGATCACACCGGGGTGGGAAAGAAGATCACCCAGCTTATCCCCGATTACATGGTGATGGCCGAGCGCGGCATGAAGGACATGACCGAAATGGAAATGCCTTTACCCGACAACACGGCGCAAATGATGACCGGCACCGGGCCGTTTGGCTCAGTCGGTATGGGGGGCATGTTCAGCATGGTGAAAGTGCGCAAGGAGCAGAAGGCGGGCGACTACTCGGATCCCGGTTGGTACCAGCACCCGCCCGGCGAGGTGGCGTTTGAATGGACCGGAACGCTGCCTGATCCTGCGCGCTTCAAGGCGGACGGCAAGGGCTCCATGCCGGTCGAGCGCATGCCGGTCAAGCAGGTTGAAGTGCAAGTCCGCAAGCCGATGAGCCATGGAAAACACTAGGCAACCATCCACCAACGAAGGAATCCATCATGAAAAAACTTACAACAATGCTCGGCGCGGCACTTTTTGCAGTTGGCGCGACAACGCTAGCTCAGGCGCACGGTGATGATCACGCCAAAAAGACCGCCGTCGTCAAAAAAGAACAGAAGGAATGGGGCATCGCGGGCGACGCCAAAGCCGTTAAGCGCACCATCACTTTGTCAATGACTGACAACATGCGGTTCACGCCTGCATTGATCGAAGTCAAGCAGGGAGACACCATCAAACTGGTGATGAAGAACGAAGGAAAACAACTGCACGAACTGGTTCTTGGCACCAAGAAAGAACTGGAGGAGCACGCCGCGCTGATGTTGAAGTTCCCCAACATGGAGCACGACGAGCCCTACATGGCGCACGTAGCCGCAGGAAAAACCGGCCAAATCATCTGGAACTTCAACAAGGCGGGCGAGTTTGATTTCGCCTGCCTGATCGCCGGTCATTATCAGGCGGGTATGGTCGGCAAGATCAAGGTCGCCGGCAACGCAACTAAGGGCAATGGTCATGGTCAAAAACACTAATTCGCAGCAGCCCGATTCTCAAGCACGCTGTTTTAACTTCACTTCTACCTTCACTCGAAAGCATTCTATGAACCTGATTAAAACACTCTCTATGGTCGCCACATTGACGGCTGCCACCGCACTTTCTAGCGCTGCATTTGCCGATGCAGCGAAGGGGCACGATCACCACAAAGCCGCCGCCCCAAGTGCCACCCAAGCGATGCCCACGGCCGATGCGGACATGACTAACGCCGAGGTGCGCAAGGTCGATAAAGACGCGAAAAAAATCACGCTTAAGCATGAGGCGATCAAGAGTCTCGACATGCCAAGCATGACCATGGTGTTTCAAGTGAAAGACGCCGCCTTGCTCGACAAAGCGCAGGCAGGCGACAAGGTTAAAGTCAAAATCATTCAGGAAGGCAATGCTTACGTGGTCACGGAAATTCAGCCGAACAAGTAGTACCGTGCTGACCGCGCGCCGGGCAAACCGGTTGTCATGGAGCGGCGTGCTGTTGGCGCTGCTCCTCGGCATCGTCGCTCGCGATTGCATCCTCATCGCGAGTGCAGCGATACTCGCAATTTACGTCGCGCGCGTCCACTTGCACCACCGTGAGGCGGTCGACTTGATGCGCTGCGCGACGCACTGCTGGGTTATCGGGGCGGCATCGATGCTGATCGGGTTTGCGCTGCTTGCGATGGTTGTCGGCGCGCTTGCCGAGATGTGGGAAGGCAACCATCTTGATCTCCGCTTGGTAATGTTGATTGTCGGTTTGTGCAGCATGATCGTGAGCGTTGCTACCCGCGCGGACTCAGCGCGCAGGTTAGGTTGGCTTTGCAGCGTTGTGGTGACCACGTCTATGCTGGTGTTTGTGTTTTTCGCCCGGTCTTTTGATGCAATAGGGCCGTGCCTGTTCGCGCTCGGTATCGCTGCGACGACCTCGTTGACCGGGTGGCAGCTAGCGCGCACGCACGGCGCGCAATTGGCGCGAGCCGCAGCACGAATCTAACGCCCTATCGCTTTCGCACGGTTTAGCGTCCTTTGCGCCAGGCACGTATCAGGCTCACGACGAATCGGGATCGACTCCTACACGGAACGTGCTCTGCGTGCACAACACTACGCAGATATTCACCAGCCGAAAGTAACTTATGAAGCACTTGATACACCAGCAGGCCCGCGCCGTTTGCATTGCCGCAGCCGCGATTTTTGCTGTCACGACGGTAAATGCGCAACCGGCACCGATGGCTATGCCTATGAAAACCGCAGAGTCAGCCGATGCGCACAAAAAAATGATGGGCTCCGATGGCATGAAAAAGTCGATGATGGCCGGGATGGAAAGCATGCACAAGATGCCGATGAGCGGCGACACCGACAAGGACTTTGCGATGATGATGAAGATGCATCATCAGCAAGGCGTTGAAATGGCACAAATGGAAATCGCCCACGGCAAATCATCCACCATGAAGAAGATGGCGAAACAGATTGTTGCCGCTCAAAACAAGGAAATTCGCGAGTTCGACCTTTGGCTGGCTAAGCAGAAGTAGTCGTCCACACGGGTCGTGCGCACCTTACCGACAGGCTGGGTGAGGCCGACCCAGCTACTGTTTCCAGAGGCGCTCCTATGAGTCAATCTCACACACCCACTGTTACACCGTCCTCCGATAAGCTTCCGGGCACATGTTGCAGGTATGGCGGCGTAGCGGCGACGCCGGAAAATGTTGGGATGCAAGCCTCTGAGCAGTCGCCGTTGAAGGATCCCGTATGTGGGATGAATGTGACCGAACAGTCCATGCATCGGCACGAACATGAGGCGAAAACGTACTATTTTTGCAGCGCGGGTTGCAAAACAAAGTTCGCGGCTGATCCTGTCAAATATCTGACACCGAAGCCAGCCGTGTCTCCCGTCGCTGCAATGGGTGCCGCAACGTCGATTGCGGCGATGTACACCTGCCCGATGCATCCCGAAGTGCGTCAGGATCGACCAGGCACCTGCCCGAAGTGCGGTATGGCGCTGGAGCCCGAAATGCCGAGTCTGGAGGAGGGCGACAACCCCGAGTTGGTAGATTTCCAGCGACGGTTCTGGTGGACGCTACCGCTAACGGTGGTAGTGACGGTACTCGCCATGTTCGGGCATCGGTTCGGATGGTTTGCGATGGCAACACAAAGCTGGATTGAACTGATGATGACGGCGCCGGTGGTGCTGTGGGCCGGTTGGCCTTTCTTTGCTCGCGGTGCGCAATCAATTATCAATCGAAGTCCCAACATGTGGACGCTGATCGCCATTGGCACCGGTGCGGCGTTTCTCTACAGTGTCGTTGCGACGCTTGTGCCGAATGCGTTTCCTGCGGCGTTTCAGTCAATGGGGCGTGTTGCGGTGTATTTTGAAGCTGCTGCGGTGATTATTTCGCTCACTTTACTTGGGCAGGTTCTTGAGTTGAAAGCACGCTCGCAAACCTCAGCCGCGATCAAATCCTTGCTTGGCCTCGCACCAAAAACGGCGCGACGCATTAACGGCGACGGAACGGAAGAGGACATCCCGCTCAATCACGTTCACGTCGGCGACAAACTACGCGTCCGCCCCGGCGAAAAGCTTCCCGTAGATGGCGTGGTCATCGACGGCGAGAGTCCGGTCGATGAATCCATGCTGACCGGTGAACCTATCCCAGTGACCAAGCGCGTGGGCGATAGCGTTATCGGGGCGACCATGAATGGTTCAGGTGCGTTGATCATCGAGTCTCAGAAGGTTGGCGCGCAAACCATGCTCGCGCAAATCGTTCAGATGGTGGCGCTGGCGCAGCGCTCCCGTGCCCCGATGCAACGCATGGCCGATTCAGTGGCGTCGTACTTTGTTGTCACGGTGGTTGCCATCGCCATCATCACCTTCTTTGTGTGGGGCTGGTTTGGCCCGGAGCCGAGTTGGGTCTACGGCCTGATCGCCGCCGTCTCGGTGTTGATCATTGCCTGTCCGTGTGCGTTGGGCCTCGCCACGCCGATGTCGATCATGGTCGCCACCGGTCGTGCCGCAACGCAGGGCGTGTTGTTTCGCGATGCTGCGGCTATCGAGAATTTTCGCAAGGTGGATACGCTGATCGTCGACAAGACCGGCACGTTGACCGAAGGCAAACCAAGCTTTGATCGCGCGATTGGGTTTGATGATTACACCGAGACCGAAGTGCTGCGTCTGGCAGCTAGCCTGGATCAGGGCAGCGAGCATCCTCTGGCAGAGGCCATCGTGCGCGCAGCTCGTACGCAAGCACTCTCGCTAAGTCGCGTTGAAACGTTTGAGTCGAGCACCGGCATCGGCGTGCGCGGCGTCATTGATCAGCAACCGATGGCGCTGGGCAACACCGCGCTGATGCATGATCTCGGCGTGAACGTAGACGGTGTCACCGAGCAGGCGGAAGCATTGCGACAGCAAGGTGCGAGCGTGATGTATCTGGCCGTGAAGCAAACGCTCGTTGGGCTCATTGCGGTTTCTGACCCAATCAAAGCCAGCACGCCCGAAGCGCTCGCAACGCTTCGCGCCAGTGGGATTCGCGTGGTGATGGCCACGGGTGATGGATTGACTACGGCGAAAGCGGTTGGCGAAAAACTGGGCATAGACGAGGTTTACGGCGAAGTCAAACCCGCTGACAAACTCGCACTTGTCGAGCGCTTTCAAAAGGCAGGCCGCGTCGTCGCGATGGCAGGCGACGGCATCAACGATGCACCGGCGTTGGCAAAGGCCGACATCGGCATTGCCATGGGCACCGGCACCGATGTAGCGATGAACAGCGCACAGGTGACGCTGGTTAAAGGCGACTTGCGCGGCATCTCTGTAGCTCGGCAGATCTCGCAGGACACGATCATCAACATGAAGCAGAATCTGGGCTTTGCGTTTGTGTACAACGCGCTTGGCGTGCCGCTCGCGGCTGGCGTGTTGTTTCCGTTAACTGGATGGCTGTTGTCGCCCATGATCGCGGCGTTGGCTATGAGCCTGAGTTCGGTCTCGGTGATTGGCAACGCGTTGCGATTGCGGGCGTCGAAAGCTCAGCGCCCAAGTGACGAATAACTGTTGTGCATAAACACCTCCGCACGCGCAACGATTCGCACACACGACTGCGGCGAACTAATTACTCGCTAGGCGAGCGAAGCGAGCCACTCCCCCGGATCGTGGAACGGGAAGTCATTGGCGAAACCGCTCTCTGATTGGAGTCGACTTGCAGAATGAATCCAGTCCACGATTCTGAGAACTGGAACCGAAATTGCATTGAGCGCTGCTCGTTCTCATTTTGGCCAACGACCTTGATGAAGCCGCCGAGGCACTGCGTATTTTGGCCAACCAGGTAAGCGCCATCGAGCGGGCAGCGGATTTCAAAGGCACCCCGTTCGAGACGAATAGCGCCCGCGTCGATTGCGCCAACGCACACATGAATACGACCATGCTCCGCGCCTTGACTCAATTGATTTTGATGTGCTCCAGTTTCCCTCTAGCGGCTAGTACCGAGCGCTCGGAAGAATGATTCATGCTCCGAACAAGCAATCGGATCGCCGTCCTTGGCCGAATAGTCGGCGAACGCTGGCGCTGTTGAGTCAGCGACTCTCTGCCGCGAGCCGTTGCATCTCGGGTAAGTAACCCGCGAACAGCCCATTCAGCCGTCCGCGCGCTCGCGCCGCATCAGCAACCTCCAGGTATTTCTGCGCTGCCACCACGCTTTGTGCGAGCAGGCTGTCGCGCTCGGTGATCGGAGTACCTGACTGATTTGCCTGGCTGAGAAAGTTGTGGGCCATCCGCCGATGTGTGAACATGAACAGACTCGGCGTATAGGCCTGATCGATTTTGACTCGACCAATCGCTTCAATCAAAGCCAGGCTTTCGGTATGAATGCGAGTGGCCTCGGCATGTCGGCCGGCGAGTTCCAGGCCGTGGCCGACCGCAATTCGCGTATTCACAAGGTACGCCGTTCGCAACGGATCGTCGCTAACCGGGGGCGTCAGTCGCGTCAAGTCAGCAAGCCCGTCCGCCTGCAGCTGAAGCGACGTATTCACCGCCCGGGCGTCAGCGTCTGTGTTTAGTGCCAGTTGAATGCCCGCCAATCCGGCGACGATCATCGCCTGATACGCGGGTGCTCCGAACGGATCGGTCTGGCGCATCGCAAGCATTCTGCGTGCGCCGTCGAGCGCTTTTTGACAGGGCATCTGCGCGACTGCGATGCCCTTGTCCAACCGCATGTAATCTGAGCAGAGGGTAGACCACGCTACCAGGTCACTGAGCACCGCCTGCGGATTTTCCGGCTCCCGCGAGCGCGCCATGCTCGCCAGTTCTGCGCGTTTGATACCGTCGGCGAAGCCCGCCATCTCGCGACCTTGGGAAATGCGTATGGTCTTGCGATCCCCAAGTACGCGCGACCACAGTTGCACGAAGATTGCATTGTTGGGGTATTGATTGACCAATTCGCCGGCCAGACGCTCGGAATGGTCGTACTGCATTTCTGCTGCATCAAATCTTCCGGTCTGGCGGAGCAGCAGCGCTCGAACCAGGTGAACGTTGCTCAAGTGAAACCGGGCGACCGGATCAGCGGCTGTGTTCAACATAATCTGGTCCAGGCTCGCTTGAGCCTCATTGAGCAAATCGAAAGCGCTAGCACCGGTCTGCACGGTGGTGCCGGGTTCGATCAGCGCATGGGCGGCGTGCATGGCTGTCCGTGCCTGGCCAACACGATCCCACGGATCATTGAATTTCCAGTCACGCAGACCGGCGAAGCCGCTGCGTGCCCGTTGCAATAGGGAGCCGGCCTTCGCGAACTGGTATTGCTGGCGCGCCAAATCCCCCTCTGCTTCGTCGAGCAGCGCTAACTCGGCGCGGTCAGGTGTTGTTAGCCCGCGCATGGCGACCACCTGTCCGCGCAGCTGCCGTGCAAGCGATAGCTGCGCGGTCGCTCGGGGATAGTCACGGATGCTTGCGTCGCCGCTTAGCGCAAACGCAAGTTTGCGATAGCCGCGAGACAGCTCGCTGAGCAGCTCGGGATCAGTATTTGCATCCTTCCGCAGACGATCAAGGAAGCGCACGCTGTCGTCGATAATTTTCAGACGAGTTTCCGTTGTGCCGTAGGTTCCGAGCAAATCGTCTGCATACTCACTCACTACGCGATTGGCAAGTGCCCGTACGTCGGAGAAGCGTGAAGCAGCAAGCAGACGTTGCGCGTCGGCGTGGCGCTGCGCTAACAGGGCCGACGCTGCCGAGTCGAGCGCGGCGCGTCGCTGCAACTCGGTCTGAGCTGTCGCGGCGACTGCCGAAGCGCGCTCGCGTTGCTCCGACTTCAAAGCTGCGGCGGTGCGCACACGCTCCTCTTGCGCCAGTGCGAGCGCTGCCGTCGCCCGAGCTTCTTCACGTAGCGCAACATCGCGCTGTGCCGTGGCTTGACTGGCCTGATGCAACGCAGCGCCCAGTCCGGCCACCACCGATAGCAACGCTCCGACCAGGGCGGCGCTTGCAAGCTGGTTGCGCGCCACAAATTTACGTGTAATGTAGTGCCAGCTCGGGCGCCGGGCGGCAATCGGGTAGCCATCGATATGCGCCTGCAGGTCGCGACCCAAGTCGAGCACCGTAGGGTATCGCTCTCCAGGGTGCTTGGCCAGCGCCTTCATCAGTATGGTGTCGATATCGCCGCGCAGCACATGTGATTGGACGGTCTCAGGGAGCGCTCCCTGCGATTCGTGCAGGCGAACGGTGACGCTGGCGCGAGTCGGCGGCTGCTCAACCACGGCCTTCAGCAGTGCGTATGGATCGCGATTGATCTCGCCAAATGGCGCGACACCAGTGAGCACCCGATACAGCGTCGCGCCGAGACCATAAACGTCCGCGGCGACAGTAATAGGATTTCCCTGCACCTGCTCCGGACTGGCGTACTCCGGAGTCATAGCACGCTCACTGAACTCGGTCGCAGCAGTGGTGTCGCCGTCCTTTGCGAGCAGTTTCACGATGCCGAAGTCGAGCAACTTGACCTCGCCGCCCGGCGTGATCAGCACGTTCGACGGTTTGATATCTCGATGCACCAACAAATGTTCATGCGCGTGCGCCACGGCTCGCACCAACTGCAAAATCAGCTGAAGTCGGGCGCGCACGTCGAGTCGCCTTGACTGACACCAGACGTCGATTGGCAAGCCGTCGATGTACTCCATCACGATGAAAGGGATGCCTGCCGCCGTTTCCCCGCCATCGATCAAATGCGCGATATTGGCGTGGTTGAGCGCCGCCAGTGCCTGCCTCTCGCTGCGCAGCCGAGTAAGCAAAGTGGAGCTCGCGATGCCGCGTACAACCTTGATCGCCGCCATCTGGCTAAAGCTCGAGTCGGTGCGGTGTGCCAGCCACACGCTACCCATTCCCCCCTGACCCAGCTCCCGTTCCAGTGTCCACGCACCTATGGCGTCCCCAGGCACAAGGCCAGTCGCGCGATGCTCAGCAATAGTGGAGATAAACGGCGCTTGTTCTAGCGAAACTGTCTGCGCGTCGTTCAGCGCCAGCAGGCGCTCCACTTCTGCATGCAGCAGATTGTCGTGCCCGCACATTTGGCGCACGGCTTCTGGACGACGTCCAGTCGGTTGGTCAAGTACTTCCGCAAGAATGGCCTTGACTCGTGCCCAGTGCTGTTGCGGTGATTCAGCCGTCATTGCTCGTGGCTTGGAGCGCGCGCTTAAGCCACAGACGCGCGGTGCTCCATTCGCGTTTAACCGTTGCTACCGAGAGCTCCAGTGCGGCCGCGGTCTCCTCGATGGTCAAGCCGCCAAAGTAACGCAGTTCGACCACTCGCGCCTGCTGTGGATCGAGCAGAGCAAGCTCGGTCAGGGCCCGATCAAGGTCGATTACCTGCGCCTCGTCGGTGCCCGTTTCATTAGAAAGCGAGTCGAGTGCGCTCACTGTAACCGGTGACCATTTGCCACCGCGCTTGTCCGTTTGCAGCGCCACAGCGTGGTTGACCATCACTCGGCGCATCGCCTCCGATGCGATAGCGAAAAATTGCGCTCGTTGGTTCCAGTCGGTGGAATGTTGCTCAATGAGCTTAAGGTAGGCCTCGTGCACCAGAGCCGTCGCCTGCAGGGTGTGGCCCGCTGACTCGCGTCGCATGCGGTTGCTGGCCACTCGCTTGAGCTCGTCGTAAACAAGCGGGAGTAGACGGTCTAGCGCCTCGCGGTCGCCCGCGCGCGCCGTGGCCAACAATTCGACGGGTGAGACAAAGGTATTCACACGCAAGCTGCCAAGCAAAGAGGAAGGCTAAATAGGTCGATGCCGCCCTACCGCAAGAGCCTGTAGCGTAACGCGCATCACGCCTGAAGTGTCGCCAAAATGAAAAAAGAAAAACTAACGCACCAGCAAGTGGAAATGTTGGCAGAAACAAATTCCTGCCGACCGCAGTCGCGGTGGCTTGGGGGCACCCCGGCTGGCTGCTTCCGTCACGACAAAATCAACCGGTGGAGCACCGCTTTTGCACAAGCCGTCTGATTCGAAGCGTGCGGAGGAATTTTGGCGGGTCGGGCTGTGCAGTTTGCGATATGCACTTTGGGTTGATCGCACGTAATCCGACACAGTCCACGGAGCAAACATGCTAGGTGGCGCGTCGTGTCAACCTCCCTGAGCCAGCTTGATTCCGCGTAAGAATGGCAAGCACCCGTGCGGCGTGTAAACCTTAATTAGGACGGCGCTCGATGCCTGCGTTGAACATCTTCACTTTTGCGACAGTTCCTCTAGCGTGACATAACCAGCTTGAGAGCAGCGAGGCCTTTTGCTTAAAGGTGCTGCCCGTCACCCCCCTCGTTAGCTTGGTCGCGAGAAGGGGTGAGCGCTGTTCATTGCCATACGAAGAAGACGACCCCGGTCACCTTCTCCGCAGTTCCCACTTTTGGTTGGGGCCGCCGTGGCAGCTCCAAGCCAGTACTCGGGTGCCGTTAGTACGCCCGCCATTTTCGATGTCCATGCAGGACGCAGGCTGGTTTTTATTTTTCAGCTCACCGCTCGCCACAACCCACAGTTGATGCGTCGCACCCGTGCCGCCACAGGATTGGAACACAAGATTGTTGCCACTATTGCCCAGACACTGGCCGTTTTGCTTGAGCTGACCGATCGCTGTGTGTTCGAACACCTGATTTGGGTTGTTAACGCAGTCCCAGAGCAGTACGCCGCCGCCCGCCCCAGGTGACAGACACTTATTGGCGTAAGCCGAAAACAGGTTGACATTGGTCGCTGGCGCCGCGGGTGGTGGTGGTGGCGGTGGTGGTGGTGGTGGTGGCGGTGGGGGAGGTGCTGGTGGGCGTGGGGGCGGAGGAGGCGGTGGTGGCGGTGGTGGGAGCACCGCAGCGGCAACCGCGCGGATGCTCCAGTTCTGGCCTGACGAGCCACTACACGTGACCGCAGCGACGCCAGTTCCATTCGCCGTGCCGCCGCCCGCGACCTCCATGCAATAAGGCGGATTGTTGCTGTTGCGGAACGTGCTGCCTGCCTGAACCCACAATTGGTGAGTGGCACCACTGCCGCCGCAGGACTCAAATCGAACCAGGTTGCCACTATTGCCGAGGCATTGGCCGCCTTGCTTGATTTGACCGATCGAGGTGCGCTCGAATATCTGGTTGGGGTTGTTCACGCAATCCCAAATCAGCACGCCGCCGCCCGCCGCTGGCGCAAGACACTTGCCCGAGGCAGCAACGATGTTGAAATTGCCGGCCTGCGGAGCGGTGACTGGTGGCGGCGGCGGTGTTGGCGGTGGGGGGGGCACAACAGCGGCAACCGCGCGGGTGCTCCAGTTCTGGCCTGACGAGCCATTACACGTGACCGCAGCGATGCCGGTTCCATTCGCCGTGCCGCCGCCCGCGACTTCCATGCAATAGGGCGGATTGTCGCTGTTGCGAAGCGTGCTGCCGGCCTGAACCCACAATTGGTGGGTTGCACCACTGCCGCCGCAGGACTCAAATCGAACCTGGTTGCCACTACTGCCGAGGCATTGGCCACCTTGCTTGATTTGACCGATCGAGGTGCGCTCGAAAGTCTGGTTGGGGTTGTTGACGCAGTCCCAAATTAGCACGCCGCCGCCCGTCCCCGGCGCAAGACACTTGCCCGAGGCAGCAACGATGTTGAAATTTCCGGCCTGCGGAGCGGTGGGTGGTGGCAATGGCGGTGGCGGTGGCGTCACTACCGGTCCCGATTTGAATCCCTCCCACTTGCCAAGCACCATGTTGGCCAGTTTTTGCAGTTTCGCGGGATCAGAAACGGCGGTCATGAGGGGCACACTAATTGCCGGATCGGTTCGCCACGCCCCCCCTTTGTAAGTGTTCGGATCGCATTCCTTGGTATTGGCGGGCTCCCGTCCCACCAGGTCTTTAAACACGGCGACAAACCCGGCGTCTTTGCACCATCCCGAGTCGGGCACGCTGAATAACGACCTTGCTGTGAATGCAGCTATCACTGGCGCGCCAAACGATGCATTTTTGGCGACGAGGTTGCCAGCACCTGCGGCAACAAGGTTGTTCACTGCGGCCAGACTCAGGTTGCCCGCCCCGGCAGCCACCATATTGCCTCCCCCTGCTGCGACAAGCGAGGCGATTTCCGGAACCATACTAATGCCTCCGGATTTAACGAGCTGACTTAATTGCCATGCGTTCAATCCGGCACCGTTATCTGTGACCAGGTTAAGTCCGCGCAGGCCAGGCTCGGTCAGGGTCCCGCCATCGTTACCGATGAGTCGCGCGGCGTCGACCAATATTTTGAGATTACCCGCACCCGCCGCGACCAGGTTACCGCCGCCAGCAGCAACCAGGCCGGTGCCGAACTTGACCATCACATTGCCAGCGCCTGCCGCCACCAGACTGGACGCCTGCGGTCCAAGATTCCCGGCGCCAGCCGCCACAAGATTGCCTGCGCCAGCGGCAACAAGGTTGCCGGCACCGGCGGCAACGAGGCTTTGCACCTGGGCGAAACTCAAATTGCCGCCGCCTGCAGCAACGAGGCTAGATTGAATCTCGGCAATATCGATGACTTTACCGCTACGCAGAATCCCCTCAACAGCGGGCAAGTATCGTTTTAAGTCGGCTGGCAGCGAGTCACCCGGAAGGACGACTATGCGTCCCGCCGTTGGTTCTGTCGTGCGGGTGCCCGACACTGACCATTGCCGGTGTGTGACCAGCCCACAGTCGTAGGCTTGAATGATCGAGCCCGCAGAGCGACTTTCGTTTTTGATATCCGCGCAGAGTCCTTGTTCGTTGCGCAGATTGGCATTATTTTGACCGCCATCGCTCACGTGAATCCAGCGGTTGGCAGTGCTGGGGCTACAAACGTCAAACGTTACGGTCCGCTCTTTGCCGTTGCTTCGCAAGCAGCGATACTCGTCTCCAACCCGCACCCCGATCATGCCGTAGCCGTCGAACTGAAATTGTGTTCCGGAGCCGCCGCAACTCGCGAGTAACGCACTGCCGTCTGCAGATGAGTAGCCGAGGCACAACGTGGACGCGTGGTTGCTGCGAAATTCGACCGCTGCCTGCACACCCCCCGAGAGCCCAAGTGATCCTGCGACGAGCGCGATAGCCGCGCCACGTTTCAGACGATCAAAAAGCGCTTGGGCACCGTTTTCGCCGGCGGTAGTAGCTAATGTTGCTAGCCCTGAAGAAAAGAGGCATTTCATGATCTTCTAGTCCTTCTGCTTGTTCAATTTCACGCTCAGCGCATTGCACGGGAATTCGGCAAGCGTTCGGCGAGGATTACTGCTGGTTCGTACCGTCTATTACCTGATCAAAAGCGCCTTGCCGACACACTAAAACCGCACGCCACGCCAGTCGCTGCGGGCGAGCGCTTCGCCGTCGCGACTGTAGGCCGTTACGCGCCAGCGAACTGCGCCTGCGCCAAGCGTTGCTTGTGCACGCCACGGAGCCGGCGCGCTGTAGCCTGTGTTGAGTTCGACCGCCGATGCAGGCACCTGAGCAGCGGCGACCAATTTGCCGGTTGCGTCGACCGCTTCGAGCAGATACACCGCCGCGTCGCGCGTTGCCTGCCAGCGGAAGCTGACCGCTTCGGTGGCTGCAAACACGTGGTTCACTGACGGCAGGCTCACGCTGATCGATGGCAGCGTGCTTGTTGTGCCATGGCTTGCAAAACTGCCGACGAAGTAGCGCGCCGTTGGCAGTGCAAAGGCTGCTGCCCCTGACGCCAGCCGACCCTCGTTGTCCGCTCCGATGGCAGGGTCAGCGAATAGTCGCAGCAGTACCCGATAGGCTCCGTCTGCGCGTACCGGGAAGCGGGACAGATCCGGTGGCGTGAGCGTGACCTGACCAATGGCGGGCAGGTATTGCTGGAAAGTGCCAACAACGGTGTAGCGGCGCTGCAGACCGCGCTGCGAAAGCGGCAGACTGGCATCGGTCATCAAGTCACTCTCTGTCGGGTCGAGGTCGCCCGGTTGCACCACCTCCCACGCGCCGCGCAACCAGCCGCTGCCAGTGAAGACAAGCTTTGCTTCGACCGTGGGCAGCGCATCGCCGCGCTTCAGGAACACAATGGGTTGCTCGCCCCCTTGCTTGAAATACATCCGCATATCAGTGATTGAGATCGGCTGATTGGCCACGTTGCCGAGCAACTCTATGGCCACCACCGCGTACTGATTCGGTGAGAACTGGCGGGCGAAGTAGTAGCGGCTGCGGCCGTTTTCGCGGGCGAAGCGCGATACCGCCGACGGCACACGGATAGTTTCACGCACCGAACGAATAAAGCTGCCCACCCGCGTACTTTGAAACGCACCGGAAACGGTGGGGTGGCGTGCAAATTGACTGCCGTTGGTGCAGGGGTTGCCCGTGGTCGTGTTGCCCGCCGGGAGCCCGACGATCAGATCAAGGCAGAACAGACCATCACCGGGCGAGACGCTGGAGGTATTACCGCTGAATGTGTAGCTGAGCACTTGGGTGAGATCGCTGCTGACGTTGCCGACCACGCGTTTGGGCGAAACGTCAGTCAGGGTCGAAGCAGTGCCAACGAAGGGCGCAGCCGTGCCGACGCCGGTTACGCTGCTGCTCAGATTGGTCGCTCCGGATGCGACGATCAACGAGCCGCTGTAGGCCTGTGCAGCGGTCGGTGCAAACGCAACCGCAATTTGGCAATTCGCAAGGGCTGCGAGCAGTGAACCACAGTTTGATGATTGACTAAAACCGGGCGGCAGGCTGATGTTCAGGCCCGTGAGTGCGGTGTTGCCGGGATTGGAAAGCGTGAAAATCTGCGTAACAGCGGTTGCGCCTACCGTGACCGAACCGAAATTCGCAGTGGCCGGCAACAAACTCGGCATGACCACAGGCACCGGTGGTGGCACTGGCGCGCCGACGCCAGACACGCTGCTGCTCAGCGTGGTTGCTCCGGCCGTCACGACCAGCAGACCGCCGTAAGTCTGTGCTGCCGTGGGTGCAAAGGTGACCGTAATTTGACAGTTGCCATTGGCCGAGAGCGTGGTGCCGCAATTTGAAAGCTGCGTAAATCCGGATGGCGCGACGATGGTCAAGCCACTGATCGCGCTGCTCCCCGGGTTGCTCAATGTCAAAACCTGTGGTGCGCTGCTGGTGCCCACGGTGACCGAGCCAAAGCCCGCGCTAGCTGGCAATAAACTCGGTGGCGCAACTGGTGGCGGTGGTGGCGCGGCGGTGCCGATGCCAGAAACACCGCTGCTCAGGCTGTTTGCGCCTGCGGTGATAGCCAGGACACCGCTGTAGATCTGCGCACTCTGGGGTGTAAAGGTGACCGTGATCTGGCAGTTGCCATTCGCAGCAAGCGTGCTGCCGCAATTGGATACCTGCGTAAATCCGGTGGGTGCGACGATTGTCAGGCCGCTCAATGACGTGGCACCGGGGTTGCTCAGGGTGAAGTTCTGTGGTGCGCTGTTGCTACCCACCGTGACCGAGCCGAAGCTCGCACTGGCGGGCAACAGGGTCGGGACGGCAACCGGCGGAGGGGGTGGCGCGACGATCCCATTGCCAGACACGCCACTGCTGAGGTTGGTCGAGCCCGCGGTGACGCTCAGCGCCCCGCCATAGTTCTGCGCAGCCGAGGGCGCAAAGGTTACGGTGATTTGGCACGTGCCGTTCACAGCAAGCGTATTGCCGCAATTCGATGATTGCGTAAATCCTGCCGGTACCGTGATCGTCAAGCCGCTCAGCGACGTGGCGCTGCGGTTGCTCAGCGTGAAGATCTGTGGCGCGCTATTGCTACCCACGGTAACTGAGCCAAAGCTCGCGCTAGCTGGCAACAAAGTAGGGGGCAGCGGTGGTGCCGTGCCCAGCCCGCTCAGGGTGCTGCTGAGGCTGGTGGAGCCTGCGGTGACTGCAAATACGCCGCTATACGGCTGCGCTGCGGTTGGCGTAAAGACGAGCTGGATACCGCAACTGTTGTTGGCCGGGACGGTGGTGCAGAAGGATGGGTTAAGTCGGGCGAACCCAGGCGGCACCGTCATCGTCACGTTGAGCGCGGTGGCACTGGGGTTGAGCAATACGAAGAACGCTGGCGCGCTGGTGGCCCCAACCGTGATGGAGCCGAAGTCAGCACTGGCGGGCGACAGGGTGGGGTTGACAATGGGCGGCGGCGGAACCACGCCCGTACAGCTGACTGTCGACGATACGGTAAAAGTGCCGACGGTGACGCTGACCGGCGCTGACAGCGTACCGGCGCCAGTTGGCGCACAGCTCATCGTGACCTGGCAGGAAATAAGGTTTGCCGTCAGCACGTTGGGGCAGGTGGTGCTCGCTACCGTCCACGAGGGGTGTGAGATGGTGACTGGCTGATTGTTCATGGGCGAGCCAGTGTTGAGGGTCACGAATCGCGGAGCGGACGTCTGCCCGACTTGCACGTTGCCGAAGTTGACGTCGGCCGGAAGCAAAG
Source organism: Burkholderiales bacterium (assembly GCA_043719085.1). Lineage (GTDB taxonomy): Bacteria > Pseudomonadota > Gammaproteobacteria > Burkholderiales > Casimicrobiaceae > Casimicrobium. The sequence goes on along the minus strand of JAYSUK010000323.1, from coordinate 7,629 downwards.
TCGGCGCTATGGCGACGGGTTCGATCAGATTCACGCGAACGATGGCAAAACCGGACGCGCTGAAGCCCTGCCGCCAGTACACAAAACGGCTGCCTGCAGGCTGTCCGACCGCAATGGCTTCCGACAGCATCGTGGCTGCCTGAGCTGCGGTAATGGAGCCGGTGAAACTGTACAGCGTGCCGGCTGTGGATACTGGGTTGATAGGCGTCACGCTAGAGGGTGTGCACACGCCTGCCGCCGGGACGACGATGCCGTTGGCAGGAACTGTGACGCCCACGCTTGAGCAAAACAGGCTCTGTGCGGTCACCGCCTCGCCAACTGATCCGGTAACGGCGAAGGTGTAGGTGCCACCGGTGGCTACGTTAATGCTGGTTTGGGTCGGCGAAACGGCGACGAGCGCTGCCCTTGCTGGATTTGTCACGGTGGCAAGGACGAGCAAAAGCGCGTTCGCAAACAGGGCTAAACACTTCCCTGTGTAACGGCTACGTGCATCCGCTTCGGTCAACGCGAGCAAGCTTGCAATGGTGTTGGTGTGGTTCATTTCACTCCCCCCTCAGAACAGCGCGATCGAGATATTGAGCATCACACCCGAACTACGCGCTGTCGTCTGTGTATCCACCAAGCCTTGCTGAGTCCGGTTGTTGGCATAGCTAACAAACTGGCGCAGGCTCACCTGCGCGGCCTGACTGCCGTTGCCCCAGCCGACAGGCACCTTAAAGCTCTTCACCAGCTGATTGGAAAAGCCCCAGTTCCGGGTACCGTTAATCGCCTGACTGTCATAGCTGCGGTCAAAATTGGCGGAAGACGTGAGCGAGATCTCCCACGGCAGTTGCCAAACTATCCCTGCGTTGGGATTCCACGTCGTCCGGCGCAGCCCAGTGTCGGTTTGGCGGCTGATATTGGGGGTGATGCCGAGATTGAGCATCAGTTTCTCGCCGGTGCGCCAGCCGAGCTGGGCACCGAAGGTGGTGGTCCGGATGTCCTTGTTTTCCGAGCCGAGCTGGCGGTTGTCCTGCTTATTGAGTCCGCCGGTTAACGCAAGCGTCCACTGCGAGTCAGCCCAGTTAAGGCCAGCGATCAACGCGTCGGTAGCGATATTTGGGATTAGCTTTGGTTCGAGCGTGGATGGTGCGCGCATGCCCCACTGGCGGGTGCGTGTGAAGCCAATATTCGCGCTTGGAATGCCCGCGCTGGGAGCCAAGTTGAATAGCTGCGCCAGAGGTGCCGACAGGGTCAGTTGGCTGTTTTCCACTTTGTTGACGAGGGCGCTGGCCAATCGTTTGACGTTGTCGTTGCGCACCGACGCGGCCAGCTGCGCCGTAAGGACGCCGACGCTTGCTTGTACGCCAATGCCAGTTTGCTGGTAGTCGGCCGCCCAGCCCGCGCCCAGGCTTTTGTACAGCGGTTCGGCATATTCGTGTTTGGCGGTGATGGTGGCGCTCACTGGCCAACGCGCGCCCAGCGATATGCCTCGCAGCGCCTGATAGCTACCGTCAAACACGTAGGCGCTGTGGGTTGCGGCTGCCGTGGTCGGCGAAAAGCCGTCACCAATTGAGCGGTAACGGCTGGTCGCGTACGCCGCGTCAAAACGACCGCGTGCGTCCTCGGTGCTGCCGAGAGCGCGGATGCCAATGCCGGCGCTCTCTTGACTGCTGGTGGTGGCTGAACTGTTAATGCCCGTTTGTGTTTGCGCGATGGATGCATCAAGTGCTGCAAATTCAAAGCGCAGCCGCCCTTTGGTCGCTGGGTAGACCTCATAGCCGACCGTGGCACCCGCAAAGTGATGGGTGTCGTCGTACACGCCGAACGGGCGATCCAGGCCGACGACGGCGGAGCCGTTGTGAGCATTCAGTGTGATGTCGACGTTGGCGCTGATGGGGTAGCTGATGGTTGCGCCGCGAAATGACAGGCCATTCATCAGCAGCGGATGCTGCCCGGCGGTGACATGCCCTAACGAAAATCGGGTCGCTCCGAGATTGCCTTCAATCAAGTAGCTCGCGATATCCACTTTCTCCGCCGAACTCGCTCGCTGCGCGAAGCGCAGCGCCTGGCTGCGCACGCTACTACCGGCGGCGTTGACCTGCGCGCGCAGTGCCCAGCCGCCGTAGTCATCGCCGCTCCAGTCGTCTGACAGGCTGCCTTGCAGGCCCCCTGTGTGGGTGGTGACGGTCGTGTCGGCTTTACCCGTCGCGCTGGTGCGAGTGCTGCCGAGCGTGCCGGTGAGATCAACCTTAGGTTTGAAGCCCTGTTTTGCAGGCACGAGGCGGTCAGTGACGAGGCTTCCGGCTGGCAACGCGGCTGCCGCGCCCCCCGCATCCGATGACGCAACCATCAGCGGCAGACGCGCTATTTCGACCCACACCGTACCGTCGAAGAACATCACAATCACGTCTTGCGCCCCCCCCGCCAGGCCGAGCGGGCTGGGGCCGTAGGTCAGGGTGCTACCACTTGTCTGTAGCGTCGCTGTCACATCTGTTGCGCCGATGAATACCGCGATGCGGCCGCTCAGTGCATCGATCGGCTCGGAGAGATTGAGCGTTAACAGCGGGCTTGGTTCCAGTGTCCGGGTGCCGAAGTTGTGCGCAGCAACAGAGACTGTCGCCGCTTGACTGCTGGCGGCCAGGCACGCGCTCAAGAGCGCGAGGCTGAGCCGCTTTCTGGTGTGCAGCGCGCAAAGCGACCGCCCTTCTGCAAAGTCGTTAGCGTGACGTGTCATAGATTCCCTCGCTTCCCGATTGCACCTGTGGCGATGCAGTGAGCGAACAGCCCACTACGGTGACACCAGTAACAAATCGCTCTGTTATTGGCAATCGCAAGAAAACGTCAGAAAGTGGCTCAAATTTGTGAGATTTGTTTCTTCGCAACGATCATTGCGGCACGGAGGCCTATTGTCTGGCGTTGCATCGGCGCTGATTTTGGGCGTACGTGGAGCGCGCCCGAAGCGATGCGCGAGAGCCAGATGTGTCACCAATGGGCGCGTAGTCGTCTGCGAAGCGCAAGGAGAAACTGGACACTTCGGCCCACCGCGCGATGCATCCAGCAGGGGTCCGCGCGGAGGTAGATTGACGTAGTCCGCGTGAGCGTGGCACCGAGCAAAGCGGATGACACTTCGCGGAGCAACTTGCGTGCGTGCGTCTCGGAATTTGCGCTGCTACACGTAGTTCCGGCTCGCAAGCCCATGCAGATCAAAGTAGGGGAATGAAGAATCTTGTATCGGTCACGATAGTTGACCAGTGAAGTAATTCAGCGCGATGTAGAAGATTTGCGCCCTTAAAAGTCTCGTAATGCAAAATCTCTGTAGCGGTTGCGCGACACAAAACAAAGTGAAGCTTGAGTTCGCCGCGTTTCAAGATCAGCTCGGCTCGCGGCCAGTGAGAGGGTAGGCATGGCATAAATGCGAGCGTTTCAGATGTCTGTTGCAAGCCAAAAATCGACTCAACCGCAGCGCGATGCATCCATGCAGAGGCACCGGTGTACCAACTCCAACCACCGCGGCCGACGTAGGGCGGTTGGGTGTAAACATCTCCCGCCATCGCGTACGGTTCAATGCCGTATGTAGCGCCGTGTTTCGGGTGCACAGCCCGATGCGCGGGACTTAGATAGGTGAAGTAGTGGTACGGCAGTTCGCTGATTTCAGTAGCGTCGGGATGAGTCGTCGCATACAGAGCCTGCGCCATCAGCGCCCACACTGCGCCGTGCGAATACTGTCCGCCGTTTTCGCGCACGCCAGGTGGATACGCCTGAATGTAGCCCGCGCTGGGAAGGGCGTTTACTAGCGGCGGATCAAGAAGGCGCAGCAGGCCCGCCTCGTGGTCGACCAGATGCGTTTCGACCGACGCCAGTGCCGCGCGTTGTTTGTCCGTTGGTGCAACCCCTGAGAGCACCGCCCACGCCTGCGCAATCAAATCGATCTTCGCTTCCGGATTGACGTGTGAGCCCAGTGCCTGGCCGTCGTCGAAGAAAGCGCGCTTGAACCACTCGCCGTCCCACGCTGTGCCGAGCAGCGCGTTCTTCCAGCCAGCCGCCGCATCCTGCCAGCGCTCAGCACGGGCAACATCTCGTCGCTCTTTTGCCACACGCGCGAAGTCAGCAACCAGTTTGCATAGGAACCAGCCGAGCCACACTGATTCGCCGCGCCCTTCGTGGCCTACGCGGTTCATGCCATCGTTCCAGTCGCCGCTGCCCATTAGCGGCAGACCGTGGAGGCCGACACGGAGGCTGTGATCTAAGGCGCGCGCGGCGTGTTCGTAAACGGTGACGATGTTGCTGCTGATGGTGGGCGTGTAGTACGCATCTTCAGCCCCTTCAGGGATCGCCATGCCTTCGAGAAACGGCACTCGTTCATCAAGCATCTTCGTATCTCCGGTCACACGCAAATAATGCATGCAAGCGAACGCCAGCCACAGCAAATCATCGGAGAAGTGCGTACGCACCCCGGCACCGCTGGGGTGATGCCACCAATGCTGCACATCACCCTCAGCAAATTGCCGCGATGCGCAAAGCAAAATCTGATCGCGCACCATTTTCGGCGCAGCCCACGCCAGCGCCATCGAATCCTGCAATTGATCGCGAAAACCTGTCGCACCACCGGCTTGATAGAAACCTGCTTTCGCCCACATCCGACACGACACGGTTTGATACAAAAGCCAGCGATTAACCATCGCATCAAACAACGGATCGGGCGTCTTCACCATCGTCCGGCCGAGCAGGTCATCCCAAAACTTGCGCACTTGTTCGACGCGATCCAGCGACGGTTTCGCGCTGGCGAGTGCCACGAGTTCTCGTGCGGCGTTGGCGCTATTGGCATATCCGATCAGGAATACCCTCTCCATGGCTTCGCCTGCCGCGAGCGTCACGCGCGTGGATAGCGCCGCGCAAGGGTCAAGCCCCACGCCGCTCTTTTGGCCGAAGCGATTCGGCAATTGCAACTGCCCCAACGCGTCAAAGCATTCACGACGGTCGCAGGTCCAGTCCTCTAGCGAGTCAGCCGGGACGGTTATGCTCAAGAAAGCGGTGCCTTCACCAAACCCGCCTGAACGTTCGCGTTGCGTTGATAACAGGGCGGTGATTTTTTGCTGCCCCAACGTCTTCTGATGCAGCGTTGTGCGCACCGTGCTGCGTTCAGACCGGGTGGCACCCATCATCCATTCCATGATGCCGATCAGGCGCAGTTGCTGCGTGCGATGTCCGCGATTGACCAACCGCACTCGCACTTGTTTCACAGACGTTTCCCTGTCAACGCACCAGGTTGCAGTCGCCTCAAGTTCGTCGCGATTGTGGCGGATCACGCTATAGCCCTGGCCGTGAGCAACGCGGTACTGTGAGACGGCATCGCCGTGCGCGCAAGGCGAGACGCTCCAGGCGCGTGACGTCTTCAAATCTTGCAACAAGAACCATTCAGACGGCGGATCGGCGACAGGATCGTTCGACCACGCGGTGAGTTGGTTCATTCGGCTGTTCACAGCCCACGTATAGCCGCCCCCAGCTTCCGAAATTTGTGCACCGAATTCCGGGTTTGACAACACATTAATCCACGGTCGTGTAGGTCGTAACCTCGTGCTCACGTCGAAGCGAAACTCGTTTGAAATCGCGTCAAATTGTCCTGTCGGGGCAGGCGTGACGGTATTGGCAACTGGCGTCGCCGCAACCTGCACGGACGACGCGGTGCCACGTTTAACGAACGCCCGCTCATGCAGCTCGTTCCAATCGTTGACGTGATGCGTCAGCGGACGTCCGTCGGCGTTCAATCGCACTCGCGCCAGATGTTGCAGCGTGCTCAGTTCCTCGTTTGAAACTTCATCAGCGCGCAGCACAAAAAAGCCAGTTACTGACGTGCTGCCGTGGGTCAGGTCCGCGCCGCTCTCAGCAACATAGCGCTCGCGTAGCGCGGCAATTTCGCGATGCAATGCGATTTGATATGAAGCCGCCTCGGCGTTGACCACGACCAGATCACAAGCAATGCCACCGCGCGACCACATGCGCAACGCCTTGCTCAGCGTGCGCAGTAGCCCCAAGCCGTCAATCACGCCGGTCGACACCAGAAGGATCGGTCTGTCGCCCGAGATGCCGAAACGCCACAATAATCTTCGGTCGCACACGTCAGATAAGGTGGCGCTGCTGTCACCGCCAACGATTCGCGTTTGCGAGCGAGTCAGGCTGTGCACCAGCGCGGTGGTTAACGTTTGAATCGCCGCCTGATTCTCAGGGGAAATGCGCAACGCACGCAAGCGAATCCCGGTTAACGTTGCCGACATCAGGGAGGCGCGTTTAATGTGAGTGGTTTGCCGATATTTGTCAATCACAGCGCGCAGCGTGCTGGCGTTGTCCGAGGCGGCAGTGGCGAACGTCAACTGTGCTCTGGCGTTGGGTGCTATGCGCAAACGCACAGCCATTGCGCATACGGGGTCTAGGCCAGTATTGATCGCCAGCGCCGTTTCAGGAGTGGCGTTTTCGGTCGAACTCGGCGGCTCGTCAAATACGCCCAGCGGCTCATCGACTGAGCGGTTACGCCCAAGCCAACGCTGGCGATCTGTCTGGATGCGCAGACCGATTACTTGCGAATCATGTTCTGCGATGAAATGTGCGGCCTGCACTCCGGCCTCTGAAGCCAGCCGCGGCGCGCGCTCAAATAGCAATGCCTGGTGTTGCACAAGCCACTCCGCGCGAACGAAAAGGTTGGTGAACGCAGGATGCGATTCGTCGGCACGTGCGTCCGTCAGCGTCACATCGAATGCAGAAATAAGCTCGACATCGAGCGCACGGTCTGTAAGGTTTTGCAGTTCAACTTGTCGAAATTCGATGTCGTCTTCGGGGCTGACCCACACGCTAATGTGAGCTTTTAAGTCGTGCCACGCAGCGTCGAAGCACACCCGGTCAGCATGATAGGTTGCCGTGTAGCTTGCCGCAGTGTCTCCGGCCGGATGTTGTGTGATTGACGCCATTCTTGGCCGCAACGTGCGCTCGTTGGTGCCCTGATTATTCTCTTTCCAGCGCAGGTAGAAAAAGCTGCCGTGGCTGTCGCGCAGGCTGTCATCTCGTGAGCGAGTGATGCCGGTTTGCCCCAAGCGGCTAGCGCCTGCACCATTGGCTCGCAGCGTGACGCTATAGCGCCCATTGGAGAGCAAGTGCGTGGGCTCCACGGCCACAGTGCCCGGCCGCACTTCATGCAGCAAACTGGGCGCACGCATTTGAAGCAATTGAGTAGGCAGAGTCGTTGGCGGCGTGTAGAGGCGCGACACCTCACGCGGCGCACGTTCATGCAGCAGTGACGCAACCGATTCAATGTTCGCGTTGGCCATACCCCAGCGCTGCGCAGGCGCGCCGAGTAGCACGTTAGCGAGGGCAACAATGGTCATGCCTTGATGGTGTGCCATGAATGTCGCCACGGGCTGGAATGCGCTGTTTCCGGTTTGGCGTGAAGGAGAATAGTCCAACGCTTCGATAAAACCATACCGACCGCGTGCTCCAATTTTTTCTAGTGCGGCAAAGTTGGCCGTCGCACGATGCGGGGCGATAAGTGTGGCCAGCGCCGTGGCGTAGGGCGCGACCACCAATTCGTCCGGTGGGGTGCGGCGCAGCGCCAGCCGCGGTACGCCTTGCGGTGCGTACTGATACGCCAGGGTCTCATCC
>JAYSUK010000322.1:0-28821 GCA_043719085.1 Burkholderiales bacterium | reverse complement strand
GACGCGTCATGGCTCCAAACCGTTTCAGGAAAAGTTAACCCAACTTAAACCAGGTGCAATTACGGACTGCACCCAACCCTTGCTAAGTCAACCTCTGCCCGAATCCGCTGGCACTGGGTTTTATCCCGTGATGCTCAGCGCTTTTGGCTTGAGGCTGCGTCGTCAACACCATATTATCCCATGGCGGGGAATGTGCCTAACGCGGCGACAACCGTCCACGTGGACACTGCGTAAGGATTGTTGCTTCCGCATGGGCCAAATCACGCCTCTGCTCCGTTTTTTCTGTACCAAGAGTTAACCATGACCAGCGCCGCCGCTCTATTTTTGATGCTTTCTGCGTCAGTTTTCTTCACTTGCGAAGCCCTGGCCGCCCCGCAAATCCCCGAGGGCGCGTACCGCGTTGACTGGAACCGCAAGGTTCGTGAAATGTGCGTCGACGTATTCACCAACGAAGACCTCACCGCGCGCGACTGGCAGGCGGTGATGGCGACGCAGGGCGCGCTGTGCAAACTCTCGGCCGTGCGCGAGGGCAAGCGTGAATCAAGCTGGACGGGGCGCTGCAACATGCCGGGCGCGGGGCGGGTGCTCAACATCCAGCATCGGGTGACTGTGAAAATAAACGCCGACGGCAGCTTCGACCTGCTGACTGTGATGACGGGCGATCAGCAGGCGACTATTCCGATTCGCGGCCTTCGGCTGCAGGCAGACGGTGGCAAATGCAACAAAGAACACGATTTTTTGCGTCTTTGGCACTAAACGACGGCGCGGCGCCTCAGGTTTAGCGCGCCGGATTCGTAAAATCTATGGATTACGTATTTGTGACTGTCCATGGCCAAAGCCCCTCCCAAGACCTTTGAAACCGCGCTCGAAGAGCTCGAAAAGCTCGTCGGCGATCTCGAAGGCGGCAAATTGCCATTGGCTGACTCGCTTGCAGCGTACAAACGCGGCGCAGAGTTGCTGAAATACGCGCAGGGCGAGCTAGCGCAGGTTGAGCAGCAGGTCAAAGTGCTCGAAGGCGATGTGTTGAAGCCGTTTTCGCTCGATTAGCGAATGTCGAACAATGCTTTTGAGCAATGGGCCACGGCTCATCGCGCGCGATTGGAAGCGGCGCTCGTCCGCTGGACGCCTGCGTCCGAATTGTCATCCGGGCACTTGCTGGAAGCCATGCGCTACAGCGCAACCGGCGGCGGCAAACGGCTGCGCGCGCTGCTCGCGTACGCCAGTGCCGAAGCGATTGGCGCGAGCGCTGAATTGGCCGATCACGCCGCCGTAGCAGTGGAGATGATCCACGCCTATTCGCTGATTCATGATGACCTGCCGTGCATGGACAACGATGATTTGCGGCGCGGCAAACCCACCAGTCACGTGAAGTTTGGCGAAGCCACGGCGATGCTCGCGGGCGACGCGTTGCAGCCGCTCGCGTTCGCCGTGTTGCTCGGCGCGCCTACCACGGCAACAGGCGTAGTTGCTGCGACGCACGAGCTGGCCGAAGCCAGCGGCGCGTACGGCATGGCGGGCGGTCAGGCGATTGATCTGGCCAACGTGGGTCAGCCGATGACGCTCAACGCGCTCGAAGAAATGCACTCCATGAAGACGGGCGCGATGTTTGAGGCGGCCATCGTGATCCCGGCGCTGCTCGCGGAAGAGGATGAAGCCACGCTTGCCGCGCTGGCGATTTATGCACAAAAAATTGGTTTGACTTTTCAGGTGGTGGACGACGTGCTCGATGCCACTGCCGATAGCGCCACGCTGGGCAAAACGGCGGGCAAGGATGCAACCAATGCCAAGCCAACTTTTGTTTCATTAATGGGGATTGACGCCGCCACCCTTTATGCGCAGCGGCTTACCGATGAAGCCATCAGTGCGTTGCCAACGAATTTGAATACGCAGCGTCTGACCGATTTGGCACGGGCGATGGCTGATCGCAATGCGTAGGCGCTCGCCGGTAGGTTCGGACTTGGCCGCGCTCGATGCATCAAGCGACGCCCAGCTGACGCCTTCCGACCAAGTTCACAATTAGTAAATTAGCGAACCGCATAGAAAGTCTCGCGCTCATGTCACTTCTCGAATCGATCCACATACCCAAGCACTTGCGGCAACAGCCGCAGTCGGCATTGGTCCCCCTTTGCGATGAATTACGAGCCTTCGTGCTCGATTCCGTGTCGAAAACAGGAGGTCATTTGTCGTCGAATCTCGGAGTGGTCGAACTGACTGTCGCGCTGCATTACTGCCTTGACACGCCGCATGATCGCCTGGTGTGGGACGTCGGTCATCAGTGTTATCCGCACAAAGTGTTGACTGGTCGCCGTGACCGCATGAACACGTTGCGGCAATGGAACGGACTCGCCGGATTTCCGAAGCGTGACGAGAGCGAGTACGACACGTTTGGCGTTGCGCATTCATCGACCAGTATCTCCGCCGCGCTCGGCATGGCGGTGGCTGCCAAAGCCAAGGGCGAGCACCGCCGCGTGGTCGCGGTGATTGGTGACGGCGCGATGAGCGCTGGCATGGCGTTTGAGGCGCTCAACAACGCGGGCGCGATGGACGCGAATCTGCTGGTGATTCTGAACGACAACGAGATGTCGATTAGCGAGCCGGTTGGCGCGTTGAACAAGTATCTTTCACGGCTGCTCGCGAGCCACACTTACGACAAAGTGCGTAACGTGGGAAAAAGCGTGCTGTCGGCCACGCCGCTCGTTTCGCAGTTTGCGCGGCGTTGGGAAGAGCACATGAAGGGCATGGTTTTGCCCGGCACCATGTGGGAAGAATTTGGCTTCAATTACATCGGCCCGATTGACGGCCATGATGTCAATTTGCTGGTCGACACGTTAAACAAAGTGAAAGATCGGCAAGGCCCGCAGTTTCTGCATGTGCTGACGCGAAAAGGTGCGGGATACGATCGCGCTGAGGACGATCCGATTCTGTATCACGGCGTGCCGAAGTTTGATCACGTCGAGGGCATTCCCCCGTCGCCCGCCACGCCTCCCAAAGTGACGTATTCGGAAATCTTCGGCGACTGGTTGTGCGACGCTGCGGCAGCCGATCCGATGGTGGTGGCTGTCACACCCGCGATGGGCGAAGGCTCGGGCATGGTGCGCTACTCGAAGACCTATCCCGAGCGCTACTTCGACGTCGGCATCGCCGAGCAACACAGCGTAACGTTTGCGGCGGGCCTCGCGTGCGAAGGCATGAAGCCGGTGGTTGCGATTTACTCCACGTTTTTGCAACGGGCCTACGACCAGTTGGTGCACGACGTGGTGTTGCAAAATCTGCCCGTGGTGTTCGCGATTGATCGTGCGGGCTTGGTCGGCGCTGACGGCCCGACGCATGCAGGCACATTCGACGTCGCCTACCTGCGCTGCCTGCCGAACATCGTGCTGATGTCAGCCAGTAGCGCTGCTGAGTGTCGCGCCATGCTGTCGATGGCGGTGGAATTACAGCGCCCGGTGGCCGTGCGCTATCCGCGTGGCGCGGCGCACGGCGCCGCAGACGCAGTGATCGCGCCGCTTGAACTAGGCAAAGGTGAGGTGCGTCGGACGGGCGAAAGGATTGCAATTTTGGCGTGGGGCTCAATGCTGCATCCGGCATTGGTTGTTGGCGAAAAGCTTAACGCCACCGTCGTTAACATGCGCTTCATCAAACCGCTCGACGAGGCGTTGATACGCGAAATGGCTTTGACGCACGATGCGCTGATTACGGTCGAAGAGGCGAGCGTTCAAGGTAGTGCTGGCAGCGCCGTCGCTGAATTTGTGACCGGCAGCACTATGAAAATTCGCGTCATTCGACTCGGTTTACCCGACACGTTCATTGATCAGGGCGATCCAGCGTTGATGCTGGCCTCGGTTGGGCTTGATGCTGCGGGGATTGAAGCAAGCGTTCGTCGTTTCGTGAGTTAGGTTGCGTGGTATGACGCAGCTGTATCAGGTTAAGACCTCATGCAGATGCCTGTTAACAACGAAATCATGATGTCCGAAAACGGCTAACGCTGCGATCCGCGTGCAGATAAACTGCACCCATGCATCTCGACGCCGCCGCCTGCTACCAAGCCATGAAGGCCCACGACACGCGCTTTGACGGGCGCTTCTTTGTAGGCGTTGCTTCGACGCATATTTATTGCCGCCCGATTTGCCGCGTACGTTTGCCACAGCAAAAAAACTGCACCTTTCATCCGAGTGCAGCGGCGGCGGAGGCGGCTGGGTTTCGCCCGTGTTTGCGTTGCCGCCCCGAGCTTGCGCCGGGGTTTGCTGCGACCGAGGCAAGTGAAAAGCTGGCGCGCGCAGCGGCGCGCCTGATTGAAGATGGTGTTGCCAAATACGTCGATCTGCCGCTGATCGCGCAAAAAATTGGCGTGACAGATCGTCATTTACGGCGCATTTTTTTCGATGAATTTGGCGTGTCGCCAGTGCAATACGCACAGACGCATCGCTTGTTGCTGGCGAAACGATTATTGACGGATACGTCGCTGCCGGTGTCGGGGGTGGCCTTCGCAAGTGGTTTTTCTAGCGTGCGGCGCATGAATGCACTGTTCGCTGAGCGCTACGGTTTTAGCCCTACACGGTTGCGCAAGGACGGCACAGAAAATGCCGCGCCTGATCAGTCCGATGCGTTGACTTTTATGTTGCCGTATCGCCCACCGTACGATTGGGTGCGACTGCTGGCGTTCTTTGAGATGCGAGCGATTCCGGGAGTGGAGTCGGTGGCTGAGGACGCGTATCGGCGGGTGATTCGTGTGGATGGTGACACCGCCAACGCAAAAACGGGTTGGCTTGAAGTAAGCCACTTGCCGAAGCGTAACGCTTTGCAGTTGCGCTTTTCATCGAAACTTGCGAGCTCGACACAGGCCGTGCTCTCACGCACAAAGCAGGTATTTGACGTGGCGGCGGATCCGCTTGAAATTGCGCTTGCGCTCGGCGAGCTTGCCAAGGGTGCGCACGGCCTGCGGTTACCGGGCGCGTTTGATGGTTTCGAATTGGCGATGCGCGCGATTCTCGGCCAGCAGGTGACGGTGAAGGCGGCACGCACGTTGGCGACGCGCTTTGTGGATGCGTTTGGTGAAGCCCTAGTGACGCCGTTTCATCAACTCACGCGAGCGTTCCCGTTGGCCTCGAAAGTGGCTGAGTTGACTCGCGACGACATTGCGCGATTGGGCATCGTTGGCGCGCGGGCTGAGGCGATGATTTCGATTGCACGCGCGGTGACCTCAAAGGCTCTCGTGCTGGGCGGCGGCACCGAACCGATGCAGACCATCGATGCGTTGCGAACGATCAAAGGCGTCGGCCCATGGACCGCGCATTACATCGCAATGCGCGCGCTGGCGTGGCCGGACGCCTGGCCGCCACAGGATGTGGCGTTGTTGAACGCGATGAGCTTACCGAACACGGCAAAAGGGCAACGCGAGGCGGATGTGATTGCAGAGGCATGGCGCCCGTGGCGCAGCTATGCCGTGTTGCATACGTGGAGAAAATTGGAGAAACCGACATGACCACTTACTACCAGCTTCACGATTCACCCACCGGCGAATTGCTGCTGATATCGAACGGCGAGGCCTTGACTGCGCTGCATATGACCGCTGGCAAGTATGTGCCCGCAATGAACACTGATTGGGTGCATGATGAGCGGCTGCCTGTGCTCACGCAAACGAAGTGCGAACTCGATGCTTATTTTCTTGGAAAGCTGCGCGCGTTCACTATGCCGCTGGCCCCTCGTGGCACCGACTTTCAAAAACGTGCATGGATCGCGCTGACCAAGATTCCCTATGGCGAAACACGTTCTTACGGGCAACAGGCACACATCGCGGGCCAGCCTTCTGCGGTGCGCGCCATTGGTGCGGCCAACGGGAAAAATCCCATAGGGATCATCGTACCCTGTCATCGCGTGATCGGCGCGAACGGTTCGTTGACCGGGTACGCAGGCGGACTGCACAACAAAGAATTTTTATTGAAACTGGAAGGCATTCTTTGAGCCGCCGTGATGTCATCGACTTTGTATTGCTGTCGGCGATTTGGGGGGCGTCATTCCTGTTTTTGCGTGTCGGCGTGCCCGAGTTTGGGCCGTTCGCGTTGATCGGATTACGCTCAGGCATCGCGGTGCTGTGCTTGTTGCCGCTGGTGTTGTTGCGCGAAGGCAAGGCGCAGATGACCAGCCACGTCCAGGAACTCACGGTCGTCGGTATCGTCAACGCGGTGATTCCGTTCACCCTGCTCGCCTACGCTGCAACCTCGTTAACAGCGGGATTTACTGCGTTGATCAACGCGACCACGCCGTTGTGGGTGGCAGTGGTGGGGATGTTCTGGCTTAGTTCGAAACTGAGCAAGCTGCAATGGGCTGGACTCGCCTTCGGTGTTGTCGGTATGGTGGTTTTGACGTGGGGAAAAGTCGATTTCAAGCCGGACGGTTCCGGGTTGGCCATCGTGGCGGGCCTGACGGCGACGTTCGCGTACGGGTTTTCGACGCATTACACAAAAAAGAAGCTGTCGTCGGTGTCGCCAATGGGGGTGGCCACCGGCAGTCAGGCAGCGGGCGCACTGATCTTATTGCCGTTCGCCATTGCCTTTTGGCCAGAAACGACGCCGTCGGCAAAGGCGTGGATCGCGGCAGTCTTGCTTGCCGTGTTGGCGACCGCTTTCGCGCTGATTCTTTATTTTCGCCTGATTGCGAGATTGGGCGGGCAAAAAGCGTCTACAGTGACCTTCCTGATTCCGGTATTTGCCGTGGCGTGGGGCGCTGTTTTTCTGGGTGAAACGGTGACTTTGCCGATGGCGCTGGGTGGCGCGATTGTGCTGGCGGGCACAGCGTTGACCCTCGGAGTACGATCAGGATTGACAAGTCGCTTAAAAAAAGTGCCCCAAAAGCTATAATTCGAGGCTTTTCCGCAAAAACCGCACATAACTGTGAGCGGCTTGGTCAGCTTAGGGATACAAGGCCCTGCGACCGTCGGACAATATCCCCAGCTGCTTGAGCCTTTCAGAATAGGGTTGCCCTCCCGTAAGGTGGGTGGCTCTCAGGCAAAGCCAGCGCATCATACAGAGTTGAAGAGATCATGAAACGTACATTCCAGCCATCCGTTATCCGCCGCAAACGCAACCACGGCTTTCGTGCCCGCATGGCAACCAAAGGCGGTCGCCGCGTGATCGCTGCGCGCCGTTCCAAAGGCCGCGCGGTTCTTTCGGCTTAAAGCCCAATAGCCGTCGTCTCGCCCGCCGCGTCTGCTGCGCTCACTGTGCTTGCCATGCTCGCAGGAGGCGCATTTCCGCGCGCTGCCAGGGTGCTTGAGTCCGAAGACTTCGCTCGTGCACTAAAGACTCGCGCCCAGCGCGGACAGTTTTTGTGGGTGTATCGTCGTTCGGTCGAACACAGCGTGGCGCAGCCTTCGCGGGCCTTGCGCCCGCAGTTGGGCCTGATGATCGGCAAACGCAACGCTCGAACAGCGGTGTTGCGTAACGCCGTGAAACGGCGCATACGCGAACAATTTCGCCTCCGCCAGAGCGCCTTGCAACCGTTGCAGTACGTCGTGCGTTTGAGTTTGTCCATAAGCAACAAAGATGTGGCAGCGGTGATTGCTGAATGGACGGCTACTCTTGATCGCTACATCGCAAAGTGGGCCGCAACGGCTTCAGCCTCAGCGCAACCATCACGTCCAGCGCCCTCGGTGACGCCATGAAGGCTCACAGGTGCCATGCTGCTGAAGTCGCCGCTCTCGGCCTCATCAAAGCGTATCAATACAGCGTTCGTCCAATGCTGGGTCAACGCTGCCGCTTCTTCCCGAGTTGCTCCGAATACACTGCTGACGCCATAGGCATTTATGGTGTTCTGCGTGGCAGCGCGATGGGCGCGATGCGGCTGACCAAATGCCATCCGTGGCATGCAGGCGGCTATGACCCCGTGCCTGAAAAGCAACTGAATACGTCCATTGCTGTCGCTGCGAACAACACGCAGCCCGCCTCTCACAACCCTTAACTGAAAGCCCACGATGGACTTCCAGCGCCTACTACTGTTCGTTATTTTTTCCATGTCCGGCGTGTTCCTGTTTCAGGCATGGCAGAAAGAAAATGCGCCGCCCGCACCGCCCAAACCGGTGGCGTCTATTTCAACGCCTGTTGAAAAAAAGGGGGATGTGCCACTGGGCACTGTGCCAACGTCAGCATCTAATGCGGCTTCCCCCGCTCCGGCAACTGCTGGCGTGCCCACCAGTCCAGCCGCTGCGCAGGCAACAGGCGGGGAATTGCTGACCGTCAAGACTGATCTGGCCGACTTCCGCATCAACACGCTGGGCGGCGCAATTGAAGATGTGGCATTGAAGTTTCATGGCGACGCCCTCGACAAAACAAAGCCCTACCACGTCCTGCAGAAAGATCAGACGCGCATGCATGTTGCGCAGACTGGGTTGCTCGGCGCCGGCATGCCGAATCATTACACACAGTACAGCAAGGTTTCCGACAGTCTGAACATGGGCAGCGCCGACACGTTGGTGGTGCGTTTATCTACGCCCATTGCAAGCGGTGGCAAAGTTGATCTTGTGTACTCCTTCAAGCGCGGCAGCTATGTCATTGACGTGACGCAAGAAATCACCAACGGTGGCAGCACCTCGATCGCACCCACGGCCTATTTTCAGTTGCAACGTGACAGCGTAGCCACCGGTTTAAACAATCCGATGGGTGCGAGCGCATTTCACGGCCCGGTGCTTTACACCGAAGCAAAGAAGTATCAAAAGGTTGATTTCAAGGACATTGAAAAAGGCAAACCGGGCATCACCAGCGAGCGATTGACTGACGGCTGGATCGGCATGGTTGAACACTACTTTGTCGATGCCTGGTTGCCCAAAGCTGGCGTGCCACGCGAGTACTACATGACCAAAGCCACCGGCGACGCTTACCTCTCCGGCCTCAAAACACCCGTGGGTGACATCGCACCCGGCGCGACTGCGAAAGTATCTGTCCCCCTGTTCCTCGGTCCGCAAGAGCAGGATTTGCTTAAGGCCGCAGCGCCTGGGTTAGATCACGTGGTGGATTACGGCATGTTCAGTGTGATTGCTGAGCCGATGTTCTGGCTACTCAAGTGGTTCCACAATCTGGTGGGCAACTGGGGGTGGGCTATCGTGCTGCTCACGATCCTGATTAAAGCCGTGTTTTATCCCCTCAACGCGGCAGCGGGTCGCAGCATGGGCAAGATGAAGCTGGTCGGCCCTAAGTTGAAAGAAATTCAAACTCGTTACGCCGATGACCGGGTCAAGCTCAACACCGAGATGATGGCGCTCTACAAGAAAGAAAAAATTAATCCGCTCGGAGGTTGCCTGCCGGTTTTGGTGCAAATTCCAGTGTTCATTTCGCTTTACTGGGTGCTGAGCGCCGCCGTTGAGCTGCGGCACGCGCCGTGGCTTGGCTGGATCAAGGATTTGTCGGCCGCCGACCCGTACTATGTGCTGCCCGTGATCTACGCGATTACAGCGTTTGCGCAGTCGAAATTGCAACCCGCAGCACCGGGTATGGATCCGATGCAGCAGAAAATTTTGCAGTACATGCCAGTTGCTTTCGCAGTGATGTTCATATTTTTCCCAGCCGGACTGGTGCTGTACTGGACCGTGTCGAATCTGCTGCAAATCGCGCAGCAGTGGCAGATCAACAAGATGCTTGAGCGCGAGCAGGCGACCGTTGTCGCAGCGCTGAAGCGCTGATATAGCTCTGTAGGAGTCGGCTCTTCCGCGACCGGCCTTTCTGGCGTAAGTGCCAACCTGGGTCGCCTCAGAGCCGCTCCTACAATCGTAACCATGACTGACACCATCGTCGCCATCGCTACCCCGCCGGGTCGCGGCGGGGTAGGCATGGTGCGGGTTTCGGGCAAATCGCTAGGTGCATTCGGTCACAAATTGTGTGGCCGTGTGCTCACGCCACGCGTTGCCCACCACACGCGATTTGTAGATGCCGTTGATCACATCATCGACGACGGTATCGCGCTCTATTTCGCATCACCCGCATCCTTCACGGGTGAGGATGTGCTCGAACTGCATGCGCACGGTTCTCCGATGGTATTGCAGGCGCTGGTGCGCCGCTGCGTCGAACTGGGTGCAAGGCACGCTGGGCCAGGCGAATTCACCAGCCGCGCGTATCTCAATGGCAAGATGGATTTAGCGCAAGCCGAGGCCGTTGCCGATGTGATTGATGCGGCGACCGAGAGTGCCGCCCGCGCCGCGGTGCGCTCGCTCACCGGCGAGTTCTCGGCGCGCATCCGAACGCTGCAAGACACGCTGATCCGGCTTCGGATGTTCGTCGAAGCGACGCTGGATTTTCCGGAAGAGGATGTTGAGTTTCTGGAAGCGGAACGCGCTCGCGATCAATTAACCGATGCACGCGAAGCGCTCCAACATGTGCTCGCCGAAGCCGGTCGCGGGCAACTGCTGCATGACGGCATCCGCATCGTGCTGGCGGGTGAGCCGAACGTAGGCAAATCGAGCCTGCTCAATGCATTGGCGGGCGACGAAATCGCAATTGTTACGTCCATCGCAGGCACCACACGAGATATCGTGCGCAGCCGCGTCAGTCTCAAAGGACTGCCAACGGAGATCGTCGATACGGCCGGCTTGCGCGAGACCACTGACCCCATCGAAATCATCGGCATCGAACGAACGCGGAGCGCGATTGCTGATGCCGATTTGGCGCTGGTACTGATTGAGGCAGATGCGAGCGTGCCTGATCGTTTGCTCGCAGAATTGCCCTTGAGTCTGCCACGGATCGTTGTGCGCAATAAAATGGATATTGTCGGCGGCGAGGCTCATGTCGATGATCAAGGCGTGTGGTTGTCTGCGAAGACCGGCGATGGCGTTGAATTGCTAATTGATGCCATCACTGAAGCGGTGGGCTTCAACTATCGTGAAGAGGGTGGATTCATGGCGCGTGAGCGTCACGTGACCGCGCTTCGCGCCACACTCGCACATCTGGATGCTGCATTCCTTCACCTCGATCACATTGCACTCGAACTGTTCGCAGAAGAGCTGCGACTGGCCCACGAATCGCTGGGCGCCATTACCGGTGAATTCACGGCGGACGATTTGCTAGGCGAAATATTTAGCCGATTCTGCATCGGTAAATGACGCTGCTCACTTGCCGGGTTTGACGGCGAGCGCATCCTCTAAAATCGTGATTTGCAAACTAATCTTTATTCTGTGAAAGATATCGTCACGCTCTCAGGCGACATCGGCGGCGGCAAGTCGTCCGTCGCGCGCATTCTGAAAGAAAAACTGGGTTTCCAGCTCATTTCTGCGGGCGGCATACAGCGCGAAATTGCCGCAAGAATGGGTTTGACCACGTTGCAGCTTAACGAATGGTCTGCGAAGGATCGTAGCGTCGACGACAAGATCGATTCACACACCCAGGCACTAGGTGTCACCAGCGACCGCATCATCGTCGACTCGCGTTTGGCGTGGCACTTCATTCCGGCGGCGTACAAGGTCTTTTTGTCGGTCGATCCCATGGTCGGCGCAGAGCGCGTGTTTGAGGCGTCGCGAAGTGACGAATTTCACGGTTCGCTCGCCGAAGCGCTGGAAAACAATCTCGCGCGCACGCGCCTGGAAGCAGTGCGCTACCAGACACTCTATGGCATCGAGTTGCGCGACTATCGCAACTATGATCTGGTGGTTGATACCTCGTATGTGTCACCGCAAACAGTGGCAGACATCATTGAAAAAGGCTTTTGCGCGCACCACAACAGCCAGGCCTATCCGCAACTCTGGATGAGCCCAAAGCGTCTCGCAGGATTGCCGACAGCGGCGGTCGTCGCAGGCGCGCCAACAACCGACTCAGTCACGCTTATGGCGCGTGAAGGGTTATTTCACGTGGCCTCCGGCGATGTCATCATCGCTTCAGCTAACCGTGATGGCACAACGTTATTGCCCGCGCGGCTCGATTAGTCCTACAAAATCCCTTTGAGCTTGAGCACCCGCACCAATGCACGAGTATGTCGGTCAATGTCCTTGATGTCGATGTGCGATGTGTCCGGTGTGTCAATGTTGAGCTCGGGATAGTCGCGAAAATCAATCATCAGCGCGGGCATGATCTCGACCAATTTGTCCCAATACAACGGGCGCGGAAATTTCGCCTCATCCTGCTCGATATGTTCGCCGGAGACAGGTTCGCGGTAGAACACAACTTTGCCCCCCCGCGAATTTATTTTCTCCACCCAGCGCACGACGGTACGCATCTCGTTGAGCCATTCTGCTGGCGTTGGTGGTAAGTTGTCGCGGTAGTAATTTTTGAGTTCGGCGACCCGTGCGTTGCGAATTTCAGCGACCGCGCTTTTGCGATAGTCGGTGCCACCTGACCGATCACGCTCGAACGTCACGTACTCGCGATAAGGTGGCCCATTGCCATTAACCCAGCGCTTGACGAGGGTGACCCACGCGAAATCTGGCCGCGCTGCGATTGCCTCCCGTTGCACAAGCGTCAGCAGACGTCGATGAACTTCGCGCGCCGGACTCCAATCGTGGTGATACTGCCGCACGTAATTGGCTTGCATCTCCCAAACTCGCTTGTCCATGCCGCGCGCATCGACTCCGACAATTGCTATCCCCTTGAAGCTTATGTCTTCAGCCAAATCGCGCAACGTCGCCAGTGGATAGCGGCCGTTGATTGCCAACATGAATGGTAGGGTTGCACGGGCTTCATCACGAAACACTGACGGTGACAGACCATATTGAATCCGCGAGGCACCGAGCATCGCGACCGCCACTGCGGGCGACGCTTTAACAGCGCGCGAGCGATTGAGTGACCACAGATCCATGCTGTCCATCACCGTCGGCACGTAACCTCGACCGCGCCACAATACTTCGAACCCAAACCAACCCCCTAACGTGACGACAGCGGCGAGTATCCATGTCAGGAGCCAGCGAGAATGTGTCATCGCTCCCCCGTCAAAACTGAAAGTAGATGAAGGCATTGGTTTTGCCTGGCGACAAGATGATGGCAAGTGACATTAGCGACAACAAAACCGCGCGCCACGGCCAAGCAATTGCATGCACCCACTCCCAGCCCTTTCGAGACTTGAGCCACGCTTGCGCCGCAAGCCCGACGATCAAACCGATGACAAACACTTTGGCGTCGCCGTTCCACGCGAGCGTTACTGCATCTTTAATCGCCACACCGAACATCGCGATGACTCGTTCCCATGCCAGCGTCAACGTCGAGGCGCGAAAAAACACCACCGCCAGCGAGAACAGCGCGAATGTGAGCAACGCGAGTAACCAGCGCACCGGTCTCACATCCCAGATCCGCCAGTGGCCAACGCCGTCTTTCAGCAGTCGCTCACCGACGAGAAACACGCCGTGCATGGCACCCCACACCACAAAATGCCATGCCGCACCGTGCCAAAAACCACATGCTGTGAACGTGATCATCACATTGAGATAACCGCGCAATCGCCCCTTGCGATAGTGCCCCAACGGATTGAACACATAGTCACGCAACCAGTTCGATAGCGAGATGTGCCAACGCGTCCACAGCTCGGCAATACCTACCGACGCAAAGGGTGCCTCAAAGTTGGCCGGAAGATGAAAACCAAACATTTTTGCGATACCCAGCGCCGCCAGCGAATAGCCCGCGAAATCGCAGTACACCTGCATCGAAAACGAAAACGCTCCCGCCCATGCAGCGACAAAGCCCGCCTTGTAATCGGGTGCGAACACGACATCCGAAATGGGTGCAAATACGTGATCTGCACCGACAATTTTCAGGAACAACCCAGCGATAAGCATGTACGCGCCCAGTGCGACTGCATCGCCGGTCACGATGCGTGGCGTGACAGTCTGCGCATTGAAGTCATTGAACCGCATGATTGGCCCCGCCACCAAATGCGGAAAAAACGTCATGAACAAACCATAGTCGCGCAAGCTTTTCGTCGGTTCGATGCGCTTTTTATAGACGTCCACGATGTACGAAATCGATTCGAAGGTGTAGAACGAAATGCCCAGCGGCAGAACGATACCGAGATCAATCGGTTTGTAAGTCACACCAGCCAACGCGAGCCATTCAATCGCGGTGTTCGCGAAAAACTGTGCGTACTTGAAATAGCCAAGCAGTGCCAGACTAGCCACGATGGACGCCCAAAACCAGATGCGCCGCGTACGCGTGCTCGATGCCGCGTGAATACGTTGCGCTGCCCACCAGTCAAATATCGTCGTGAACGCGAGCAGTAGCAGAAAAAACGGGTTCCATGAGCCATAAAAGACGCAACTCGCGACCAGCAACAAATTCTTGCGAGCAGGCCATGAACCAAGCCACACATAAACGGGAAACACGACTGCAAGGAACAGCGCAAAGGTGAGGGAATCAAAAGTCATACCCGCACAATGCTAATGTAGAGCGCATGACACAAGCCACTTCGAGACCGCTCGCACAAAACCGCATCCCCGTGCTTACCTGGCACGGCTATAACGTGTTTGGCAACACTTACCCGACCAATGACCTGATCGCACTGGCCGACGACCTGCGAACCATTGATGACGCAGGTTTTGCGGTCGTTCCACTGGTCGAGGTGGCGCACTGGATTCGCGGTGGACGGCTGAATTTTTCGGAGTTTTCGCGCCCCGTGGTCGCGCTTTCGTGTGACGACGGCACCGACTACGATTGGAGGGGCATGACGCACCCCGAGTTCGGGCAACAACGAAGTTTTGCCAGCAGTTTTCGCGATTTTCAGGCGCAGCGTCCAGATGCACAGTCGGCGCTCAACATGACCAGTTTTGTCATTGCAAGCCCTAGCGCGCGCGCACAGATCGACCGCGGCGCCATGCATGCGCAGGGTGCGCTGAACGACGACTGGTGGCAGACGGCCAACGACAGCGCCTTGCTCACCATTGAGAGCCACGGTTGGGATCACAATCACCCTACTGTTTCGCCGGTCGTACAGCGGGATCAGAACACGGGTAACTTCTTTGCAATTGATACGTTTGCTGAGTGCGACATGCAGGTGCGTGCTGCAAGTCAATTTATCGAATCTAGGGGCGGCCGAAAGCCAGCGCTGTTCGCCTACCCGTGGACGCAAGCGTCCGCTTACATGCGGCGAGAATACATGCCGCAATTTGCTGAAACGCACGGCTTGATTGCGGCGTTTGGCGGGCAAAGCGACTACATCACGAAAAATTCAGATCGTTGGTATTTGCCGCGATTTGTGTTTGGGCCGGACTGGAAAAGTGCGGATGGATTACTCGCAATTTTGCGCGGAGCGCTCGATTGATCCGCTTTTGTAGGATCGGCGCTGCCGCGACCTCTGTTGCCTTGCAGACTAGCCAGTAGCAGCAAAGCCGCTTCTACCCGCGACGGGAACTAGTGCGCGGCGCCCGCAAACCCCAACTGCCGCCATGCTTCGTACACCGTCACAGCAACCGAATTCGATAGATTCAGGCTTCTGATTGCCGGTCGCATCGGTAGGCGCAGTTGATGATCGGCGTCGAAATCTTCCAGCACTTCAGGTGACAGCCCCTTCGTCTCGGAGCCAAATACAAACACGTCACCGGAAACTAGCTTGGTCTCGTGCGGTGATCGGATGCCGCACGTCTCAACAGCGAACATTCGATGGCCTGCGAGTGCGGCTTTGCACGCCGCCCAATCGTCGTGCACCAGCATCTTTGCATACTCGTGATAATCGAGACCCGCTCGACGCATTCGCGCATCATCAAGCGGGAAACCCAGCGGACGCACGAGGTGCAACGTGGCTCCCGTGTTCGCGCAGAGACGGATGACGTTGCCCGTGTTGGGCGGAATTTCTGGCTCAACCAGAACGACGTGAATCATAAGTGCCTGCTCACGCTCTCGCCTGCCCGAATTTAACGACCCGATCCCGCCGCCTGATCGGCAACACGCGCGCCAGCACGAATGCGTCAACGCGCGTAGCCCCTGCATCCAGCACGGTGCGCGCGAGCGAATTGAGCGTGGCTCCGGTGGTGAGTACATCATCAATTAGCACCACCGATTCGCCCGCGAATGAACGGGTGGCGACGAATGCACCGCGCACATTGTGACGTCGTTCGATCCAATTGAGACGTTGCTGAACATCGGTTTCACGAATGCGGATAACGGCGCTTGCATCAACCCTCAGAGCGAATCGTTTCGCCACTTCTTCGGCGATCAATTGCGCCTGGTTGTAGCCACGTGATTGCAATCGCAAGTCGGCCAATGGCACGGGAATCAGCGTCGCCGTTGCTGTCAACGGCCATGCATTCAAATACGCTGCGGCCCACCGATAAATCGCAAACGCATGGTGGTATTTCGCAGATACCAGCGCTTTGTCGAGCGGAAATTGGTACGGCCAACGCGCAACCAAACGCTCCCACGCCGGCGGTTTTTTCAAACAGCGCCCGCACACCTCGCCGTTGGCCACCGCGAGCTGGCAGCGCGGGCACACCTGCTCTACCAAGCTTGGTAGATTGTCAATGCAGGGCGCGCACACCGTCTCGACGCTGCTGTCGCCACAAAAAAAGCAGCATTGCGGCAGCATGCGGTCACGCACACGCTTCAGGCTCGGCCTTAGCGAGGGCAGAGGCGGCGCATTAAACAGGCGCAATAGAATTTCGATTCCCGCTACTCGTTGGTTCCGCCAATTCTCCCATGTCGCTAACCACACCGCAGTCGCCGCGCACGCACCCGAAGTGCTCGCCATGAGCGCCCCCGCTGCGCTTGACATTGCGCTGCTGCGCCATCGTTTTGACCGCGCAGCGCAAAGCTACGCGAGCGCAGCGGTGGTGCAGCGCGAAGTCGGCAATCGCTTGCTCGAGCGTTTTGATTTGATGCGAATTGCGCCAGCGTCGATTCTCGATGTCGGCTGCGGGCCGGGCACGCATACCGCAGCGCTTTCGGCGCGTTTTCCCCTGGCGATGGTGACGGCCCTCGATCATGCGCCGGCGATGGTTGAGCGCGCGGTGCCGCCTGGTGGCGGGTTGCTCGGTCGATTGACGGGGCTGGGCAAACGTCCCCGGATTCGCGGTCTGGTGAGCGACATGGGCGCACTCCCGTTGCCCCGCGAGCATGCCGATGTGTTGTGGAGCAATTTCGCACTGCAATGGGCAAACGATTTACCCGCGCTGTTGGCCGAGTGGAATCGTGTGCTCAAAATTGGCGGCGTGATTATGTTCACTGCACCGGGGCCAGACACGTTGATTGAGCTACGCCGCGCGCTCACCAATGCCAACGACATCGCGGACTCACGCGTGCAGCGCTTCACCGACTTGCACGACATCGGTGACATGCTTATTCATGCGGGCTTCGCCGATCCGGTGATGGACATGGAAGTCATCACACTGGAGTACGCGACGGCGGCCGCCCTGTGGCGCGACCTCAAAGCTCAGGGCGCAGTCAACTCGATGCGCGCGCGACCGCGCGGCTTGCTCACCCCGCGCAAATTGGGCGCGATTGAAGCAGCGCTCGAAAACGCGCGAAACGCCGGGGGGCCAATTCGAATCAGTGTCGAGGTGATCTACGGCCACGCGTGGAAAGTTGCGCCAAAGCGGACGACCGAGGGTCACGGGATCGTGCGGCTGGAGTCGATTCAGCGCGGCCTCAGGCGCTAGTCCAAACAGTAAGGGCATGCCGCAATTGCCCGTTCCTGGAGGTCTCGATCACTCCGCCAGGCGGCGGTGCCTGCCGAATTGCAAAAATTTCACTATACAACTTTTAAGCCTATCGCTCCTTACACTGGGGCATAGCCGCGATTTATTTAGTAAGTCGGTAACTACGTGAAATACTAGCTTAGCCCAATGAAAATAACCTTCTTTGCTGAAAGTTAATGGCTATTTTTTCATGCCCTTGCTTGAAATAGGGGAAAGCTCCCTGAAGTATCGATACATCTACTCATCACGCCTTTGTCTCCACTCATAACCATGCCAGACGAACAAAACACCCCCGCCCCGGATCAGCCGATCCATGATGGCGCTGAGCTTTTCGCCGACGTGCTCACTGCGGACGAAAAGCTAGCGGTCGCGCACAATGAAATCGCCGCGCTGAAAGACCAGCATCTGCGCGCTGTTGCCGAGCAAGAAAACATCCGTAAACGCAACGTGCAGGAAGTGCAGTCCGCTCGTGATTACGCATCTCGCGACTTCGCCTTTGCATTGCTAGCGGTCAAAGACACGCTGGAAATGGTGCTCAAGGACGAGCAAAGCACGCCCGAGCAATTGAAGACGGGCGTCGACATGACGCTCAAGAACATGGTGACCGCGTTCGAGCGCGCGAAGGTCAAAGAGGTCAAAGCCGAGAAGGCCAAGTTCGACCCGAACCTGCATCAGGCGATGACGCAGATCGAGTCCACCGAGCCGCCCGGCACCGTGCTGCAAGTTTTTCAAAAGGGCTACACCATTGGCGACCGCGTGCTACGTCCCGCGATGGTGGCTGTGGCCAAAGCCGTCGAAGCGCCTGCTGAAAATTCGAGCACTTCACCAGTTGAACCGCAAGCTTAGTCCCCAAACATATCGATCATCGTAGAAATCATTGGGCGGCACAGACCGCTACAGCAAGAAAAAAGGAAATAAGTCATGAGCAAAATTATCGGAATCGACCTCGGCACCACCAATAGCTGCGTGGCCGTGATTGAAGGCGGCGTCGCCAAAGTGATCGAAAACTCAGAAGGTGCGCGCACCACGCCCTCAACTGTCGCGTACATGGAAGACGGCGAAGTCACAGTCGGCGCACCCGCAAAGCGCCAAGCCGTGACCAACCCTAAAGCCACGATCTACGCGGTCAAGCGCCTGATCGGTCGTCGCTTTGAAGAAAAAGAAGTGCAAAAAGACATCAGTTTGATGCCGTACGCCATCGTCAAAAACGAGAACGGCGACGCTTGGGTTGAAGTGCGTGGCAAGAAGCTCTCGCCACCGGCAGTCAGCGCTGAAATTCTGCGCAAAATGAAAAAAACTGCTGAAGACTATCTTGGGCATGAAGTGACCGAGGCCGTGATCACGGTGCCTGCTTACTTCAACGACTCGCAACGTCAAGCCACCAAAGACGCCGGTCGTATCGCAGGTCTTGAAGTCAAACGCATCATCAACGAACCGACCGCAGCCGCGCTCGCATTCGGTATCGACAAGGTCAAAAAGGACGGCAAATTTGCGGTGTATGACCTGGGCGGCGGAACCTTCGACATCTCGATCATCGAGATTGCCGACGTGGATGGTGAGAAGCAGTTTGAAGTGCTCGCCACTAACGGTGACACCTTCCTCGGCGGTGAAGATTTTGACCAATTGCTGGTCGACTATCTCTGCGAAGAATTCAAGAAGCAGAGCGGCATTGACCTGACCAAAGACCCGATTGCGCTGCAACGGATCAAGGCTGCGGCCGAGCGCGCAAAGATTGAATTGTCCTCAAGCCAACAGTCAGAAATCAACGAGCCGTACATCGCGATGGATGCGACTGGCCCGAAACATCTGGCGCTCAAAGTCACCCGCTCGAAGCTTGAGTCGCTGGTAGAAGACTTGATCGCGAAAACGATTGAACCGTGCCGTATCGCGTTGAAAGATGCGGGCCTCAGCATCGACAAAATTGACGACGTGATTTTGGTCGGCGGCCAGACGCGTATGCCGAAAGTCATCGAGGCGGTGAAAGCCTTTTTCGGCAAGGAGCCACGCAAAGACGTGAACCCGGACGAGGCCGTGGCCGTGGGTGCAGCCATTCAGGGCAGCGTGCTTTCAGGCGACCGCACCGACGTGTTGCTGCTGGATGTGTCACCCCTGTCGCTCGGTATTGAAACGCTCGGCGGCGTGATGACCAAACTCATCAAAAAGAACACCACGATCCCGACCAAGGCATCACAAGTGTTCTCCACCGCGGACGACAATCAGAGTGCGGTGACCATTCACGTGTTGCAGGGCGAGCGCGAAGTGTCATCGGGCAACAAAAGCCTCGGCCAGTTCAATCTCGAAGGCATTCCACCGTCACCACGCGGCATGCCACAGATTGAAGTGCAGTTCGACATTGACGCCAACGGCATCCTGCATGTCAGCGCCAAAGACAAAGGCACCGGCAAGGAAAACAAGATCACCATCAAGGCCAACTCAGGCTTGAGCGAGGACGAAATCCAGCGCATGGTAAACGACGCGAAAGCCAACGAAGTTGAAGACAAAAAACGTCTGGAACTCGTGCAGTCGCGCAATAACCTGGACACCTTGGCACACAGCGTGAAGAAATCTCTCACCGAGTACGGCGACAAGATGGAAGGCGACGAAAAGGGCAAGATTGAAGAAGCTTTGAAAGAAGCCGAGGCCCTCCTCAAAGATGAGAGCGCCAGCAAAGAAGCCATCGACGCCAAACTTGAATCGCTGTCCACCGTCTCGCAGAAGTTAGGTGAAAAGATGTACGCTGCGGCTCAGGCCGAGCAGGCAGCGGCAGGTGCCGCAGCAGGCGCGGGTTCTGGTGGAGGCGGGGCGGAATCACCGGGTGCCGGCGGAGGCGGCAAACCAGGCGATGACGCTAAGGTCGTCGACGCAGACTTCACAGAAGTCAAAGACGACAAAAAGAAGTAAGCGGCAATGAAATCGGGCTCCTTGTGGAGCCCGAATTTTTTGAGCAGCGGCGCGGTAGCTTTGATTCTCATTTCACCTCGATCATCCCCGTGGATAAATTCTGAACTGCGATTTCACTCATCACAACTCGGGTGGCGAAGTTGCCGGAAACATTTCAAGCTGATTGCCCCGCGTCCACCGAAGCGACCGACCATAAAGCCCGCATGGCGTTAGCAAATGCATCGGCGACTGCGGTTGTGTCAGCGTGCGCGCCATCACGGATCACCCACTGCCCCGCGACCATCACGTTATCGAACGGTGCAGACGGGCTGCTGAAAATCATCGCATCCAGGGTGCGTGAATCCGGTACACCGAGCAGCGCAGGCTGGGATGAATTCACCACCAGCGCATCAGCGCGCGCCCCCACGACCAAGCCCCATCGCGCGTGACCGCACGCGGGCGCGCCGCCTGCCACCACGCGCGAAAATAAACGCTCTGCCGTTGCACTCAGACCTGCCGAAGGTGACGCTGCAATGTTTCGCGCACGATGCTGCAGACGTTGCCCGTATTCGAGCAACCGCAGCTCCTCCCGCCAGTCGCGGGTCACGTGGCTGTCGGAGCCGATGGAAAGCGTGGTGCCCGCGTTGAGCCATGCGCAGAGGTCAGTCGTGCCATCACCGAGATTCGCCTCAGTCGTCGGGCAAATCACCGCGCACGCGCCGCTTCGCGCGACGCTGTCGATCTCTGATTGAGTGACGTGCGTGGCGTGAATCAATTGCCAGCGGCTGTCGAGTGCTTGATGCTGGGCGAGCCATTCAACGGGACGCAATCCTGTGACCTTGATGCATTCATCAACCTCACCGATTTGTTCGGCGATGTGAATGTGGATCGGGCCTTGCGCATTGCTCACCAACGCCTGAATGGACGCCGGGTTCGCCGCACGCAGCGAGTGGATGGCGACGCCTGCGTTGAGTGTGGGGCTGCCATGCGCGTACTGGCTTATGCGTTTTTGGGCGTCGAGCACCCATGCGGCATCGGTGGCAAAACGTCGTTGGTCTTCGCGCAATGAATTCGTTGTGAATCCGGAACGCTCATACAGCACCGGCAACATCGTAAGCCCGATGCCGACCTGTTGCGCTGCCTCAATCAGCATCCATGACATTGCGAGCGAATCCTCATACGGCTTGCCGTCCGGGGCGTGTTGCACGTAATGAAATTCACAAACGTGCGTGTATCCACCGCGCAAGAGTTCGAGATAAAGATGCGACGCCACCGACTTCAGCTGCTGAGGTGATATTGCCAACGCCACGCGATACATTCGGTCACGCCAGCTCCAGAAATCATCATGCTCGCTGTCGCGACGCTCGGCTAACCCGGAAAAGGCGCGCTGGAAAGCATGGCTGTGCGCGTTCACGATGCCGGGCAGCAGCGGGCCGCTGACGATGCATGCTCCTCGCCGTTGCGCAGCTTCGCGTGATACGCCGGTGGCAATGTTCGACCAGAAACCGTTGCCGTCCGATTCGAGCAACACGTCTTTCGCCCACGCTTGCGAAACGCCTGATCCGAGCCACGCCGATGGTGCCCACAGGGCTGTTCTGTTCATTCGGGCTGCCACGTCAACATGATCTCCAGCAAACGCCGCAGCAGCGGTTGCACCCGTACTGCCCTGTCGCTCAGGTAATCGAACGGCAGCGACTCATGCATATAAAGCGACTGACACATTTCCATCTGCACAGCGTGAATGTTCTCGCCGGGACGACCGTAGTTTCGTGTGATGTAGCCGCCTTTGAAGCGTCCGTCAATTGCGTGTGAAAACTCTGGGCTGCGTCGCAACTCATCAGTCAGTGCAATTCGTAGCGACGCCGCGCAACTGGTGCCGCTCGCGGTGCCGAGATTCAGGTCTGGTAACTTGCCATCGAACAGCCAGGGAATTTCCGAGCGAATGCTGTGCCCGTCCCACAATAACGCGTAGCCAAATTGAGCGCGGACACGTTCAAGCTCAGCACGAAGCGCATCGTGATAGGGCTGCCAGTAGATCAGCCGGCGGCGCGTGACTTCGAATGCATCCGGCGCGCTTCCGTCAACGTAGAGCGCATCGCCGTTGAAGAAGTGCGTGGGGCAGAGTTCAGTGTTCGACGCACCCGGGTACATCGGTGTGTCATCAGGCGGGCGATTGAGGTCGATCACATAGCGTGTGATTCGCGGCACGATGATGGATGTGCCAAGTGTTTTCGCAAAGTCGTATAGACGTTCGAGGTGCCAGTCGGTGTCTTCAACTTGCAAGGCTCGCTCGGCGTAGCCCGACTTGAGATCGCCCGGGAGGGCGGTGCCGACGTGGGGGAGGCTCAGCACGAGCGGCGTCCAACCTCGGCACAATGAGAAAACCAGTTCGCTCACAATGCTCACCTCAAAGGCGACGATACATCGACGCCACCCGCCACCAATTGCCGCAACGGATGATGTCCAAAGCGATAAACCAGATCGCGCGGATGATCGGCGTCCCACACTGCAAAATCCGCACGCGAACCTGCGCGCAACACGCCATAAGCATCCGACAAGCCAAGTGCCCTCGCCGCATTCACCGTGAAGCCGCACCACGCCTCGAGCGGCGTCATGCGAAACAGCGTACATGCCATGTTCATCATCAGCAGCGGCGATAGTGTGGGCGAGGATCCGGGGTTGTGATCGGTGGCCAGTGCAATGGGAACGCCCGCAGCACGAAGCGCAGCAATGGGCGGCAGCTGTGTCTCACGCAAAAAATAATAGGCCCCAGGCAGCAGCACTGCTACCGTGCCCGATGCGGCCATCGCTTGGATGCCCGCATCGCTCACGTACTCCAAGTGATCACAGCTTAACGCGTTGAATTCTGACGCCAACGCCGCACCGCGCTGATCGCTTAGCTGCTCAGCATGAAGCTTCACCGGCAATCCCAACGCTTTCGCCGCGTCGAATACGCGACGCGTTTGTTCCATAGTGAATCC
The DNA here is from genome assembly GCA_043719085.1 of Burkholderiales bacterium. Taxonomy (GTDB): domain Bacteria; phylum Pseudomonadota; class Gammaproteobacteria; order Burkholderiales; family Casimicrobiaceae; genus Casimicrobium. The sequence goes on along the minus strand of JAYSUK010000322.1, from coordinate 5,376 downwards.
GATGCGTTCGCAAAATGCGTCAACCGCATCGATCAGCCCTTCAGCGTGCAACTTCGGTATCCAGGTGCACACCGTTTCCACGTAATCATCAGCACGGCCTTCGTACTCGGGCGGCACCGCGTGCGCACCGAGAAACGTAGTGCGCACAGTAAGCGGCAATTTTTGCGCCAATCGGCGACCGACACGCAGCGATCGCGCCTCATGCGCTTCGGACAAGCCATAGCCAGATTTCACCTCTAGCGTAGTCACGCCTTCGCTCATGAGCGCACGTGCGCGAGGAAGCGCAAGCGCGAGCAGCTCGTCTTCCGACGCAGCGCGAGTAGCGGCCACTGTGGATCGAATCCCGCCACCAGCACGCGCGATTTCCTCATAGGTTGCGCCCTGCAAGCGCAGCTCGAATTCGCGCGCACGATTGCCGGCGTAGACCAGATGCGTGTGGCAGTCGATGAGACCGGGGGTTACGCAAGCACCGCTAAGGTCACGCTCTTCATCGATTGACGCGATGTACTCCGTGGGTAGGTTATTGGCTTCTCCGACCCATACAACAGCTTCGCCTTGCGTGACCAAGGCGCCATTTTCAATCCAGCCCCACGGCTCGTTGCCGCAGAAGGTCGCGATACCGGCGTTACGCCAAAGCGTCGTTCTATTTGTCATCAGCGTCTTTTGTAGTGAAACGCCCACGCTTGAGGCGAGGCGTGCAATTGCATGTTCGCTATAGGAACCTCGATCCATGCAAGCGACATCGGTGGCAATGCCAATTCATTTTTGCGGGTACAAAGCGTTGCGGCGCCCAATGTGAAAACGCCAAACAGCGTTGGCGGTTCGTCATCAAGCTCGAAACTGACCCATTTGAGCTTGGATTCGTACCCCGTGCGCCAACGTTGCATGCGGCCTGAACCTTCGCGCTCATTGAACATCGCGTTCAGATCACGCGTCGGACCACGCACCAACTCACACGCCGGTGCATGGTCGCCTGAAAAAGTGAACGGCGGATCCTTCGGTCGCAGCTGTATATCGATTGGCTTACCCAGCCAGATGCCCGCGCCGCTCAATACGGTAATCGTTCGTGTGATCCCCGGAAACGCCGAGAACGGCCCATCCTTTTCAATATCAGCCACGCTGATACGAACCAACCAATCCCCGGGCGTCGGCCAGGCGAGCAATTCGCGCGTCACGCCACCACCGTTCTTCCACGGCTGCGGCTTCACGTCTTCAAATCTGACCACCTTGAAATTCATGGCTTGTACGCGCCTTCAATCTGGTAATGCACTGCCGGATGCGTGAGCCGCGCCTGCGTAATCGGCACCCCACGATTGGTCGTGCGGCGTGACACGATGAGGCACGGGTCTGTTGGCTTCAAACCCAGCAACTTCGCCTCGCGTGCGGACGGTAAGCCGGCCTCCACCGAAAAGTGCGCCTCCCATAGCGGCGCAACATCCAAAAGGTAATGAGTCGGTGTCATTTGCGTGAAATCAACCGAGAGATAGTCGGGCGCGCATTCAGGATTGACGTAGCGATCTTCGCATTGCAAAGGCACACCGTTTTCGTGATGGACGATGAGCGTGTGGAACACCCGTGCGCCTGCGTCCACACCTAGCCGTTGCGCAACAACGGCGGTCGCAATCTCAGCGCTCACTATATGCACGGTGGCATGATGCGTGTGACCGCGCGCCAGAATTTCTTCGTGAATATCACGTATCGTGAGCGACGAGGACACGCGATTGAGTTGCGCAGCAAAAGTGCCAACGCCCTGCACGCGATCAATCAGCCCTTCAAGTTGCAGCTCGCGCAGTGCGCGGTTTACCGTCATTCGGCTCACACTGAATTGCGCGACAAGTTCGGCTTCTGAAGGCATCAACGCCCCCGGCGTCCAGTCACCCGCAGCGAGCCGCTCCTTCAAATGAAGTTTTACCTGCTCGAACGGTGCCAGCCTAACGCCAACAAATCGCACGCGCTTGGCGGTACTTTTCACAAGCGCATTCGGCGTGGATCGAACGTTGGTCGCGATGTTCATAATTCAATGCTACTGCGAATTTAGCGCTTGCATCAACTTGTCTAGACAAGTATATTTCCGACTTTGGTAACCTGCTCTATTCGTTCAATACACGCTTCAGGTAATGCGATGACCCACCCGAACCAGCCGCCAATCCACGCACTTCCCCGCACCGTTCGTGCCCCACGCGGCACGGAACTTTCGTGCAAAAACTGGCTCATCGAGGGCGCATATCGCATGCTGCAAAATAACCTCGATCCCGAGGTGGCCGAGAACCCGGATGCGCTGGTGGTATACGGAGGCATCGGCAAGGCGGCGCGCAATTGGGATTGTTTTGAGGCGATTCTCAAGAGCCTGCGCGAACTCAATGAGGACGAGACACTACTGATTCAATCCGGTAAACCGGTTGGCGTTTTCCGCACCCACGCAGACGCGCCACGCGTGCTAATCGCCAACTCAAATTTGGTGCCCAAGTGGGCCACTTGGGAGCACTTCAACGAGCTTGATCGCAAGGGCCTGATGATGTACGGCCAGATGACCGCCGGCTCGTGGATCTACATTGGCACGCAGGGCATTGTCCAGGGCACCTACGAGACCTTTGTTGAGGCGGGGCGGCAGCATTACAACAGCAGCCTCGCGGGTCGATGGATTCTGACTGCGGGTCTCGGCGGTATGGGCGGCGCACAACCACTCGCAGCCACCTTTGCCGGTGCATGCTCGCTCAATATTGAATGCCAGCAGTCGAGTATCGATTTCCGATTGCGCACGCGCTACCTCGATGAACAAGCGACCGATCTCGACGATGCCCTAGTACGGATCAAAAAATACACGGCTGAGAAACGGGCGGTCTCAATCGGCTTGCTGGGCAACGCGGCTGAGCTTTTGCCTGAGCTGGTGCGACGCGCAAAAGCGAATGGTTTGCGCCCCGATCTCGTGACCGATCAAACCTCCGCACACGATCTGGTTAACGGCTATTTGCCGATGGGCTGGACCTTGCAGCAGTGGCAAGCTGCGCGCGCCGATGCGAGCCAGTTCGCAGCTTTACGTGACGCAGCGGCGAAGTCCTGCGCACACCATGTGCAGGCGATGATTGATTTTGCCGACATGGGGATTCCGACGGTTGATTACGGCAACAACATTCGCCAGGTGGCCTTCGATCAGGGCGTGAAGCGCGCTTTTGACTTTCCGGGATTTGTGCCCGCCTATATTCGTCCGCTGTTCTGTCGCGGCGTAGGTCCATTCCGGTGGGTTGCGCTGTCGGGTGATCCTGATGACATCCGCAAGACGGATGCGAAGATGAAAGAACTTTTTCCGAACGATGCTCACCTGCATCGCTGGCTCGATATGGCGGGCGAACGCATCGCGTTTCAGGGTTTGCCTGCGCGCATTTGCTGGATCGGTTTGGGTGAGCGCCATCGTGCTGGATTGGCCTTTAACGACATGGTGAAATCCGGCGAACTCAAAGCACCCATCGTGATCGGTCGCGACCATCTGGACTCCGGCTCCGTTGCGTCCCCAAATCGCGAAACCGAGTCGATGATGGACGGGTCGGACGCAGTGTCCGATTGGCCATTGCTTAACGCGTTGCTCAATACGGCGGGCGGCGCGACCTGGGTGTCACTGCACCACGGCGGCGGCGTTGGTATGGGTTACTCGCAACATTCCGGCGTGGTGATCGTGTGCGATGGCAGCGACGCGGCCGCCAAGCGCATCGAGCGAGTGTTGTGGAACGACCCGGCGACGGGCGTCATGCGCCACGCCGATGCAGGCTACGAGATTGCGAAGCAGAGCGCTCGCGAATGGGGTCTCAACCTGCCAATGCTCGCATCTTAACTTCACCGCTGATTCGGATTTCCTTTGACTAACTACCTGCTCAACGTCGGCACGCTTGCGCTCGACGATCTGCAAACGCTGCACACGGGCGGCGTCACGCTAGCCCTGCCAGCATCCGCCAGAACTGCCATCCGCGCCAGTCACAAAATTGTGGCCGATGCGGCAGCGGGTGATGCACCGGTGTACGGTGTCAACACTGGCTTTGGAAAACTTGCAAACAAACGCATTAGCGCCGCCGACCTCGACACGTTGCAACTGAACTTGATCCGGTCACACTCGGTTGGCGTCGGCGAACCGCTTGCTGCACCAGTCATTCGGCTGATGCTCGCGCTCAAGGCAACGAGCCTCGCGCGCGGCTACTCCGGCTGCAGGGAGATCGTTGTCGACACGTTGCTCGCGGTCTACAACGCCGGATTGATACCTTATGTGCCGAGTCAAGGCTCGGTCGGTGCATCGGGAGACTTGGCTCCACTCGCACATATGACGCTAGCGCTACTGGGTGAAGGCGAAATGCTTGAAGATGGACAGCGCGTACCCGCTGCAGCAGCCCTTGTCAACGCGGGTATCGCACCGCTCAAACTCGCTGCAAAAGAAGGCCTCGCGCTCATTAACGGCACCCAAACCTCGACCGCGCTCGCACTGCACGCGCTCCTCACGTTCGAGCCCGTGCTCGAAGCGGCACTGGTGATTGGCGCACTTACGGTGGATGCCGCACGCGGCAGCGACGGCCCGTTCGATCCGCGCATCCATGCGGTACGCGGACAACCGGGACAAATCGACGTTGCGCAGTATTACCGTGCCTTGCTCACTGGCAGCGAAATTCGTCATTCGCATGAAGAAAATGATGACCGCGTGCAGGATCCGTATTGCCTGCGCTGTCAGCCTCAGGTGGTAGGTGCCTGCCTCGATCAGTTGCGTCACGCCGCACTCGTACTGCTGCGCGAGGCGAATGCCGTGACCGACAATCCGCTGGTGTTTGCGGATACTAACGAGATGATTTCCGGCGGCAACTTTCATGCAGAACCTGTAGCGCTTGCGTGTGATGCGATGGCCGTCGCAGTCGCCGAAGTCGGCGCAATTGCCGAGCGACGCATCGCGATGTTGATTGATGGCAGCGTGTCGCGTTTGCCCTCCTTCCTGACTGCCGATGCGGGCTTGAATTCCGGCTTCATGATTGCCCATGTCACCGCCGCATCGCTCGCCAGCGAAAACAAGTCCCTCGCGCATCCAGCCAGTGTTGACAGCCTGCCGACCTCTGCCAATCAGGAAGATCACGTATCGATGGCCACCTTTGCGGCACGTCGCTTGCAAGCTATGATCGCGAACACTTCGCACATTCTGGGCATTGAATTGCTGGCGAGCGCGCAGGGCATTGAATTCTTGAGGCCATTGACATCATCCGCAGCACTCGAAGAGGCACACGGATTGCTACGTAACGTGTGTGCATCAATTTCGACTGATCGCTACATGGCCCCGGAGATTGAACGTGCGACACTGCTCGTTCGCAACGGCGCGTTATCAAAAGTTTTTCGAGCGTTGCCAAATTTGCC
>JAYSUK010000321.1:0-28900 GCA_043719085.1 Burkholderiales bacterium | reverse complement strand
GCATTTTGTCGAGCAGGCCCTGCATGCCGCCCATCTTCTTCATCTGCCCGATTTGCTGCTTGAAGTCGTCCAGATCAAAACCCTTGCCGCTCTTGACCTTGGCCGCAAGCTTTTGTGCTGCCTCCATGTCAACGGCTTTGGCCGTGGCTTCCACCAAGGAGAGCACATCACCCATGCCCAAAATGCGGCTGGCCATGCGGTCGGCGTGGAAAGCTTCCAGTCCGTCGAGTTTCTCGCTGACGCCAGCAAATTTGATCGGCACACCGGTGATTTCGCGTACCGACAGCGCCGCACCGCCGCGTGAATCGCCGTCGAGCTTGGTCAGCACCACGCCGGTCAGCGTCAACCGCTCGTTGAACGCCTTGGCCGTGTTGACCGCGTCTTGCCCGAGCATGGCGTCGACCACGAACAGTGTCTCGGCAGGTTTTACGGCGGCACTGATCTGCGCCGCCTCGACCATCATCGCCTCATCGACCGCCAGACGGCCAGCCGTGTCGACAATGACCACATCGAAATAACGTGACCGCGCCCATTCAATGGACGCTTTGGCAATCGCCACCGGATCGTTGCCAGATGCGGCGTCCGGCTCGTAAAACGCAACTTCAACCTGTGTCGCAAGCGTACGCAATTGCTCGGTCGCAGCGGGACGATAAACGTCGCACGGCACCAACAGAACCTTCTTCTTATGCTCAACGCGGAGCACGCGAGCCAACTTGCCCGCAGTGGTCGTTTTCCCCGCGCCCTGCAAACCGGCGAGCATGATCACTGCGGGTGGCGTGACGGCGAGATTGAGTCCCGGCGTGTCGGAACTCATCAGCGCAACCAATTCGCGATGAACCACGCCAACGAAGGCCTGGCCCGGCGACAGTGAGGTTGCAACCTCAGCGCCCAGCGCCGCCGTTTTAACGCGCTCAATAAACACCTTGACCACCGGCAGCGCAACGTCGGCCTCAATCAGGGCGAGGCGCACCTCGCGGAGTGCTTCCTGCAAGTTCGCCTCGGTCAGGCGGGCGTCGCCACGCACTGTTTTTACCAGGCGGGCAAAGCGTTCGGTCAGTTGATTGGCCATAAAACACATTCAATAAACAGCCGTAATTTTAGTCGGCTTGCTCGATCATTCCGATTTACGCTTCGTCTCTGCCCGAAACGCACATTTCTCTTTACAACCAATTGCTTACGCGGCACACTGCCCAACTTACCTGAATTAAATTTTTATATAGTGGCTGCTTCATCTGCCTCCGTTTTGTTATCCGGCCTGGGTCGCGCGCTGGTTCAGAGCGAGTTGCTTCGCCAAGTCGAGGCCGAGCAAACGCAAACTCAGGCGAATGCGTCGTCGATGACGTTCGTCGAGCAGCTGATCGCATCAAAGCGAATCACCTCAGTCAGGCTCGCAGAATTCGCATCAAACACTTTTGGTGTACCGCTGTTCGATTTGTCGGCGTTTGACATCTCGCAGATCAATCAGGACTGGGTTGACATCAAACTCATTACGGCGCGCAGAGCCCTGCCGCTGCATAAGCGTGGCAACCGCTTGTTTGTTGCCGTTTCCGACCCGACCAACTCGCAGGCGCTGGAAGAATTTCGATTCAAGACCAGCCTGATCGCTGAGCCCATCGTCGTTGAAGACGACAAGCTCGCCAAGGCGATTGTGGCCATCTCGGAGCGCAACGACAAAACGTTGTCCTCGCTCGATGTGGGTGATGATTTTGATCTCGACATCAAGGTGGATGACGGGCAAACGCAAGACGACGACACCGGCGAGGTAGATGACGCGCCGGTGGTGCGCTACATCCAGAAAATTCTGCTCGACGCAATTAATGCCGGTGTGTCGGATGTGCACTTTGAGCCCTACGAAAAGTTCTACCGCATCCGCTATCGGCTTGACGGCGTGCTGGTGGAGGTGGCCAAGCCGCCGCTGATGATTAAAGACAAAATCGCATCGCGGATCAAAGTGATTTCGCGGCTCGATATTTCGGAGAAGCGAGTGCCACAAGATGGCCGCATGAAGTTGCAGCTCACCAAAAATCGCTCCATCGATTTTCGGGTTTCTACGCTCCCCACGTTGCACGGCGAGAAAATTGTGATGCGGATTCTCGACTCGTCAAACGCGATGTTGGGCATTGATGCGCTGGGCTATGACGCCGACCAAAAACAGTTGATGCTCGACGCCATTGCGCGCCCTTACGGCATGATTCTGGTGACCGGCCCCACGGGTTCGGGCAAGACCATTTCGCTCTACACCTGCCTCGGCCTGCTAAATAAAGCAGGCACCAATATTTCGACTGCCGAAGACCCCGCCGAAATTAATTTGCCGGGTGTCAATCAGGTCAATGTGAACGACAAGGCAGGACTCACCTTTGCCGTCGCGCTCAAGTCGTTTTTGCGACAAGATCCTGACATCATCATGGTCGGCGAGATTCGCGATCTGGAGACCGCGGACATCGCCATCAAGGCCGCGCAAACGGGTCATTTGGTACTCTCCACGCTGCACACCAACGACGCACCCGCCACGCTGATCCGGTTGATGAACATGGGCGTCGCGGCGTTCAATATTGCTTCCAGCGTATTGTTAATTACGGCGCAACGTTTGGCGCGGCGACTGTGTGTTTCCTGCAAGCAACCCACCGACATTCCGGTGGCGGCGCTCTTGGCTTCCGGCTTCAAAGACGCTGACATTGATGGCACCTGGAGTCCCTACAAACCAGTGGGCTGCGAAGCGTGCAAGGGCACTGGCTACAAAGGTCGCGTCGGGATTTACGAGGTGATGCCAATCACCGAGGACATGCAGCGCATCATCATGAGCAACGGCAACACCCTCGACATCGCCGCCCAGGCCAAACGCGAGGGGGTGAGTAACCTGAGAGAATCGGGATTGCGTAAAGTGAAACAGGGTATGACCTCACTCGAGGAAATTGAAGCCGTGACCAATGCCTGATCGCGTCTCCCTGTTCAGCCCCGATGTAGTGTCCTTGAGTCTGCCGCTCATTCTTATCAGGAAGTTTTAACCGTATGGCCACCGCCGCTAAACAACCTGCGCCCACGCGTTCAACCCGTCCCGCCCGCGCGGAGGTCAAGTCGCATCTGTTCATCTGGGAAGGCACGGATCGCGCCAACAAGCGGGTGCGCGGCGAAATGCGTGCGGCGACTGAGGCTGTGGTTAGCAATTCGCTACGCCGTCAAGGTATCAAGGTCTCCAAGCTCAAAAAACAGACATTCAGGGGCGGCAGCTCAGTCAAAGAAAAAGAAATTGCGTTGTTCACCAGGCAGCTTGCCACCATGGCACGCGCCGGGGTGCCGCTGTTGCAAGCGTTTGAAATTGCCGCGCGCAGCACCGGCAACAACCGCCTGTCACGCTTGTTGTTAGAGATTAAAGGCGACATCGAAACCGGTAACAGTCTGGCCGCGTCGTTCAAACGACATCCAATGCAATTTGACGAACTGTATTGCAACCTGGTGGCCGCGGGCGAGCAGGCAGGTATTCTCGATTCGATTCTGGATCGACTGGCTGTCTACAAAGAAAAAACGCTCGCCCTCAAAGGCAAAATTAAAGCCGCGATGTTCTACCCGGCCATCGTCATCGTGGTGGCGGTGGTGGTCGTGGCGATCATCATGTGGTTCGTGATTCCATCGTTCAAACAGGTGTTTTCGAGTTTTGGTGCGGATCTACCGTGGCTGACCAACGTGGTGGTAAATATTTCTGACTGGTTTGTGCAGTTCTGGTGGATCGTCGCCATCGTCCCGCTGGTTTCGGGCTACATCATCTGGTATTGCTGGAAACGATTCCCCGCCTTTGCACACGGTGTGGATCGCATTTCCCTGAAGCTACCAGTGCTGGGCGTAATTCTTGAAAAGGCAGCCGTTGCCCGCTGGACGCGCACTCTCGCCACCATGTTCGCTGCAGGTGTGCCGCTGGTGGATGCCTTGACGGCGGTGGGCGGCGCAGCCGGCAATCAAGTGTTTGCCGAGGCCACCAAACGGGTGCAGACCAATGTGTCAACCGGCACCGCACTAACGGTCGCCATGGAGGACACCAACGTATTCCCCAACATGGCGCTGCAAATGACCCGAATCGGCGAAGAGACCGGCGCGCTCGACAGCATGCTGTCCAAGGTGGCGGATTTTTACGAACGCGAAGTCGACGATGCGGTCACCGCGCTGTCGTCGCTCATCGAGCCCATCATGATTGTGTTTCTGGGCGTTGTCATCGGCACCATCGTGGTGGCGATGTATCTGCCGATCTTCAAACTTGGCGCGGTGGTTTAACGTGAAACAGCCGACCGTCAGGCGACTACTGGAGCGCAATCGATGCACCGAGCGCGGACAAGTCCGCGCCTACAGCACCCAAATTGCTTCGTGGTCATTGTGTTGCATCATCCGGGGCGTCGCCCTGACGCTATGACAGTTAGGGCACCGTGTTTGACTTACTGACTCAGGAGCGCTGGTTGCTGCTACTTTGTGCCGGTGTATTCGGTGCGTTGATCGGCAGCTTTCTCAACGTTGTGATTTACCGTCTGCCGCTGATGATGCAGCGTGCGTGGGACGCGGAGCTGACTGAGTTGAATCTGGCGCAAGCCCAAGCCTCGGACGCATCTCCGCTCAATGACCGCGTTGAAACTGAGCGCTTCAACTTGGTCGTGCCACGCTCGCGCTGCGGTAGCTGCGGCCATCAAATTACCGCGCTTGAAAATATTCCTGTCGTGTCATGGCTCGCACTGCGCGGCAAATGCAGCGCCTGTGGCGCAGGCATCAGCGCGCGCTACCCGATAGTCGAGCTGGCAACGGCGCTGCTATTCGTGGCGTGCGCGTGGACGTTTGGCCCGAGCCTGCAAACCGTCGCCGCAATGGTGCTATGTGCCGTGCTGGTGACGCTAACCGGCATTGATCTGGATACGCAGTTGTTGCCCGATCAACTCACCCTGCCGCTACTTTGGACGGGTTTGCTGCTCAACCTTTTTGGCATCTTCGCGCGCTTGCCGGACGCGGTGATCGGCGCCGCAGCGGGCTACGTGGTGTTGTGGTCGGTGTATTGGTTATTCAAGCTGGTGACCGGGCGCGAGGGCATGGGTTATGGGGACTTCAAGCTGCTCGGCGCACTCGGCGCGTGGTTCGGCTGGCAGGCGTTGCCGATGCTTTTGCTGTTGTCGTCGGTCGTGGGAGCTGTGCTGGGTATTGGCATTTTGCTGGTGCAGAAAAAAGGCCGCAACACCGCCATCGCGTTCGGGCCATATCTCGCCATGGCAGGACTGATTACCCTGTTTTTTGGTGCGCAAATTCAGTCCGCGTTTCTCGGCTCATGACCACGCGCGGCGACCGATTTGTGGTGGGGCTCACCGGCGGCATTGGGTCCGGCAAGTCGAGTGCGGCTGCGCACTTTGCACGTCTGGGCGCCTTCGTCATCGATGCTGACGCGGTGTCGCATGCGTTGACACAACCTCACGGGCCGGCCATCCCGGCGATCGCATCCGCCTTTCCGGGCGTTGTCACCGACGGCGTGCTTGATCGTGCCGCGCTGCGTACGCAGGTCTTCGAGCACGCGACAGAACGCCGAAAGCTGGAAGCCATTTTGCACCCCATGATTCGGGCCGAAACGCAAACGGCGCTCGCCTGCGATGAGGCGGAAAGAGCGCCTTACGTCATCCACATGGTTCCGCTGTTATTCGAATCCAAAGGTTTCGCTGATCGGATCCATTGCGCGGTAGTCGTAGACGTCGATGAAGCCGTGCAAATCGAGCGGGTCACCCGCATTCGGGGCGTGCCGTTTAATACCGTTAAACAAATCATCAGCAGCCAGATGTCGCGTGCCGAAAAGCTGCTGCATGCCCAGTTTGTCATCGACAACTCAGGTGCCGAAGCAGCGCTAGAACCGCAAGTCGCCAAACTGCACAACGTTTTCGCAGCCAATGCGGCACTGGCCAAAGTGCCGGTCGCGGCAACTCGATGAGCCCGTCCGCCGCGCTCATCTTTGAATGCCCGCTCACCGAGCGGGGTCGCACCTGGCTTCGCCTGGAAGAGCTGTTTGACCGCACCCGGGTGTTCGCCGCCCGCAAAGACAGCATCGACCATCGCAGTGCGCTGTTAGGACTGTTTCACATCGTCGATACCGCTGGCCGCAATGATCTAAAAACCGATCTGCTGCAAGAGCTCGACCGGCAGCGCAATGTCTGGAGCACGCAGCTCGACCACCCCGACGTCGCGCGAGACGCACTCACTGAATTTTTGAGCGACATGGATGCGGTTATTCACGATCTTCACGCGCAAATCGGCAAGATCGGCCAGCATTTGCGCGACACCGAATGGCTGCAGGCGGTTCGCCAGCGCGCGACCAGTCCCGGTGGAGCCTGCGCCTTTGAACTGCCGATGTTGCACAGCTGGTTGCAACAAAGCGAGTTTGATCGACGGCAACAACTGAAGCTTTGGCTCGACCCGTTGCAACCGCTGGAAGAGGCCGTGGTGCTGGTGCTGCGTCTGCTTAGAGAGTCGTGTCAGATGACTGACGAATTGGCGCATCACGGCAATTTTCAGCGTGCGCTGGCCAGTTCACGACCACCGATACTGGCGCGCGTTTGCGTGGATTCTGGTCACGCTGTGGTGCCCGAGGTCAGCGCCAATAAGTACACCGTGAATGTGCGCTTTATTGAGGCGCGAGGTCAGTTTCACGCCGCCGGACGTGCGGGACGGGCGGAGGTGAGTGTGCGCAGCATTCCGTTCAAAATTGCGCTGTGCGTGCTGTAGCGTTTTGCGATGAAAACGGTTGCCTGCCCTCGCTGTCAAAGAGCAGTACTCTGGAGTCCTGAAAACACATTTCGCCCGTTCTGCTCAGAACGCTGCAAAAACATGGATTTTGGCGCGTGGGCGAACGAGGAATACCGAATCGCCAATGCCACCCCACCCGATGGCGACGATCAACACGCCGCGTATGCGCGCGATTTGGACTGATTTTTCCGCATTAGCTTTTGGTTTAATGGCATGTTCTACTTGGGCATGCGGCTAATTTAGCTGATTGTCGACTTTTAATGAAAATCTGTCTTAGCCCCAATTAAACGGGCATTACAGATAAAAGCTGATAACTAAATTTTTCCGCGCAAACCCGCCAAAACACTGCTCTCCGGGGAGTGCAGCGCAGGCAGCAGCGGCGAGAGCACAATCGAATCAGGCGATTGCCATGCGAATGCCTGTCCTTCTCGACCATGCGGCTCGCCAGTCCAGTTGTTACTGCGACAGAAATTCAATTCGACGTGGGCGTGTTCGTAGCTGAATCGTTCGGATCGCCACAGCGTCGCACTGTTGAGGTTTAAGCCCAACTCTTCGTCGATTTCGCGGATCAGTGCGGCGATCACCGACTCGCCCGCTTCGATCTTGCCGCCGGGGAATTCCCAATATCCAGCGTACGCTTTTCCCGTGGGGCGTTGCGCGAAAAGGACTTGATACTGACCGTGGAAAGTTCGCTCGATGATGGCGACTGCGACGCGAGTTAACGGACGTGAATCGGACGGATCAAAACGTGGCATCGGCTCACCCGTCACTTGTCACTGCTCACTCGTCACTACGCGGCCCGCCCCACAAAATCACGGGCAAATTGATACGCCACACGGCCAGAACGCGAACCGCGTTGCAGTGCCCAGTTCAACGCGTCACGACTAAAACCTTCGCTCGCTGCTGCGTCTGCAGGAACGCTCGCGCCCAACTGCTCAACCCACGATTTGACCGCGGCCAAATAGTCGTCCTGCGAGAACGGATAGAACGAAATCCACAGCCCGAAGCGTTCGGAAAGGGACACTTTTTCTTCGATACTTTCGCCGAAGTGAACCTCTTCGCCGACGTACTTCGTTTCTTCGTTTTCGTGAAAATATTCAGGCAGCAAATGACGGCGGTTTGACGTCGCGTAGAGCAGCACGTTGGGTGTCGCAGCCGCAATTGATCCGTCGAGAATTGCCTTCAGTGCCTTGTAGCTACCGTCACCCGTATCGAATGAAAGATCGTCGCAAAAAAGCACGAATCGGTAAGGCTCGTTAGCAATCAAATCGACTATGTCGGGCATGTCGTTGAGGTGTTCTTTTTCCACTTCGATCAGGCGCAAGCCCAGCGGCGAATAACGCGCCAGCATCGCTTTAACCAGCGAGCTTTTGCCTGTGCCGCGCGAGCCGGTGAGCAACACATTGTTGGCCGGTTTTCCGCCAACAAATTGCGCCGTATTGCGGTCGATCAAATCGTGCTGCGCCTCAACGCCTATCAGCCAGTCGGCCTCCATGTGATGCACATGTTGTACGGTTTGAAGATACTTGTGCGTGCCCGACACGCGCCAGCGCGCGGCGATGCACGCCGTGAAATCCGGCCTGTCGTGCGGCGACGGTGCCATGCGCTCAAGGGCATCGGCAATGCGCGTTAATATTTCAAGAAACTGTCTACTGGAGTGACTCATTTTTTTGCAGGAGCGGCTTGCCGCGACTTTCGTTCGCGTTGATCCGCAGGTCGCGGCAAGCCGCTCCTGCAGAACAACAATTAGCTGCGATATTCCGCATTGATCTTCACGTAATCGTACGAAAAATCACAGGTGTAAACCGTTTGCGCAGCCGTGCCGCGACCGAGATCGATGGCGACTGTGATGTCTTCATTTTTCATGGTGCGAGCACCATCGGCCTCGGAGTAACTCGCGGCTCGACCGCCCTTTTCTGCAACCAGCACTTCGTTCAAATGCACGGTGACTTTTGTCGGATCGAGGTCCATCGGCGCGCCGTAGCCGACGGCAGCTAGGATGCGTCCAAGGTTCGGGTCGCTGGCGAAAAATGCGGTCTTTACGAGCGGCGAATGTGCCACGGCACGTGCGATACGGTCGCACTCGGCCACATCTTTGCCGCCGCTCACGGCGATGGTCATGAATTTCGTGGCGCCTTCACCATCGCGCACGATAGCTTGCGCGAGTTCGAGGCTTACTTTTTCGAGCGCGGCAATGAGCGCTACGCCATCTGCAGAATCCAGTGACGTTACCAACGCGTTGCCTGCCTTGCCAGTCGCGGCAATGATGTAGCTGTCGTTAGTGGAAGTGTCACCATCAACCGTGACGCGGTTGAAGCTGGCGTCCGCCACGCGCTTGGCAAGCGACTGCAACAACGCGGGAGCAATGGCCGCGTCGGTGAACACGAACGACAGCAGCGTGGCCATGTTCGGCTGGATCATGCCTGCACCCTTGGCGATGCCGGTGACGTTGATCGTTTTGCCGCCGACCGTCGCCTGCGCGCTCGCGAGCTTATAGACGGTGTCGGTAGTCATGATCGTCTGCGCAACGCGATCCCAAGCGGCCAGTTTGTTCGCTTTCAACTCTACCGCGACGGCATTGATGCCCGCGTTGATGCGATCCATCGGCAAATGTTCAAGGATCACGCCGGTGGAGAACGGCAACACTTGCGTTGCGGTGACGCCTAAAGCGCCCGCCACGCTCGCGCAGCTAGCGCGGGCATTGATCAGGCCGAGTTCGCCGGTCGCCGCGTTGGCGATGCCTGTATTGACGACAAGCGCTCGAATGTTTGGGCTCGACGCAAGGTGTTCCCGACAGACCTGCACGGGAGCTGCGGCGAAGCGGTTCAGCGTGAACACGCCACCCACTGCGGTGCCTTCGTCGAATTCAACGACCAATAAGTCATAGCGATTGGGTTTGCGCACACCGGCTTGCACAGCGGCGAAGCGTACGCCAGCTACAGGGTGTGCGAAAGCGGGGTCCAGGGGGGCGTAAGAAACGGGCATGATGTAGAAGTTCTGGTGATGATCCGAATGTTGCTGCGGCCCTACGAGATTGCGCTGACGATGTTCGAAGCCCGGCCGTTCCTACAAAGAGCGCTAGCTGCGAGTATCAATCCAGCCGCCCATGGCAATGTTTGTATTTCTTGCCCGAGCCGCACCAGCACGGATCATTGCGGCCAAGCTTCGGCCCTTCATTGACGATAGGCTGATTGCCACGACTATCCGCTGCTACGGCCACGGCTTCTTCACCCGTCATCCCATCTACATCAGCGTGTTTGTAAGACACATTTTGCATCGCAGGCGCGGGTTCCACGGCTTGCGCATCAGCCTCAGTGCGCACTTGTACTGTCATCAAAATACGCACGACTTCGGCACGGAAACGATCAAGCATGCCACCGAACATTTCGAACGATTCGCGCTTGTATTCCTGCTTTGGGTTTTTCTGCGCATAGCCACGCAGATGAATGCCCTGACGCAGCAGGTCGAGATTCGACAAATGCTCGCGCCACTGCGTGTCCATGATCTGCAGCAAGATGTTGCGCTCGAACTGGCTGAACACGTCGTCGCCTGCGATTTGGCGCTTTTCGTTGTACGAATCAAGCGCCGCTGTTTTGCAGCGTTCGCGAATGTCGGTGTCGTCGAGATCAGGCTCGGCCTTCAACCACTCGCCGACGTGCGCATGCACCTGAATCTCGTGCAGCGCGGCTTCAAGTGCGGGCACGTCCCACTGCTCTTCCTGACTCTCCGGCGGCACGTGAAGATTGACTGCATCTTCAACCCAACCACCAACCATGTCGCGCACGGTGTCGCTGACGTTTGAGTGTTCGAGCAGATGATTTCGCTGTTCGTAAATCGCTTTACGCTGGTCGTTGGCCACGTCATCGTATTCGAGCAACTGTTTGCGAATATCGAAGTTGCGTGACTCAACCTTGAGCTGCGCTTTTTCAATCTGACGTGTCATGATGCCCGCCTCGATCGGCTCGCCATCGGGGATGCGCAGACGCGTCATGATGTTCTTCATACGGTCGCCGCCGAAGATGCGGATCAGCGGGTCTTCAGCGGACAAAAAGAAGCGACTGGAACCGGCGTCACCCTGGCGACCGGCGCGACCACGCAATTGATTGTCAATACGGCGCGACTCGTGGCGCTCAGTGCCGACAATGCGCAAACCTCCAGCGGCAAGCACCGCGTCGTGACGTTTCTGCCACTCCGACTGTGTCGATGCCATTTTTTCTTTGCGCTGCTCAGGCGTGAGCGATTCGTCTTCACGGATTGCGCGCAATTCCGGCTCAATCGCGCCGCCAAGCACAATGTCGGTGCCGCGACCGGCCATGTTGGTGGCAATGGTGATGATGTTGGGCAAACCCGCCTGCGCGACGATGCTCGCTTCGCGCTCATGCTGCTTGGCGTTTAGCACTTGATGCGGCAGCTTTTCCTTGGTCAGCATCGCCGCGATCAGCTCGGAGTTTTCGATGGACGTGGTGCCCACCAGTACCGGTTGTCCGCGCGTATGGCAATCACGAATATCGTGAACCGCAGCTGCGTATTTCTCTGCCGTCGACTTGAAAAACAAATCGTTCTCGTCACGACGAACCATGTCGCGGTGAGTAGGAATGATTACCGTTTCGAGGTTGTAGATTTGCTGGAATTCGTAAGCTTCGGTGTCGGCCGTTCCGGTCATTCCCGCGAGCTTCGCGTACATGCGGAAATAGTTCTGGAAGGTGATCGAGGCCAGCGTCTGATTCTCGCGCTGAATCGGCACGCCTTCTTTCGCTTCAACGGCCTGGTGTAGGCCTTCGCTCCAGCGGCGACCGGACATCAGGCGACCGGTGAATTCGTCGACGATGATGACCTCACCGTCCTGCACCACATAGTGCTCATCGCGGTTGTACAGCGCGTGGCCGCGCAGCGTGGCGTAGACATGATGCATCAGTGAAATATTGGCAGCGTCGTACAGGCTCGCACCTGCAGGCAGCAGTCCCATTTCTTCGAGCAACTGCTCAGCATGCTCATGGCCCTGTTCGGACAGATGAACCTGACGGCCTTTTTCGTCGACCCAGTAATCACCGGGGGACGCTTCGTCCACCTGCTTGACCAGCTTCGGCGACAGCTCGTTGATCTTGTAATAAATCTCAATGTTGTCTTCGGCCTGGCCGGAGATGATCAGCGGCGTGCGCGCCTCGTCGATCAGGATCGAATCGACCTCGTCGACGATGGCGTAATTCAGGCCACGCTGGCGACGATCCGCCACCGCGTATTCCATGTTGTCGCGCAGGTAATCGAAGCCGAATTCGTTGTTGGTGCCGTAGGTGATGTCGGCAGCGTAGGCGGCGATTTTCGACGCGTTGTCCTGCTGCGACGTAACGGTGCCGACGCTCATACCGAGGAAGCGATAAATGCGCCCCATCCAGTCCGCATCACGCACGACGAGGTAATCGTTCACGGTGACCAGATGCACGCCCTTGCCGGACAGCGCATTCAAATAAATCGCCAGCGTCGCGGTCAGCGTTTTGCCCTCACCGGTACGCATCTCAGGAATCTTGCCTGCATGCAGCGCCATGCCGCCTAGCAACTGCTCGTCGAAGTGGCGCATTTCGAGCACGCGAAAACCTGCTTCGCGGCACACCGCAAACGCTTCGGGCAGCAACGCATCAAGCGTTTCGCCTGCGGCAATGCGAAGCTTAAACTCGGCGGTTTTGCCGCGTAGCTCGTCGTCAGTCAGCGCCTTCAGTCCGGGCTCCAGCGCGTTAATCTTGACGACCTGGGCACGGAACTGTTTGAGCAGGCGGTCGTTACGACTGCCAAAAATAGTTTTGAGGAATTTGTCGATCATGTTCTGTGGTCGCGCGGATTTAGTGCGCGGCAAATGTGGCAATGCCCACAGCCCGCATCAATGCATGATGCGGCAGCGCGGGCGAAACCCTAGATTTTAAGCCGACGCGGTCGGCTGAGCGGAACGAGCGCGATACGCTCGACGGTAAATCGCGATTGGCGGGCTTAAAGAACCGCGAGGAATCGACCGGGGTTTTGCGCGACGCCGTTGAGGCGCACTTCGAAATGCAGATGTGGTCCGGTGGAACGACCGGTCGAGCCCACACGCGAGATACGCTGTCCCCGCACCACGAGGTCACCCTCTTTGACCAACAGCTCAGAGCCGTGCGCATAGCGCGTGACGAGGCCGTTACCGTGATCAATCTCGACGCATTTGCCGTAGGCGGGGTGGAAATCTGCATAAATCACTTTGCCGCTAGCGGCTGCGTTAATGGGCGTCCCGGATTCAGCAGCAAAGTCCACGCCTTCGTGGAACGTTGAATGGCCGTTGAAAGGATCGATCCTGTAGCCGAAGTTCGAGGTGTAATTGATATTTTCAATGGGCGGCAGCGTGGGCAGGAATTTGCGCTGCGCGCTGCCTTCCACCAATAGCGCCTCAAGCACCGTGAGCTGGTCGGCCTTAACGTCTACCGTGCCGCTCAATTCGCTCAATTGCTTGGCGAAGTCGTCAATCGACAGCGGCGCGCCAACTGTGGCTGCGCCGCCACGACCGCTGCTGGCCGTGGCACTTGGCAACTCTTGTGGTTTAAGGCCCGCGACTTTAGCCAGCTTTTCACCCAAACCGTCAAGGCGCAGCATGTGTGCCTGCACCTCACCGAGCTTGACCGCGAGGCTATTGATATTGTCCTGAATCTGCTGCTGGCGCTGCTTCGCTTCGGCGTGCTGGTCAGCCAGCAAGACGCGTCGAATCAGCGGATTATCGCTGGTGGCCGCGTACTTAAGCGACAGGTAGTTGGCGAGTGTTGCGGTGAGGCCAAGTGCCACCATTAGAGCAACGGTCAACCCAACAATCTGCGGCACACCAACGTTCAGGTTCTTCTTGGTTCTGAAGTCGGTTGAAACAACGATAATCTGCACGTGAAATTCCTCAAAGCTGCGAGCTCTCGACGAGCCCTGTATCCCCGACCACTGGGCTTGACCCAGTTTCTGGACCGCATGCCCGCACTGGGCGCTGCGTTGCTACACGCCCGTGAAGGCTCGCGTCAA
This sequence comes from Burkholderiales bacterium, assembly GCA_043719085.1. Classification (GTDB taxonomy): domain Bacteria; phylum Pseudomonadota; class Gammaproteobacteria; order Burkholderiales; family Casimicrobiaceae; genus Casimicrobium. The sequence goes on along the minus strand of JAYSUK010000321.1, from coordinate 15,127 downwards.
TTCGACGTATTGATCGAGGCAGTGCCGGAGCGTCTGAAGCGCTTCGTGATCATGGCAACCGCCTCGGGAACAACACTGAGTCTCACGGTGGATTCCCCCGAAGCCGCGCACTTTGCGCGCCTGATGAGCGTTGAAATGCTCTTTAATCTAGACCGTAAGGGTATGAAATTTAACGAAATTTCGGTGCGGACGCAATCAAATAGTGCATCAGGCAAGCGGGCACGGGTATTGCCCGACGCCGCCGACAAGCGAAAAATGAGCGCCACCGCAGACAAAATGCAGAGTGAGCGTTTGCAAACTAGCTTGAAGCGACTGGCGAAATCGGTGGCTGAGAGGTAGGCGGGTTGGTTGTACGCTGAGCAAATTAGCTGAAATACAGCTTTTCTTTGAAAGCCTTATTTCATTGGGGCTAGACCACCTTTTGCACATAAGTCGCTTTTTCCATATTTCGACGTTGAGCCAAAGTAAATGCTGGGGTACAGCATGAAGCTGATTTGCGGACGGCCTAATTTTCTCGTGAAGCGTCACCGCAGTGAGTAACAGTCATCATGCTGTCCCGAGTTTATGGAACGTCGATAGCAACTCAATTTGCCCCAAAGACTTCGCTTTTTTGAAATAAGCCTGGTCTGCCGTGACCATCACCGCGTTGGGCGTGAGCAGGGCTGCCGAGTGATACAACGTGTCGAAAGCGTGATGCTTGAGCTGCATGGCCAGTTCCGCAGCCCGCGGGTAGAGGCGATCAGCGTCGCACACCGCGAAATCCAGCGCACGCAGGTCCTCGATGTTGGTGCTAGCGGTGGCGGGTGCCTCGCGCGCCAAAACGGCGGTCATTTCAGCCATGAAGTGCGGCGGCTGCACCAACTTCACGCTTCCGTCCGCAACCGCGCGCAAGATGTCTAGCGCCGCATCCACGTCCGCCTCGTCGTTGCGATCCTGAAAAAACCATTTGAGCGCGACGCTCGCGTCAACCGTGAGAATCAAACGCGACCCAATTTGCGCGATGAAGCCAGCGCGGCGGCAGTACGAACGGGTGCCACCGAGCGACGCTTCAGAATCGACTCAATCGCCCGCTGACTCGCCCGCTGCCGCGCCGCCCGCTCCACCGCCTCACGCATCAGCTCGGCAATGACCGCGCTCTTGTTGGTGTGCGCAAACGTCGCGTTAAACAAATCGCGAACGTCGTCGGGAACGCTGAAATTTACGGTTGCCATTGTTTGGTGCTGTTGGCTTGGTTGTTGAAAGTTTCAACATTTTACGCCTATCCAACAGTCAGGTCACAGTCATCCCTACGCAACCATTTCCTCATACGCGATGCCAAAGTCTTCGTGAGTATCAGCAACTTCTATGGCCGCGCTGACCATCTGCGTGTACAGATAACCCGTTGCGGTCATGGCGTATTTTGCGGCAGCAAAAGCCCGTTCATCGTTCAGCAATAGCTCACGGTATTTCTCCATCGCCTTGTTGTGGCCGACGTCTACTTGAATGTGATCTCGCAGAAAAGTAAACACGTTTTCAGGCACGCCACAGGCCTTGAGCTGATTCACCAAGAGTTCGCCTCGCGTTGTTGGTAAAAATTCGAGAAAGAACAGGTATCCCAAATATCCAACCGGGTTGCCGTTGGATATTTGGTGGAATGCGAATGCCGTTACCGCCGCTGTTGCGGGATGTGGGTTCTCAGTTCGCACCATAGTCGCGTCGCGACACGCGACAAATGAGCGTCACCGCAGACAAAATGCTGAGTAAGCGTTTGCAAACTAGCTTGAAGCGATTGTCAAGGACGGTGGCTGAACGGTAGACGGTTGCGTTGTACGCTGAGCAAATTAGCCGGAATACAGCTTTTCTTTCAAAGCCTTATTTCATTGGGGCCAGACCACCTTTTGCGCATAAGTCGCTTTTCCATATTTCGACGTTGAGCCCAAGTAAACGCTGGGGTACAGCGTTAAGCTGATTTAAATCGGCTCGATTTTCATTGATCGTGCCGTCGAACCGGCGATGATCATCACTTTATCCAAAGCTAGACAGCGGTGAGCATTGGAGTTCAAACACGACTCAACTTGCTCGACGCAGCCAACTCGGCAGTGGTTCGAATCGGCGCGGTCGCGCGACGCTTCAGGATCGATTCAATCGCTTGCTTACATTTCATTCGCGCCACCGCTTCGCGCATCCGATCAGCGGCGACGGCATGCTTGTTGTCTAAACGATCCATGGAATGAGTAATTTGCATTTCGCGGAGTATCGTCGGTACTCGTTACCAAATTCACCGGACTTGAAGATGCGTTCCTCGCTTGACGCGGCACGCCAGTAAAGGAAACCCATTGCGACCGTAACGAAGATCGGCCACGCGCTTTGTGCGACTAGAGCAGCGCCGAGCCAACCAAACGAATAGCTTGCGTAGAACGGATGCCGCCAATACGCATAAGGCCCCTGCGTCACCAGGCGATCAGGCGTGCGAGTCGAAAATGCGAAATCTAGCGGCGCAGTACGCACGGTATGTATCGCCCACCAAAAAACTGTAAACGACAACAGAAGTAGTGCAACGCCCAGCCACTGTGTCAGCAACTGCTGCCACGAGGATTGAAGCAACGCAGCAATGCAGACAAGCACGGACGCGAATCCCATCAGTCCAATCAATAGTTTTCCTCGTTTCGAGCCCGAATTCCCGGCCTTGAAAAAGAACATTGCCGCCCAGATGAAACTGGCGTAGGTGATGATCGCAAGTGCAATCGAGAGCGTCTTCAACCGGCGGCCTCGTTGTACATGTCGGCGTAGAGTTTGCCCGCTGTTGTGGCCGCGCAATTCATCCATTGCCATTCGTCTACGGTCAACGCCGACTTAGCAATCACGTCACGGATGTCTTGCGTGTGAACGACGTCGGTATCGCTATGGCCGAGAAAGAAGACCATTTGCTCTGGCTTAAGCTGGAGCTGCTTTGCAACCTTCATCGCGTAAGGTTTGCTATACGTAGCGCCCAGACCTTCGAGCACCGAGGCTATGGCCAGACGCGCAATCGGATGCTGTAACGAGATGTAGTAGTTGAATCCGATGTACGCGGCACATGCAGGCGGTGGTGTCGACGACCGCGGATCAGGGCCGGTGTAACCCGTTTTCTCAAGATCATTCAGTGCCCACTGCCAGTGCGTATGCTCTTCCGCTGCGTGGGTGATCAGGTAGGTGCGCGCCGCAAGATGACGCTCATGCATCATTGCCGCAGCGAGCGCGAAGCTCTGCGGCGCCCGAAATGTCTGGTGGAAGATCATGAGAAGCAGTCGGTGATAGTCGGCAACGGCGATTGTGTCTCGATCAATCAATTGGGTGAACCTGTTGCCGGGAAAAACAGCGATCGCTGCTGCCACTGACTGTTCAAAATGCTGCTGCGGTGTTTGCGTGGTCATACGGTTTTTCCAGAGAAAAAATGGTTACGCGGCTTCGCGCAGCTCACGCAGTGGGTGTCGCTTAACGAGAAATTCATGCTGTAGCGACAAAAGCGAAGCGGCGTCACCCGGATGCTCGCGTGCAATTGACGCCAAGTACGATCCTGCTCGGTCAAAGTGAATGGCGTCGTTCAAAATCACTAGCGGAATCTGTCGTCCCACGAATTCATCAACACACGGCTCACCGAAGCGAAACAGGCCAACGCGCCGGTAATATTGAACGAGCTCTGGACGGCACGTACAAAAACCAACCAGCCCGCCGCGCTGCACTGCGTACTGAAATTGCTGCGCCATCAGCGCTCGCGCGTGAATGGAGCCGCGCAACGTCGTCCCCACCATCAGCTTGGACATAAAGAACACGGGCGGGGGTAACGCGGACACGATGCCACCAATGCCCAGTTGCTCCATCGCAACATGGGGCACGCGGCCAATGTGCAGGCGGGCGCACGCAACAACTTCAGCGTCGCCACGGATGTAGGTGTGCAGGGCATCGTGATCTTCCGCGTCGGGCAGTCTCCGCTCACGGTGGTCTGCCCACGGTAGCGGCTTGTGCATTTCGTCGATGTAGACGCTGTAGCGAAATCTCTCAATCTCCACCAACTCCGCGTCCGTCGTCGCAATCTGAACGGATGGCCCGTTGGTAGATTTAGTCATATCGATTTCCCTCAATTTTCGCAATCGTCACTTATTTCGGGTTGTCACGTAAAAGTGGGCAACTTGACTATTCATGGGTTAGCCGCCCATGAAGAAAAAAACGTCCATCGATCCACGCGTCCGTTTTGGCCTCAGACTCAAAGCGCTTCGTGCTGAAATTGGAATGTCGCAAGAAGCGCTCGCCAACGAGCCTGATCCGGAGAGTTGTGGCGGAGCACTACAAAACGCATTCGAGCACGCAGATGTACAAACCATTCGGATTACGCACAATGCCATTCGCATTGAGGCGCACCTCTCGCATTTCCACGGCATCGCCCTCATTGCCACCGATGGTGCGCAGGTATCCACCCGCGTTGTCTTGGCCAACTTCCATAATGATCGCTGCGTGTGATTCGTAGGACTCGTTACCTCTCGCGTGAGCGTAGCCAAACTTATTGCCAGATCGATTGTTGTGCAGAATATCGCCAACCTTTGGCGCATACGCTGCAACCTCATGCCCAACAAAACCCGCCGAACTCGACGATTGGTTGATCGCCGCATAGACGAATTTGGAGTGCCGAGGACTGAACGCGAAGTCATTGGTGCCCGCACCCGCAGTGCGGACACACCAACTAATGAATACCGCGGACCAGGCCACGCTGACGTCGGTAAATTTTGCTTTTGTCGCCTCCCAATAAATTGGGATGTGGCTTCTGAGGGGTTCCTCATTTTCGCGAAGGAATCGGTACTTTGAATACTCTTTCATCGCGATGGTGCTGAGGTGTTTAGTGAAATTTGACATGGATGGCTTTCGATTTGATGGGTTGTCGCAACGAAGAAAGTCGTTCCTGACGCTGCTACTTTGGCGGCAACGCTGCTTCGCGATGTCCGCCGCAGACGCGCATCGTCTCAGCGGCTCGTTTGTCATCCGCGATCTTGGAGGCGGCAACCGCATTGGCGCAGTCGGCGTATGCAATGGCTCTGGCTGCGGCGCTTACGTTTTGTGCAGCGATACCTGTGGCGAAAACGCGACCGACTAAGAGTCCGGCTGAACGGTCATTGCCTTTTGCACTTGCATCACCGTTGAACTGCCCGAAGACGGACATTGCGTCGCGCTTGGTGTCACACTCACTCGGAAGGTCTTGTTCAGTGACCGGTTCGTTCTTGTTAGCCTTCTCAGATTTAATTTTGGCGAGTTCTATCCGGCACTTTTCAGCCTGCCCACCCTGCTGTGTATGACTAGCCCAAATTTTTTCCACGTTCTCTTTGCCTGCTGCATTTGTTTCCATCACCGCAACCGGCACATAGGCAACATCAAGCGTCTTGAACCCAATGTTGATGCTGACCGGAGCCGAGGCGTCCGCTGCCTTCACGTCCATCCCGAGACCCATCGAAACAGTCGAGCTGTAAATCAGCCCGGCCTGCTTGGTGCTCGCGCAGCCAGCCGCCAGCACAGCCGCAGCGCAGAGCGTGAGACTTATCGCGTTGAATTTTTTCGTATAAGTAAACATGACACTATCCTTTCGAGAGAGGGACTACATGGCAATTGCCAAGGGTTGAGAAGAAACTTCTCTGCTCGTTGAGTTTGGCGGCATCGACACGCGATGCGTCGAGCAACACGACGAGTGCGCACGCATCCGCATCGCGCGCGATCACGGCTTCGCGCCACATCAATCCGAATGTGTATTCGCTTCCCGTTTGCTGCCAGCCGAGTGCGCGTGAACGAAGGTACGTGAGCGCGCTGGTGCTTGGGGGGACTGTGGCCTCGCGCAATACGTGCAACGACCACGATGAACGGTTGTCGCTGTCGCGAATTTCTGTGATGGCACACGCAGAGATTGTCAGTGGTACGCAAGCGGCCGCGAGCCTCATGGCAGCAGCAAATGCTGATGTGATGCGCTCAGGGCGGGTTGCGTTCAACGATATTTCTCCGGGCTATTTTGACTTTCTTGTGGAGTCAATTACACCGGGAATTTGAGCGCGTGTACCTACCTGTTTGGGTAGGAGTGTGTCGGTTGCGTGGAGCTAATGGTCGACGGTGAAAGGGAGTTGCCGTGATCCGAATTACGTGCCTCACGACATCGAACGTCGCTCACAGGATGTCGGCGCGTGGGCAACAAGATGCCCATTCTACGTATCAGCTTTTCAGTGGAATGGCGCTTTTATAGGGCGTACGCGCTGAATTATTCTAAAGTTGACTTACGCATTTTTAGCACACTAATCCCCCATAAAATGGGCTTCTCGGTGATAAGCTGTATCGTAAGAGTTCGGGTTTCGGAGCTTTAGGAGCGGCTCTGCCGCGACCGGTATGCCGCGCAAAGTGAGAGGTCGCGGCGGAGCCGCTCCTACAAAATATGCCGCTTCATCGCGTCAGAAAAAACTAAACCGAATACCGCCAAGCTTCTGGCTTGGCCAGCAGCGCGCGGCACAGTTTGTTGTTCAGCTCATGCCCCGATTTGAAGGCGTGGTATTTGCCGCGTACCCGATGCCCTAGCAAAAAAAGATCGCCCACGGCGTCGAGCACTTTGTGTCGCGCTAGTTCGTCGGCGAAGCGGAGGCCGTCACGGTTGAGCACTTTGTATTCGTCGAGGACGATGGCGGTTTCCATGCTGCCGCCAAGCGCTAAGCCCATTGAGCGCAGCGTTTCGACCTCATAACTGAAGCCAAAGGTTCGAGCGCGACTGATGTGATTCAGGAAGTCGTCATCGTCCAATTTCATGCGCACTCGGCACTGATCGTCGGGGATCGCAGGGTGCGAGAAGTCGATGGTGAAGTCCACTTCAAAATGAGCGCACGGCAGCAATTCGGCGAATTTGTCGCCCATCTCCACGCGCACCGGTTCGAGCACTTCGATGTAGCGGCGGGGGGCGTCCTGCGCGACCACACCTGCCTGGTCGATCAGAAAAACGAAGGGTGCCGAGGAGCCGTCCATGATCGGGACTTCGAGGTTGTCGAGTTCGATGATGGCGTTATCGATGCCGCAGCCAACGCAGGCGGCGAGCAGGTGCTCGACGGTGGCGACTTTGGCGGTACCGGCGTCGTTGACGAGCGTGGTGGCGAGGCGGGTTTCTTTGACCAATTCGGCGCGAGCCGGAATGTCCTGTGGCGGCGTTAAATCAGTGCGGCGAAAGATGATGCCGGTGTCGGGCGGGGCGCTTTTAAGTGTGATCTGAACGCGGACGCCGGAGTGCAGCGCGACGCCAGTCGCGGATACATCGCTCGCGATGGTGTGTTGTTTTGGCATGACGAAAGTATAGGCGTCAGCACCTGACCAACACCCGACGCAGGGAGCGGCTGCGTCGGGTGTTGGGGCTAAGGCGACGTATACGTCCGGTGGGCAGAGGCTGCCCACCGGACGAAACCTAGTCTGCCTGTTTGCGCAGAAAGGTAGGAATCTCCAGCGAACGCCCGGTGCTGCGGTTTGGGTTGCGCGTAATCGTTGGCTCGTCGTATGACACTTCGATGCCACCCGGTGGCGGCACGGCGTCTACGAGTACCGTGAAATTGTCGGTGCCGGTGCGTATCGTTCCGATTTCGATGCGCGGCTTATCAGCCAGACCACCCTGGACGGCGACCATTTTGCGTTTGCCCAATCCGGTGGCGATCATGGTCACGCGCACTTCGTCGCCCATCGCCTCATCGAACGATTGACCCCACAACATGGTGGCGTCCGGCGCGATAAACTCCTGCACGGTTTCGGTGATTTCGCACAGCTCGTCGAGCGTGATGTCGGGGGAGCTGGTGATGCACAACAGCACGCCGCGCGCGCCCTGCAAATCAACGTCTTCGAGCAGGGGGCTTTTGACCGCCGCCATTGCGGCGACCTTACCGCGCCCCTCGCCAACGGCGGTGGCCGTGCCCATCATCGCCATGCCGAGTTCCGACATGATGGTGCGCACGTCAGCGAAGTCGCGGTTGACGTCGCCTGGCTTGTGGATGACCTCCGAGATGCCTGCGACCGCGCCATGCAACACGTCGTTGGATGCGGCAAATGCCGCCTGCAATTTGACATTGCGACCGAGCACTTGAATGAGTTTTTCATTCGGCACCACGATCAGCGAGTCCACATGCTTTTGCAGCTCGTCAATACCCACCTGCGCGGCACGCTCACGCTTTTGCATTTCAAAACGGAACGGTTTGGTGACTACCGCCACCACCAAAATGCCCATTTCCCGCGCCATTTGCGCGATCACGGGTGCCGCTCCGGTTCCTGTTCCGCCGCCCATTCCGGCGGTGATGAACAGCATGTCCGCGCCCTGAATCGCCTCCTGCAGCGCGGCTTTTGACTCCATTGCCGCATCGCGACCGACGTCAGGTTTTGCACCTGCGCCGAGCCCCTGCGTGAGCTGCGCGCCTAGCGAAATTCGTCTCGGCGCCGGGCTCTTGTTGAGCGCCTGTGCGTCGGTGTTGGCGACGATAAATTCGACGCCGTCCACCCCTTTTTCCATCATGTGTTTGACGGCGTTTCCGCCGCATCCGCCAACGCCGATCACTTTGATGACCGCGCCGTCCCTTTTTTCATCAACGATTTCAAACATGTATCCGCTCCTTCAAGGCAATCAATTAAAAACAATTTCCACAAACCAAAAACCTCACTGTAGGAGCGGTGCGAGCCGCAAAGAATGGCGCAAAATCCGCGCGTTTTGCCGCCGAGCCGCTCCTACAAAACCTATCACTCAGACCCCAAACGCATCCCGTAACTTCGCAAACATTCCCGCAGCCGCTGAGTCGCGACGGCGTAACACCGTGAGCTTCACCTGCTGATCGCGACCGTGCATCAACAGGCCGATCGCCGTCGCATACTTCGGCGCGGCGAGCACATCTTTGAGCGCGCCTCGATAGTCCGGCACGGCGATGCGTACCGGCATATGAAACACTTCTTCGCCGAGCGCGGCAATTCCCGGCAACAGGCTGCTACCACCGGTGAGCGCAATGCCCGCACGCAACAGTGGCTCAAAACCAGAGCGCTTGATCTGCTCGTGCACCAGTTGAAACAGCTCTTCAACACGCGGCTCAACCACCTCGGCGAGCATATGCCGCGCCATCGATTTAGCGGGACGATCTGCAACGCCAGGTACTTCAATCAGCTCATCAGGCTCAACCAGTTTGGTCAGCGCGCAGGCGTGACGATGCTTGATGTCGCTCGCCTCTTTGCTCGGCGTGCGCAGCAACATTGCGATGTCGTTGGTGATCTGATCACCCGCGACCGGGATGACGCCAGTGTGACGAATCGCACCGCCAGTGAACAACGCAAAATCGGTGGTGCCGCCGCCGATGTCCACGAGCCCGATACCTATCTCCATCTCGTCGGTGGTGAGACACGCAGCCGCCGACGCGAGCGGTTGCAGCACCAGCTCCATGACGTTCAAACCACAACGGCGAACGCACTTCTCGATGTTGTCGGCAGCGGACACCGCACCGGTCACGATGTGAACCTTGACCTCTAGCCGACGGCCACTCATGCCGAGCGGACGTCGCACGCCTTCTTGTCCGTCGATGATGTATTCCTGCGGCAATGTGTGCAGCACTTTCTGGTCGTTCGGGATCGCGATGGCGCGCGCCGTTTCGACCACGCGCTCCATGTCAGCCTCGGTAACCTCGCTGTCTTTCATCGCGACCATACCGCTGGAATTCAGACTGCGAATGTGCGCGCCCGCAATGCCGACGTACACGTCAGTCACCTTACAGTTCGCCATCGCCGCCGCCTCGCGCACGGCCGCCGCGACCGAGTGGGTGGTGGCATCAATATCAACCACCATACCCTTGCGCAAACCGAGCGATGGTTGTTCGCCAAAGCCAATGACGTTGAGCTGGCCGCTGGCATCAACCTCTGCCACCAGCGCGACTACTTTGGACGTGCCGATATCCAGCGCTGCGATCAATTCGCTCACGATTGTCCTTTCTGCACGTCTGCAGCGGCACTCGTGGTTCGTGCGACGGCGATTGCCGCTTTGTAGCGAAGGTCAATGCGTGCGAGGCCACCACGATATGCCGTTGACCAGTTGCCGTACAGCGCCACAAAGCGCGCCAGTCGTTCCTGAAAATGCTCACGGCCGAATTCGATTTGCATGTCGTTGCGTGTGGTGACAGTGATCGCGCCGCGAGGAGACATGGAAAAAGCCTTAATCTCAAGGCCGTGTGCGGCGAGCGCCACGCGCGCCTCCTGATAGCGATTGAGTACGTCAACGGAGGACGCGGAGGGGCCATCAAATCGCGGCATAGGCGCCTTCGAACCCGCGCGGAAAATTGCGCCGCGATCAGACAGCAAATCGCTGTCGTTCCAGTAGCCAACGGCGCGATGTTCGTCCACGTTCACGTCAAGCGCGTAGGGCCACCGTCGCTTGATCGAAACGTCACGCACCCACGGCAATTTTTTTAGCGTGGTGCGCGCGCGGCTCGGTACGATGGAAAAAAACGTGCCGCGCAATTCGGTGCGAATCGCCGACTCCAAAAGGCCCGCATCAACCTCGGCGAGCTGGTTCACCACCTTAACCTGCTTGATCGCGAAGTAGCTTTTGGAGCTCGCCCACGATGTGAGGCACCAGGCCAAAGCAATCGTGGCAATCGTCGCGATGATCGCAGCCAGGCGGTTGATAGCATGCGTGTCAGACCACATGAGCGGCTCCGCTTGCGGCTCGGATGACTTTCTGTGCCGTGGTACCGATGGAGCCAGCGCCCATCGTCATCACCACGTCGCCGTTTTGTACCAGTTGCAACACCTGCTGCGGCATCAGCTCGATATCTTCCACGAACAGCGGTTCGACCCGCCCACGCAGTCGAATCGCGCGCGCCAAAGCGCGACTGTCAGCGGCGATGATCGGCGCCTCGCCAGCGGCATACACCTCGGCGAGCAGCAACACATCCACGTCTGACAAAACCGCAGCGAAGTCCTCAAATAAGTCGCGCGTTCGGCTGTAACGATGCGGCTGAAATGCGATTACGAGGCGACGACCGGGGAATGCCGCGCGCGCGGCGGCGAGCGTGGTCTTCAGCTCCACCGGGTGATGACCATAGTCATCAATCAAATCAAACGTTGCGCCGTTATGCGCAATCTTGCCAAAGCTTTGGAAGCGCCGACCCACGCCGCCGAAGCTATGTAATGCCCGAGCGATGGCTTCACCTGGCACATCCAGATCCTGTGCAATGGCAATTGCAGCCAGCGCGTTTCTAACGTTGTGCAGGCCGGCAACTTGCACAGTGACCGGCAAGGGTGCAAAGCCCGCGCGCAATACGGTAAAGCGCATCGTTGCGCCAACTGCCTCAATATCCACAGCGCGAATATCAGCGCCCGCTTCGAGGCCGTAAGTGACGACGGGTTTGACCACACGCGGCAATATGTTCGCGACGCCTGCGTCATCCAAGCACGCGTACAGCGTTCCGTAAAACGGCAACCGATGCGCGAAATCAATGAACGCCTGCTTCAGGCGCTCAATGCTGTGCTCGTAAGTTTCCATGTGGTCGGCATCAATATTAGTGATGACCGCCAGCGTGGGCGACAGATGAAGGAAGGATGCATCCGATTCGTCGGCTTCAGCCACAAAAAATTCGCCGGTACCCAGACGCGCGTTCGACCCCGCAGCGAGCAACCGTCCGCCAATCACAAACGTGGGATCAAGACCGCCTTCTGCAAGCACGCTGGCGACCAGAGAAGTCGTGGTGGTTTTGCCGTGTGTGCCCGCAATTGCGATGCCCTGTTTTATGCGCATCAACTCAGCGAGCATCAATGCGCGCGGCACCACAGGCAGCTTGCGCAACCTCGCGTCGATCACTTCAGGATTGGTTTCCTTAATGGCAGATGACACAACCACGGCCTGCGCGGCTTGCAGGTTCGCAGCGCTATGACCGACACAAGTGCGAATGCCGATTGCGGCGAGCCGTTCAAGCGTGACCGAGTCTGCAGCATCGCTGCCACTTACCACGTAACCCTGGTTGTGCAGCACCTCGGCGATGCCGCTCATGCCGATGCCACCGATGCCAACGAAGTGAAGGTTTTGCAGGCGGAATTTCATGATCTCGCCGCCTTGATTTCTCGCAGTTTGACCAGCGATTCGATAACGTCGCAAATCTCTTCGGTCGCCGTCGGATTGGCCACAGAAAGCGCCGCTTGCGCCATCGTCAGGCACTGCGCCCGCGTAAGCGCCGTGATGTGGTCGGCCAGTTCTTGTTTGGTTAACGTGAGCTGATCAAGCACGCGCGCAGCCCCAACATCTGCCAGCACTTGCGCGTTGTGCTTTTGCTGCTGGTCTTTGTGATGCGGATACGGGATGAGGATTGACGCTACGCCCAGAGCAGCCAGCTCTGACACGGTGCTCGCACCACTGCGACCGATGAACACATCGCACTCGGCCAAAGCGCACGCAGAATCAGAAATAAATTCGACGACATCAGCCGTCACACCAGCCCTATCGTACTTGGTTTTTGTTACGTTGACCGAACCATGACCGGCTTGATGTGTAACGACGGGGCGTTCGCGCTCGGGGATTAGCGCCAGTGCAGCAGGCAGCAGCGTGTTTATAGCCTCGGCCCCACGACTGCCACCCATCAGCAACAAACGAATTGGGCCAGTACGCTCTGCGAATCGCGTGGCCGGATTGGCGAACAGCGCGAACTCGGGGCGGATGGGGTTGCCCGTAACCACGCGTTTATGTGCGACGTCCCTAAACACAGAACCGAAGCCCACCAGCACACGATCCGCGAAGTGTGCCAATAATTTATTGGCGAGCCCGGCCACTGCGTCGCTCTGATGAATCAGCAGGGGAATACCTTTGTTCGATGCAGCAAGACCGCCCGGCACCGTGGGATAACCACCCATGCCAATCACTACATCAGGACGCAGCTCTGCAAGCAATTTCTTGCAACGACGGTAGGCGGCATACAGAGCGAATGGCAATGCGAATTTGGGCCTCCAGCCACGACCGACGATGCCTTCAAAAGCTACCGTATGTAGCGGAAATGAATCAGAGGGCACCAGCGTCTGCTCCATGCCGTTGGCAGTGCCGAGCCATGTAATCTTCCACCCGCGTTCGCGCAGAGCGCGCGCGATCGCAAGGCCCGGAAAGATGTGTCCGCCGGTGCCGCCTGCCATCATCAACAGGTGAGGACTCATACTTTGAACCCTCGCGCCAGACGACGGTTTTCCCAGTCGATGCGCAGCAATACCGACAGCGTCACGAGACTCGCGATCATGCCGCTGCCGCCGTAGGACATCAGTGGCAACGTGAGGCCTTTGGTAGGCGCAAAGCCCATGTTCACGGCGATGTTGATCAGCGACTGAATGCCGAACAGTGTGCCGATTCCTTGCGCGACCAGTGCCGCGAAGGGTTGCTCAAGTTGCCGAGCTTCGCGACCAATCGAAAACGCCCGCCAAACGAGCCATGCGTACGCTCCGATGATAATGAAAACACCGACCAGACCTAACTCTTCGGCTGTCACGGCAAGAATGAAATCGGTGTGTGCTTCGGGCAGGTAATAGTGCTTCGACACACCCGCACCGAGGCCGAGCCCGAAGATGCCGCCACGACCAATCGCCATCAGCGATTGCGTCAGTTGGTAGCCCTTGCCGAACTCTTCTTTCCACGGATCGAGAAAGCCAAAAATACGCTCAAGGCGGTAGGGTTCGAGCCACACAAGTGCAACCGCAGCGATGAGCCCAAGTATCACCACGGGCAGCACCAGGCGATAGTCAAGACCCGCCATAAACAGTATCAGCAAGCCGGTGCTGAGCACCACCATCGTTGCTCCGAAATCGGGCTCGCGAAGCAGCAGCACGCTGACCAGCAGTGCGAGCAAAAGGAACGGGCCCAAGCCCTTGAGCAGGCTCTGTTTCAGTGGTTGCGCTGCATGCAGCAGATCGCGTTTGGTCACCGCATATCGGGCGGCGAACAGCACCATCGCGAGCTTCATTAATTCGGACGGTTGCAGGCTGAATGGGCCTAACGGAATCCAGCGCGATGCGCCGTTAACTTTGCGTCCGATCCCCGGAATAAGCACCAACAAAATCATCAGCAACGCAGCGCCAAAAACGTATGGAGCAATTCGCTCCCATGTGCGCAGCGACGTGTCGAAAACGAATAACGCAAGCACAGAACCTATTAGTACGAACAGGCATTGGCGAGACAAAAAGTAGGTAGCCGACGAACGAGTCAAGCGGCTCTCACTTGCGCTGGCAATCGACGATGAATACACCATCAACAGGCCCACCGCGACTAGCAGCGCCACCACCCAAAGCATGGCGACATCGAACTCACTGCGGCCCGAACCGCGTGGCTTCGCACGCGTCGTCCCAGGCGTCATCAGGGCGCCCAACCGCACTGCCCACTTACGCGGCAATGCCCCGACGCGTTTCAACGTCATCACGCGGCACCCCCACGGGGCACAAAATCAAGGCCACGCCTCTGGGCCCAGTCATTCACCGCGGCAGCAAACACTTGCGCGCGATGCGCGTAATTGCGAAACATGTCCCAGCTCGCGCACGCGGGTGATAACAATATCTGATCGCCCGGCAACGCAGCATCGAGCGCTGAATGGGTGGCGTCTTCGAGGCTCGCAAATGTTTTGTTCGGAACGCCACATGCGGCGAGTGTTGCGGCAATTTCTGTAGCAGCGCGACCGATGAGATGCACAGATTTGCAATGCTTCGCGGCGATCCTACCTAGTTCTGCGAAGTGTTGGCCCTTACCGTCGCCGCCCGCGATTAACCACGTTGACGCAGCGAGCCCTTCAAGCGCAGCGTTAGTCGCCACGACGGTGGTTGCTTTGGAGTCATCAATGATTCTTACGCCATTGATGGTGCCGATGAGCTGGCAACGATGTGGCATGCCGGCAAACGAGCGCAAGACGCTTCGCTGGACGCTCAATGGCACTGAGAGCGACTGGATCAAAGCAAGTGCGGCTAACGCATTTTGCGCATTGTGAGCGCCGCTGACACCCAGCTCGGCAGTGGAAAGAATGACCGTATCGCCGTGTGTCAACGCGGCGTTTCCGTCAATTTGGTCGATGCCAAAATCTGTCTTGCTGGTGGGCTTGTTGGGACCGAAAGTCGTCAATCCCAGCGCGGGCCGACT
>JAYSUK010000033.1:0-6401 GCA_043719085.1 Burkholderiales bacterium | reverse complement strand
CGCCGCCCCGCGCCATGCTCTTGTCGGGCATTCGATGGGCGGCTACATCGCGTTGCAGGCAGCGGCACGGCACATGGACACGATTCGCGATGTGGTGCTGATTGATTCGCCGATCCCCACCGGTTGGCGCGCCAACGTGCTGACGTTTGCGCAACTGACCGGCCTTGCGTACAAATCCGGCCCGGCCCCCATAGCGGCACGACGGCGCGACGCGTGGACGTCGCTTGAAGCAGCGCGGGCGTTTTTTTCAGGCAAGGCGTTCGTGCAAGCGTGGGCAGACGGCGTGCTGGATGACTTCATTGAACATGCCATCGTTGCCAGCGCCGACGGCGCGACGCTCAAGGTGCCGCGCGACACTGAGCGAGACATTTATGCACACATCGTGCATCGCTCCGCACTCACCGCGTTGCGCCGCTTGCAGCGCGGGGGCGTGAACGTGAGCTTTATCGCGGGTGAACACTCTGAAGAGACGCGACTGGCAGGATTTGACGGAAACGAGCGCCTGTTTGCGCCGCGATTCACGCGTTTACCGACGGGCCATCTGATACCGATGGAGGCGCCGCAAGCCTGTGCGGAAGCGGTGTTGAGCGCGTTGAACCAAGCCATTACAGTCGGTTCAAAACCCAGCCTGTCAGCGTGACTTTGTAAGAGCGGCTCTGCCGCGACCTTAGGGGCGTGCGCAACATGGGTCGCGGCCGCGCCGCGCCTACAACTGCGCATGATTGGTGAGCAGCGCGGGGTTCCCACAGACCGAGCAGCGCCCGCCGCCTAAAATTGCGGTTTCGCTGTACCCCGGAACTCGCACCACCATGATTCCAGAACTTGGTCACTTTTCATTGATCCTCGCTTTTTTTGTGGCGCTCACCAGTGCGGGTGTCGCTGGAGTAGCCAACTTGCGGCATGGCGTTGCGATGGCCGAATTTGCCCGCAGCAGCACGGTCGCCATGTTCGGTTTGGTTGTACTCGCCTTCGCCTGTTTGATGACGGCGTTCACCCAGGGTGATTTCAGCGTGTTGAATGTGGCCACCAATTCCAATTCGTTATTGCCGATGCAGTACCGGGTGTCGGCAACATGGGGGTCGCACGAAGGTTCGATGTTGTTATGGGTGTTGATGTTGACCGGCTGGAGCGCGGCGGTGGCGCTGTTTTCCAAGCAGTTACCGGACGTGCTGGTGACGCGCGTGTTGGTGGTGCTCGCTAGTATCACCGCGGTGTTCATTGCGTTCACGCTGCTCACATCAAACCCGTTTGATCGCTTGATTCCCGCCGCGCCAGAAGGCCGCGATTTGAACCCGCTGTTGCAAGATCCCGGCATGATTTTTCATCCGCCGCTCTTGTACATGGGCTACGTCGGCATGGCGGTGGTGTTCGCGTTTGCGATTGCCGCGTTGTGGGGCGGCAGGCTCGATTCAACGTGGGCGCGCTGGAGCCGCCCGTGGACGATTGCCGCGTGGATTTTTCTCACACTTGGCATCGCGCTGGGCAGCTTCTGGGCGTATTACGAATTGGGCTGGGGCGGCTGGTGGTTTTGGGATCCGGTGGAGAACGCGTCGTTTATGCCGTGGCTGATTGGCACCGCGCTCATTCATTCGCTCGCCGTGACCGAAAAGCGTGGCGCGTTTAAGGCGTGGACAGTGTTGCTGGCGATTGCCGCATTTTCGTTGTCGCTGCTCGGCACGTTCCTCGTGCGTTCAGGCGTTTTGACCAGCGTGCATGCGTTCGCGACCGACCCAAAACGTGGGGTGTTCATCCTCGCGTTTTTGGTAGTGATCATTGGTGGGTCGTTGACGCTGTATGCGTTCCGCGCGCCGAAGGTGAATGATGGCGGACGCTTCAGTTTGCTGTCGCGCGAATCGTTTTTGCTGGGCAACAATTTGTTGCTGGTGGTGGCTGCGGGTGCCGTGTTGCTGGGCACGTTGTATCCGCTGTTTGCCGATGCGTTCGGCATGGGCAAAGTGAGCGTCGGACCGCCGTATTTTGAGATTGTGTTTGTGCCGTTGATGCTGCCCCTGATTTTTTTGATGGGCGTGGGCCCGCTGGCGCGATGGAAAGATGATGAAGGGCAATTGATCGTGCGCCGGATGCGGGTGCCCGCAATCATCGCGGCGGTTGCGTTCGTGTTGTGCGCCACGTTGGCTCCGCGTTTTTCACCACTGGCTTGCGTGGGTGTTGCCTTTGCCGCTTGGCTGTTGTGCGCGATTGTGAACGGCTATCGCGACCGGCTTCGTCACGCGTCCGGTATGGCGAGCACGGCCACGAAATGGAAGCAAATTCCCATCGCCTATCACGGCATGCAGGTCGCACACTTCGGCATCGTTGCGTTCATTGTGGGCGTGACGGCGGTGAAGGCGTTTGAGCAGGAATTTGACGTGGCGCTGGCCGTTGGGCAGACGAAGCCCATTGCCGGTTACGAGGTTAAATTTTTGGGCGTGACCGATGAGCTGGGTCCGAACTACGCGGCGAAGCGCGGGACTTTTGAGCTAGCCAAAAACGGCAAGCTAGTGCGCACGCTGACACCCGAGCGACGCGCGTACGTGTCCAACCGTGCCACCCCGATGACCGAGGCAGCGATTGATCGCAGCCTGACGCGCGACCTTTACGTGTCGCTCGGTGACGATCTCGGCAATGGCGGCTGGACGGTCCGCGTGCATTACAAGCCGTTCGTAAACTGGATTTGGGTCGGCTGCGTGATCATGGCGTTGGGCGGGTTGCTGGGTGCGCTCGATCCTCGATATCGGCGGGCCCGGAAGGCGGCGAGTTTGAGTGCTACTTCTGCGGTTGATGCGCGATGACCTGGGCGATGCGTCTGCCGCAGTTCTTCCCCCTCTCCCCGGGGGAGAGGGTTGGGGTGAGGGAGACGGCGGCTGATCCGAGTTTAGATGTGAAAGCCACACCCTCTCCCCTAACCCCTCCCCCCCGGGGGGAGGGGAACAGAATCTGTCTTGCTTTCGCGTTGATCGCCGCTGTCACGCTTACCAGCTCCCTCGCCCACGCCCAACCCACGCCCGACCCCGCCCTAGAAGCCCGCGTAAAGGCCCTGTCCGCCGAGCTGCGCTGTCTCGTCTGCCAAAACCAGACTGTCGAGGACAGCACCGCACCGGTTGCACGCGACATGAAAGATCAGGTGCGCGCGCAGCTCGCGGCAGGCAAAAGCGAGGCTGAAGTAAAGCTCTACATGACCGAACGTTTCGGCGACTTTGTGCTGTACAAACCGCCGCTTAAAGCGACCACGATTGTGTTGTGGGCCGGGCCGTTTATTGCACTGGTTATTGCTGGATTGCTGTTGGTACGACGACTGCGTCGCAGCGAAACAACACCGAGCGCAACCCCGCTCACCGATCTTGACCGCGAACGCGCTCGCGCGCTGCTTAACGACTCCGCAACACCATGAATCCAGCCCTTGTTTTTTTAGTCATCGTCGCTGTGATCACCGCGGTAGTTTTGTGGATTGTGTTGCGCCCTTTGCTGGCTAAGCGCGCAGGCGGCGCAAGCTTGGCCAACACCAGTGCCCAAACGAACGTCGACGCGTTGCGCATTGAATTGTCGGAAGCGCGCCGCGACCAGAAGCTCGGCTTGCTATCGGAGGCGTCGCTCGCCGAGGCCGAACGCGAACTTGAATCACGCGTGCTTGCTGAATCGCAGCAGGCGGCCAATCCGACCGCGCCGCGCTACAAGCGCACGGCTATTGCGCTCGGTGTGCTGCTGCCGGTGCTCGCCGTGGGCGGATATGCTGCTGTCGGCAGCCCCGCGGCGGTGGTACCCGAATTGGCCCGCGCCACCCCCACCGCACCTGTTGCGCAATCCGATACCGACAAGCAGATGGACGAGTTGTTCAAGATGGCAGAGGAGCGTCTGAGCAAAGAGCCGAACGACGTGAAAGGCTGGCTGCTGCTCGCGCGGGCCAAGGCCTCGGTAGGTATGTTCGACGGCGCGATGAAGGCGTACGAGAAAGCAGCCGCACTCGACCCGAAAGACAGTGAAATGTGGTCCGACTACGCCGATTCCGCGGCGGGGATGTCGCAAGGCAAGATGGACGGCAAACCCATCGAGTTGATCAACAAGTCGCTGGCGCTAGACAGCAAAAACGTCAAGGCATTGCTGCTGCGCGGAACGTGGGAGTTGCAAAAAAACGATCTCGTCGCCGCCGAGAAATCGTTCACGCTTGCCAAGGCAGTGTCAGAGCCGAACTCCGGTTTCGCGCAGATTGCCGACAACGCGCTGGGCGAGATTACGTCGCGCCGTGGCGGCGTGCCGACCGCTGCGGCTGTGGCGCCTGGAACGCCGCCCGCCAGCGCGCTGGACACGGTGTTGACAACGGTGACGTTGCAATTGAGCGCCGAAGCGCGCAAGTCCGCAAATGCAAGCTCAGCCGTGTTTTTGATCGTGCGCGCAGCGGGAGCGGAGCGCGGGCCACCGTTGGCGGCTAGAAAGTTAGCGCTTGCTGACTCGGGCAAACCCATTGGGTTGACCGCAGCCGACGCCATGATTGGCGGCGCAGGGCTCAAACCGGGCGCAGAGGTGGTGCTGCAGGCACGCCTGTCGCTGACCGGGCAACCGATGGCGCAGGCGGGCGATTGGCAGAGCGCGAAAACCGGCGCAGCATTGCCCAGCGCAGCGCTAATTCTGGTGATTGATCAGCCCGTTAAGAACTAACTGCGTCGGGTTGAACACCCTATTTCACAGGGGTTAGAACCGCCAGTTGCTGCGTTTACATGCGAGCTCTGGCTGAGTGCGGCAGTTTGACTTGTAGGTCGTGTGCCGCGGTGCTCCCACAAATTCGCCTGCCAAAGCTGTAGCCTCAACGCGTGATTGACACGCGGGGCCACGATGCGGTGCATTATGACGAGGGCATGGGTTTAATTGCAACTCAGCCTAAATAAACGATGCGAATAATCTGAAACTAGTGTTGCTCCAGTGTGGCGCACCGGGCGCCAAGCGGCCGCGACATTAACATTCCAGCGGTGTAGCGCCTTGTGCGAAGGCATTGCAGAGCGCCTGTCTCGATCAAGACAGAAAACGTGCGACCACACTCAATTTTCTGGTTTAGTCCCCGATGTTTTCATCCGGGACGTAGTTTTTATCGTTCATGAAAATCTCTCAACTCCGAGCCGCGGCCCTGCACGTGCTCACCGACCACATGGGTATTGCCGCTGAGTTCATCATTGATGACGTAATCGCCGCGCTGGAGGTCGATCCTCTACTGCAAAACCACCCGACCATGGCGCTGCGTCAATTCTTCGCGAAGCTCGACACCGAGCTGCCGCCCGAAATCAACGCGCCTGCGGTGCATCTAGAAATCATGCGTCGCGCCCTCGGCACAAGCTAGCTCAACACACCATTGATGCTGGCCACCGCCGCAGGCCGCGCGCAGCCTCTTCTCCTGCTCTTCCCATGATTCATAGCAAGCCAACCGTTGCCGCACGCGGCACACCTTTTTAGGAAAAAAACCAGTGTCCTCAATTAAATCCCGCGTCATTTTCGGGCTCAGCCTGATCGTGGTTTTCTTCATCGTGCAGGCCGCCCTCGTGTGGTCAACCCGAGACCGGTTACGCGACGACGTCGTTGACGTCACCCGTCGCAACACGCTTGCCACCGTCGCCCTTTCTGAGCTGGCGGTGCTCGCCCAGCAAGTTCGCCGCTACGAAAAGGAATACTTCGTCTACGTTGGCAACGAGACGCGGCGCAATGGCTACATCAAAGAGTGGACGCAGACGCATGACCGGATCAGCGCGTTGATTGCTACTACCATGCAAAACAAAGGCACCGCGTTCTCCGAAACCGACCTTAGCAAAGTTGCTGGCTGGCGCGCCGCATCGGACTTTTACGGCGATCAGATGAAAATGATTTTTGGCCTGGTTGACGCCCGTGCCTCGCAGATCGTGCAGGCCGCTGGCGTCGCAACGATTGCCGACGCCAAGCTCACCACGACCAAGGCATCGACGATCGCTGCAAGCACCGCACGCGTAGCGCCTGCGATTGCGATGTTCGGCCCCACCGAGGTCAACGACATGATCAAAGAGGGTAAAGACCGCTTTTCGGCGGACCTGATCAAGGGCGTCTCCGACCTGCAAACCGAAAAGTATCGCGAAACGCTCTCGCTTCCCGACGTGGCCAGCAAAAGTTTCGACCGCCTGCTTTACGGCGAGCTGATCATCGTCGCTCTGGGTATCGCCGTTGCGCTTGCACTGATTGTGTTGCTACCGGGTGCGGTCACCGCCCCCGTGGCGCGTTTGGCCGCTGCCGTAGACGCGATGAGCCGCGGGCAGATCGTCGCACCGCTCGAAGTAGGAAAGATCAGCGAGTTTGCAACGCTCGAGAAATCGCTTGAACGCATGCGGCTTGCACAGCAGGCCATGGTTTCGCGGCTGCGGCTGCGGAAATAGGCGGATTGCGCCACCAAG
>JAYSUK010000320.1:0-8997 GCA_043719085.1 Burkholderiales bacterium | reverse complement strand
AAGCGGGCGCACCGCAATAACGCCAACCGGATTAGGCGATGTGTCAATGCTCGCCAGCCACAGCGCGCCCAGCGGAGCTACATATTTGCCCGGTAATTCGGCAAGCTCAGCCTCAAAGTTCTGAAAACACAAATCAACACCCGTCCACTGCGCGTAACGACGCATCAAGTCGCGTGCATCGTTGATGTCATGATCCGTGACAGCGAGCGCAATCGAGATCATGTCCGAGCTTCCGGGCAGGCTCCTGTCGTCACGGCGGTGCCCGCAACTTGCGCCTTCAGCTCTTCAAGCTTTGACAATATCGCTTGCGTCGGCTCGCGTAACACCAGCGCGTTCATCGCGACGGTCTGCTCGCGCTGGCGGTAGGTGGCCGTCTTCACGCCTTTCGTTTTGAGTTCTGCAAGCCGCGCGTCCGCGCCCTCCTTGTTGCGAAACACGCCGAGCGAGATCGCGAAATTCCACTGGCCGTCTTCAAGCACAATCGCGCTGTCCGTGACGTTAAGTTTTTTCAGATCTGCCATGGATCGATCAGCCGCCGTGCGGCTAGATTTGGGCGGTATGTAGACCCAATGCTCCGCCGTGACCTCCACGCGACGAGACGTCATGGTGCGGCCCAACACGAGTGGCTCAAGCAACTTGGTGGCTTTCAAGCGATCTGCTTCTGACAATGGCCCCCATTCCGCGCAGGCCAGCGTAAGCTGGGCAACTTTGGCGGGCCCCAATTTGGCGACCTGTTGCGCGGTCAGTGATTTCACTTGATCCGCGTTGAACGGTTTGTAGCGATCTGCCGAGGCTTGCGCGGCGCTGTTCATGCGCTCAACATAGGCATACGCGAACAGCGCAGCATTGGCCAACAGCAAAAAAATAAGGAGTTTTTTCATCAAGCGCGCAACGGGAATTCAGTCACGGATTCTGCCAGCAAATACACCCCCTCAAGTACCAGCGAATCAATGACGGCGTTCCCTGCGGGCAGATGCGCCAGCAGGCGATAGGCGCTGCCTCCGGTCAGGATGATTCGCGGCACCTGCGTCACGCCGCGTTCGCGCAAACGTTGCGTCAATCGCGCTTGCCCATGCTCAATGGCACCGACCATCGCATCGATAGCCCCGGTGGCGAGGGCGTCGCGGGTATTAGTCGGTTGCGCCGCCCATTCGCCCGCATCAACTGACAAGGCCGCCGTGTTGCCGGCCAAGCCGCCGAGCATGGCGTGATAGCCCGCAACAATGGCTCCACCCAAAAAAATGCCCCGCTCATCAAGCTGATCCACCGTCAGCGCGGTGCCTGCACAGGCCACGATGCACGGTGCCAGGCCGCGCTTCCACGCAGCAACCGTCGCCGCCCAGCGATCCGTGCCGAGGCGGGTCGGGTCGTCATAACTGTTGACCACCCCTGAGGCAGTTGCCGTGGACGACACCCACGTGAGCGGCACGTTGAGCGCGGCAAACTGGCGCTCGATCCGATCTTTTGATGCGACGTTGGCAACATGGCTGCCGACGACACGCGCGGGCGGGTTGCGATCCAAACCTGCACGCTCAACAAAATGCTCCAGCTCAGCAAGGAAAATGGCACCGCGCGACACGATGGCACCGGCTTCGAACCCAGCCCACTTCAGCCGCGTATTTCCAATATCAAGCACGAGCAACACGAACCGACACCTCTCCTGAGACCAAAGTATGCAAACCGCGCTCGCTTTCTATCACTAACGCGCCGCGCTCGGTCACCGACCGAATATTTCCCGAGACAATTTCTCCGGTCGGCAGCCGTGCTGTGACGCGCTTCGCAGCGTAGGCGCAACGCTGCCACCAGCGAGCCTGAAAGCTCTCGAATCCACCGCGCGCGAATTCCGTCAACCCCAGCTCAAGCGCCGCCAGCAAGCGATTCAGCACTTCATCACGATGGCTTTTCGTGTCAGTCCATGCATCAAGCCCCGTCGTCGGCAGCGCATGGGCAATAGGCGCAATCTGCGGCGTTCGCAAGTTGATGCCGATACCAATCACTGCTGTACGCGTGTGGTTGGCGCTGGGCACCGTTTCGATCAGGATACCGCCCAATTTGTGGGTTTCGTCAATCAACAAATCGTTAGGCCATTTAAGGCTTAGGCGGTTAGCAGTCGTTCCGTCTAGCACCTCGGCCAAGGCGTTTGCCACTATTACG
The DNA here is from genome assembly GCA_043719085.1 of Burkholderiales bacterium. Classification (GTDB taxonomy): domain Bacteria; phylum Pseudomonadota; class Gammaproteobacteria; order Burkholderiales; family Casimicrobiaceae; genus Casimicrobium. The sequence continues at coordinate 6,843 of JAYSUK010000320.1, read as the reverse complement.
CCCACCGCCAAACTTAGGCCATCTAAGTGGGCGTGACGCGCAAATTGCCACGCAACGCTGCACAGCAGTGCATCCCCCGGTGCGGCATGCCAGTGCCGACCGCGCTGACCGCGCCCCGCCGTTTGCTCGTCCGCGACCAGCGCAACACGGTGACAGTCAATCTTGGCCGACCATTGCAGCAGTTGCGTATTGGTGGAGTCGATTTGCTCGACGCGATGAATGGTGAAATCAGCCATGGAGGGCGTCATTGTTTCAGAGCACGCGCTCGCTTTGCTTGCTGCAACCTTACGCAGCGTCGGCTCGGGCTTAATCGACAATAAGTGGAAACCCCAGCTTGCCGCAGTCTTATATAAGACTTAAACTCTCAACATTCCCGACCCAGCGGTCGGTTTTGTTTATTGTGCAGTGCATGACTGGTAAATTGCTTTGAGCCTGCTCAGATTAAGCAAAGATACCGAGGAAGAACCCCACACCATGTCCGCCCCATCCGCAGTGACTGCCGCCGACACCTTTCCGCGGCTGCTGCTAAAGCATGCATCTGAACGCCCAGACGCACCCGCGCTGCGTGAAAAATATCTCGGCATCTGGCAAACGTGGTCGTGGGCCAAGACCGCTGCCGAAGTTCGCGCGATGGCCTCGGGTCTAGCAGCACTGGGCTTCAAGCGCGGCGACAATCTGGCAATTATTGGCGACAACCGACCCCGTCTGTACATGGCATTCGCCGCCGCGCAGTCACTGGGCGGCGTGGCGGTGCCGATGTATCAGGATGCGGTTGCAGTGGAAATGATGCACGTCCTTGAGGACGCCGACATCCGCTTTGCCATCGTGGAAGACCAAGAGCAGGTCGACAAGCTGCTTGAGGCGCGTCAATCCCGCCCGCAGATCGAACACATTATTTTCGAGGACCCGCGCGGGCTGCGCACCTATAACGCGCCCGGACTTATGAGCCTTGAGGCATTGCGAAGTGCGGGCGCTACGTTTGACAAAGCGACGCCGCAACGCTACGACCAGGAAGTGGCGTTAGGCAAAGCAACCGACGTGTCGGTGATGCTCTACACCTCGGGTACAACCGGTAAACCGAAGGGCGTGTGCCAAAGCCACGAGGCATTCATCACGGCAGCGAAGGGCGGCGTGCAATTCGACAAGCTGGTCGCAACCGACAACGTGCTGTCGTACCTGCCAATGGCTTGGGTGGGTGATCATCTGTTCAGCTACGCGCAATTTCTCGTCGCAGGCTTCACGGTCAACTGCCCGGAGTCAGCAGAAACGGTAATGACCGATCTGCGTGAAATCGGACCGACCTATTACTTCGCGCCGCCACGCGTGTTTGAGAGCCTGCTCACCAGCCTGTCTATCCGTATGGAGGACGCCAGCAACATCAAGCAGCGCCTCTACAACGCGTTTATGAAGGTCGCGCAGCGCTGCGGCTCAGATATTCTCAATGGTCAGCCGGTGAGCAGCAAAGACCGCTTGCTGTATGCGCTGGGCAACGTGTTTGTGTACGGGCCGTTGAAGAATACGCTGGGAATGAGCCGCATCCGCGTAGCGTACACGGCGGGAGCAGCAATCGGTCCCGATCTCTTCCGCTTTTATCGCTCCATCGGCATCAATTTGAAACAGCTATACGGCTCAACGGAGACCTGCGCGTACGTGTGTTTGCAGCCGGATGGCGAGATCAAGTTTGACAGCGTTGGCAAAGCCGCGCCGGGCGTTGAGGTGAAGATTGCCGATAACGGCGAGGTGCTGGTGCGCGGGGCGATGGTGCTCAAGGAATATTACAAGCGGCCTGACGCGACGGCAGAATCTATCGACAGTGCCGGCTATTTTCATACCGGTGACGCCGGTGTATTCGACAGTGATGGCCATCTAAAAATCATTGATCGCGCAAAAGATGTGGGGCACCTTTCCAGCGGCGAAATGTTCGCTCCGAATTACATCGAGAACAAGCTCAAATTCTTTTCGCACATCAAGGAAGCAGTGTGCTTCGGTCATGATCGCGATCACGTGGTCGCTTTCATCAACATTGATTTGACGGCAGTCGGCAACTGGGCGGAGCGGCGCAACATCGTGTACTCCGGCTACATTGATCTCGCAGGCAAAGATGAAGTGGTAGCACTTATCAAAGACTGCGTCGAGAAGGTGAATGCGGAACTTGCGACTGAAGGTGAACTGGCGAGTTCGCAAATTGAGCGATTCTTGATCTTGCACAAAGAGCTTGATCCTGATGATGATGAGCTGACCCGAACCCGCAAAGTGCGGCGCGGTTTCATCGCCGAGAAGTACGAGCCGCTACTAGGTGCCCTCTATTCTTCGAAAACCGTGCAACACATCGAAACGCAAGTGAAGTTTGAAGACGGTCGCACGGGCAGCATCGCGGCTGACGTCAAGTTGTCTGACGCGCGTCGGCTACCCGCTATCCACAAGGCCGCAGCATGAGTGGCACACGAAAAATCGGCGACGTAATTCTCAAAGTTGACAATATTTCGCTGCGTTTCGGTGGGGTTAAGGCACTCACCGACATTTCGTTTGACGTGCGCGAACACGAAATTCGCGCCATCATCGGGCCGAACGGTGCCGGCAAAAGCTCGATGCTGAATGTCATCAACGGCGTCTACACACCGCAAGAAGGCAGCATCACGTTTCACGGTGAACAGCGGCGTGACATGAACACGCATCAAGCAGCCGAAAACGGCATCGCGCGCACCTTTCAAAACATCGCCCTGTTCACCGGCATGAGTGTGCTCGACAACATCATGACCGGACGCAACCTGAAAATCAAATCAACCTTCATTGAGCAGGCATTCTGGTTTGGTCGAGCACGTCGTGAAGAAATCGAAAACCGGAAAAAGGTTGAAGAGATCATTGATTTTTTGCAACTGCAATCGGTGCGAAAAACGCCTGTAGCGCGTTTGCCTTACGGCATCAAAAAACGCGTGGAATTGGCGCGCGCGTTAGCGGCAGAGCCCACCATGCTGCTACTCGATGAGCCTATGGCCGGCATGAACGTTGAAGAAAAGCAGGACATGTGCCGTTTTGTGCTCGACACCAACGATCAGTTCGGCACCACCATCGTGCTGATTGAACACGACATGGGCGTGGTGATGGACATCTCTGACCGCGTGGTGGTGCTCGATTACGGCAAGAAAATTGGCGACGGGACGCCGACCGAGGTTCGCAACAATCCTGATGTGATCAAAGCCTATTTGGGGACGCATTAGTCATGCAATTCTTCTTTGAAGTACTGATCGGTGGGCTGCTTTCTGGCGTGATGTACGCCCTGGTTGCGCTGGGGTTTGTGCTGATCTACAAAGCCTCCGGCGTGTTCAATTTTGCGCAAGGCGCGATGGTGTTTTTTGCCGCTCTGACCGCAGTGGGTTTGCAAGAACTGGGCATGCCGCTTTGGGTGGCCATCATTCTCACCATGGGCGTAATGGCGGTACTCGGGCTTGCCATCGAAAAAATTGTGTTGCGCCCTTTGGTCAACCAGCATGACATCACGTTGTTTATGGCGACGATTGGGCTGACGTTTTTTCTCGAAGGCTTGGCGCAGCTCGTCTGGGGCTCCACCGTGAGGAAGCTTGATCTCGGCATCCCCGACGTGCCCATCGAGATACTGATGGACAAGACCGGCATGCTGGTGTCGCAGTTTGATGTGATCGCGGCGGGCATCTGCGCAGTGCTGGTCGCAGCCCTTGCCATTTTGTTTAATAAAACCAAGATTGGCCGGGCGCTGCGCGCGGTGGCAGACGATCACCAAGCGGCTCTCTCCGTGGGCATACCTTTGCAACACGTGTGGGGCGTGGTGTGGGCGGTGGCGGGCTTGGTGGCGCTGGTGGCGGGCTTGCTGTGGGGTTCGAGAAATGGCGTGCAATTTGCGCTCACCTTCGTTGCGCTGAAGGCGCTGCCAGTGCTGATTATTGGCGGGTTCACTTCGGTGCCCGGCGCCATTGTGGGCGGGCTGATTATTGGTGCCTCAGAGAAGTTGGCCGAGGTCTATATCGGGCCGTTTGTCGGCGGCGGTATCGAGGGATGGTTTCCCTATATTTTGGCGCTGCTGTTTTTGCTGGTACGGCCTGAAGGCTTGTACGGCGAAAAGATTATTCGAAGGATTTGACGCCATGCCGACTGTTCACCCGCCAATGCTCACGGCTCGCACCCTATGATCTATAGAGAAGCTGGTCAGTACAAGACCACATACCCGAGTGACACGCAAATTTTCCCGATCGCGCAGGATCGGTATACGGTCATTGCCATTGTGGCCTTTGCGTTTTTTATCGTGCCGTTTATCGCGTCGCCTTATTTTTTCTCGGCGATATTAATCCCGTTTTTGATATTTTCTTTGGCTGCGTTGGGCCTGAATATTTTGACCGGATACGCGGGGCAAATTTCGTTGGGTACGGCGGCGTTCATGGCCGTGGGGGCATTTGCGAGCTACAACTTTATGTTGCGCGTGCCCGGCATGCCGATATTGCTGGCGTTCATTCTGGGCGGGATCTGCGCTGCGCTGGTCGGCATTCTGTTCGGCCTTCCGAGCTTGCGTATTCGCGGCTTTTATCTCGCGGCGTCTACACTCGCCACACAGTTCTTCGTGGTGTGGTGCTTGACCAAGGTGCCATGGTTCACCAATAACTCGTCGTCCGGCGTGATTACTGCGCAGCAAATCGAAATTCTTAGCTATAAGTTTGATTCACCGGAAGAGAAATACTTGCTGGTGCTAGGCATCGTCAGCGTGATGGCGTTGCTCGCCAAAAACATGGTGCGCTCAACCGTGGGTCGCTCGTGGATGGCCGTGCGCGATATGGATGTGGCCGCCGAGGTGATCGGCTTTCGCATCATTCGCACCAAGCTCACCGCGTTTGCCGTGAGCTCGTTTTATTGCGGCGTGGCGGGCGCGCTGTTCGCGTTTTGCTATTTAGGCACGGTCGAGCCTGAGGCTTACAACCTTGATCTGTCGTTTCGCATCCTGTTTATGGTGATCATTGGTGGGCTAGGGTCAATCCTAGGTTCGTTTCTGGGCGCAGCGTTTATCGTGCTGCTTCCGACGGTGTTGTCGGTCATGGTGCATTACACCGGGCTGCCTAACTCCGTCACCTCAAACCTTGAATTGATGGTGTTCGGCGCGCTGATTATTTTCTTTTTAATTGTGGAGCCGCATGGTTTGGCGCGACTCTGGCAAATTGGCAAAGAGAAGCTACGGTTGTGGCCATTCCCGCATTGACTCGCTTACACACACAAACACATTGTGTTTATCGATTTCTTGAAATCCAAATGGAGGACGTATGAAACTTAAATTACTGAAAACGTTGACGGTGTCGGCTGTTGCCGTCACCACCGCCCTCACGGGCACATTGGCTGCGGCACAGGATCAATTTATTCCCATCCTGTCGTATCGCGTGGGTCTCTATGCTGCGGGCGGTTCGGGGTTCTTTGGCGGTGTTATCGATTACTTCAATCTGGTGAATGCCAACGGCGGCATCAACGGCGTGAAAATTTCATGGGAAGAATGCGAGACGGAATACAACGCTTCGCGTGGCGTGGAGTGCTACGAGCGGCTGAAGAAAAAAGGCAGCGGCGCATCGTTGGTGGAGCCACTGGGCACCGGCATTGCGTACGGCATTCTGGATCGTGTGGCGACCGACAAAATCCCCATGACCACACTGGGCTACGGGCGCTCTGATGCGGCCAACGGCCAGGTGTTCCCGTATGTGTTCCCGCTCATCACGAGCTACTGGAATCAATCGGCTGGCATGATCAAGTATCTGGGCGACAAGGCCGGTGGCCTGGAAAAGCTCAAGGGCAAAAAAATCGTGCATCTGTATCACGATTCGGCGTATGGCAAAGAGCCGTTCCCTGTGCTTGAGGCGTATGAGAAAACACTGGGTTATCAGCTGATAAAGATCCCCGTGCCGCATCCCGGTACCGAGCAAAACTCGCAGTGGTTGCAGATTCGCCAAGCCAACCCCGATTACGTGATTTTGTGGGGCTGGGGCGTGATGAATGCCGTGGCGCTCAAAACTGCCGCACGCGTCGGATTCCCGCGCGAAAAAATGCTCGGTGTATGGTGGGCAGGCTCGGAGGAGGACACCATCCCAGCGGGCGACGCGGCCAAGGGCTACACCACGATGACGTTCAACACGCCGGGCAACTACCCGGTGATCGACGAAATTCGCAAGAAGGTCTACGGCGCGGGCAAAGGCAATTTGTCGGATAAAGATCGCATTGGCTCGGTGTATCACATGCGTGGCATCACGGCAGCGATGCTATGGCTTGAAGGCGTTCGCAACGCGCAAGCCAAATACGGCAAAGGCAAAGTGATGACCGGCGAGCAAATCCGTTGGGGCCTTGAAAACCTGAATGTGGACGAGGCGCGCCAAAAGCAACTCGGCGCCTCCAACATGTTCCCCACCATCAAAACCAGCTGTCAGGATCACGAAGGTTCGGGCGCGGTGAAGGTGCAAGTATGGGACGGCAGCGCGTGGAAGGCCGTCACCCCGAACTGGATCACCGGCGACCGTGCGATGATTCAGAAAATGGTGGCCGAATCGTCCGCCAAGTACGCGGCTGAAAAGAAAATTACGCCTGCCTGCGTGGCGGGCTAGCCTCTAGCACGCCCCCTCTCCCGCAAGCGGGAGAGGCTGTGTCAGGTTCCCTCTCCCGCGCGCGGGAGAGGGTTAGGGTGAGGGTGGCTCGCTAACCGCAGAGCCGCGTGACCCTAACCGAGAAGCCCATGTCAGCCTACCTATCCATCAACAACATCGAAGTCATCTACGACCACGTCATCCTTGTGTTGAAGGGGGTGTCGCTTGACGTGCCGAAGGGCAAGATTGTGGCTTTGCTCGGGGC
>JAYSUK010000319.1:0-3202 GCA_043719085.1 Burkholderiales bacterium | reverse complement strand
GTGATTCGCAACATCACGACTTTAGAGACGGTGTCATGGTCGCCCCAGCAGCGCTACGTCAATCGCCCGCAAAACATTGGCAAAGCACGCGCAACGGGTGTCGAGTTTGACACCAAATTTCAATTGCGTGAACTGTTCGACACGACCATCCCATTGTCGTTGCGCCTGAACGCGAATCTCTACAACTCCAGCGTCGAATCCGTGCCAGGCCCGTACAACACTATCGAATCCCAAGCGCATGTGACCGGCAATATTGGCTTCGACTATCGCGTTGCCAATTCGCCGCTGTCGTTCGGCGGCAATTTTGCGTGGACGCCCGCGTACACCTCGCGGCGCAGCGAAGACCAAATCAACAAACTGTCCACCAAGCGTGTGTTTGATGCCTACGCGCTGTACCGCGTCGATTCACGAACCGACGTTCGGCTGTCGCTTTCGAACCTGGCGCCCACCGACTCCATCACCGAGAGCACTTCGTTTTCTGAAGGGTTGCGCCGATTGGCGATTTCCAACGGGCGCACCGACATGTCGGTGGCGCTGCGGTTTGAGATGCGGCTCTAAGCTCGAAAATTATCTCGCGCGCTGACTGCGCGCAAATTCAGCCAAATACTCCGCTCAAATCCCCAACACCGAAACCGCGCGCCACAGCCCCGCGTGCTCCGGGAAGCACAGCTCACCTTTCGCGTCCACCATCCTCCATCGCGATGCCGTGTCGCAGGGCAGCGGTGGCGCTCTAAAGGTCACGCTCACCTCCGTGGTCGCGCCGGATTCAGTGCGAGCAATGGCCACCGTGCGAGAGGTCGGTATCAACCCCGGCGTAATCTCCGGCACCAGCGTTCGCTTGCCGTTAACCATCGCCCATCGTGCCATCACTAGCTCCGAATCAAAGCACCGCAGCTTGCGCCCCACCCAAGGCACCACGCCGGTGTTTTGCAGCAGCCACGTCTTTTTGAAGCGCTGACCCGCCATCACCATCGACCCATCGGGGATAGTCACATCCAAAATGAACGACGCATGATCGCCGTCCTCCTCAACCGGTAGCAAGGTCAACGCGCCGTTGTCCAGATCATTGTGCATCAGCCGCAGCAACACAATCGGTGCCATCCCCGCCGCGCGAGCGACGGCACATACCGTGCCCACAATCGCACGATTACCGTCGCCACGCATGATGCGATACAGCGTCTCGCGCGACACGCCCGCACGCAACGCGATCTCCGTCAGTGTGATTTTGTGCCGCTTGCATGCCGCGTCAATCGCCAGCTTGATCGGGTGTGGCGTCATGTGCGCTCACTCACTCGTAGACCGCACTGCGATGACCAATCAACACGGCTGCAATCACCAATTGTTCATCTTGAATTTCACACACGATCCGATAGTCACCCACCCTATAGCGCCACAGCCCACGCTTGTCGCCTACCAGTGCTTTGCCTCGGCTGCGCGGGTCGGCTAGCGGCGCGATTTCATCTTCAAGGTAATCAAGAACGGCTGCCTGCCACGGACGATCCAACTTCTTAAGTTGTCGTTTCGCTGTGGCAAGAAACTCAACGCGCCAGACCAAGTTGCTTTCTTAGATCAGCCAAATCCGTCCGAGGTTCATTGCGTTCCAATGCTGCAAGCGCGAGCAAATAGTCGCCACGATCCTGCAGATAAGCAGCTAGCGCCTCTTTAACGTAAAAGCTTTTGCTGCGCCCCGTCTGCGCGGCGAGCTGCGCAAGCGCGGCTTCCTGTTGCGGTTCTAGTCGTACAGCGAGCATGTCAAAGCCTTTCGTTAGCACTTGTTTACCCAGACGCGTGACGCCGAGGAAAATTTGTCATACAAGTATAACGAAAGCGACGAGATGCCCGGTTCACGTTGGTCGTCGCTATCGGTCAACGGCGAACCACAAAAAACACCGGAAACATCATTCCGCCAATTTGCAGCCTGCGCAGCACCGGTTGTTACAGTGACGTGTTTTGCACCCTACGCGTTTTGGTGGGGTTCGCCAAGATTTTCTAGATGTCTTACGCGTGTGACAAATTATTCTCGGTTTGCGCTATGAAGAAATTACCACCAGAAGCGCGGTTGCCTTTGACACCCACACCATGTCACCCGCGTCATCACGCCAGTGGCGCATGAATTCCTTTCGCGCGAACGACGGTTGAGCGGTTGCATGCGCGGTGATGCGCGTCGCACGTTGCGCGCGCTAACGATCTTCTCGCGTATGCCAAAGTCGCAATACATAAATCGTCGCCCCTTGAATTTCGTAGCGAATTTCATACTGGCCCGCAATGATTCGCCGCACCTCGCGCGGCGCAAACTCTTCCAGATTTTCGCCGAGTTGAGGGTTCGTCAATAGACGGTTCGGCGTTGCAGCAAGCATTTGCACGACGCGCGCTGCTGCGTCCGCATTGACGACGGCAAGAATCTCATGCAGCCGCGCCACATCCGACAGCGCCTTGTCCGCCCACTTAATTTCCATCAAAGCTGATTCAGCGAGGCACGGGCAACGGGCTTTGGGTGGACAAGCTGTCGGCCCACGCCAGCACTGAAACCTGGCTAATCACCCGACCGGCATCAACGTCCGCCAAAGCCTCGCGCGTCAACCGACTGCGTTCCTCCTGCTGCCCGATCCAATCTGCCAACGCCTGCTTGACGATCCAACCACGCGACCGCTCCAGTCGAGCCGCAAATTCGTCCACTTTTTCGATCAGCGGCAACGGAAGGTGAGCGGTGAGCACTTTGGTTTGGATGGCAGACATGGCACGCCTTTCCTGTGTAGCCAGAATATAATCACTGTGATTATATTTGATTGCAGGTCAGGGCCACTCGCCAACGGTGTGGAAAAAACAAAAAACACTTACGACAAATTCAGACAACTCACGCGCACCGATTTCGCTGTGGCTTCGCAAGCTGCGCCTACGATGCCAACGGCAATCGCGCGACGATGACCGATCCTCTGGGCACTACGACGGCTTGAATCGCCTCATCAAATCACCGATGAATGGGCAAAGCGCTGGAGTTCGCCTACGACGGCGCAGGCACTCGTCTGGACGGCCTTCCACCGTCTCCGCTACGTGCACAAACACGACCAGATTTCTCGCCATATATGGCTTAAAAATTGACAAGTTTTAATAATCGCGCCATATATGGCTGGATTATCTGCATAATCTCGCGATGCTAGACATTCAAACATTAGGCCGATTTTGCAAGACATCGCGTAAAGCG
>JAYSUK010000318.1:0-3209 GCA_043719085.1 Burkholderiales bacterium | reverse complement strand
GGATCTGCCTTGATGGATGCAAGGCGATTCTTTCAAGCGCTAGAAGCGACGCTGCACGGGCTCGCGCGAAAGCGATGATCAGTTGGGCGCGTAAGTGAGGTGATTGCGTTGACTGCGATGCCGTGCGAAGGTAGCTGCGCTAAACGTGCATCACAGCCAATCCGCCGATGACCGCCCCCAACGCAGCCACGCCGTACATGCCGTATTCGACCCAGCGCTTTTTGGTGAGCAGTGCGATGGCTGCGAGGGCAATGGCAATTTGCAACGCGGTAGTGGCCTGTGCCCAGCGGTGATGTTGATGCATCTCCTCGCCGCTCTTTGTGTCCCACGCCTTCGCCTCAGCTTCGAGTTTTTCGGCGTCTTTCTTGATGTCAGCTTTTTCCTTTTTGTAGCGTGCAATTTCGCCGGTGTAGAAAGCTTTTTTCGTCTCTGGAGAAAGTTCTAGCGCCAGTTCCGACAAATTCTGTTTGCTGCTTTTTGCCTGGTAATAATTCCACTGGTTTGACGCTTCTGTCTTCTTGATGGCCGCATCGTTTTTGTACAGGCCCGCGTTGGCCTGAGTTGCCCCGCCCTGATAAGCGAATATCGCGCCAATAGTCGCGATGATGGCGGTGATAACTGCAATGCCGCCAGCGTGCGTGTCGCCGTGCGCCCCGGCGTGCTCCAGTTCATGGTCGTGGGGGCCGTGTACGTGAAATCCGCCTGCTGACATGATGTCTCGCTCTCTAGTTTAAGGTGATGTTTTGGGTGACGCTGCCCGCGCGGTCATGCCTGGCGGAGAGCGCAATACTAGCGCCTGCCGGGGCGCGCACAATCCAGGTAAAGCGCTGCCGATCTTGCGTGGCGTTGGCGCCGGGGAAGAAGCTCACCAATGTGTGATTGTTGTTGCGGCCTTCGAGTTGTGTGCCCTCAATGCGAAGTTTCCCTTCAACCAGCGAAGCACCCTCCGGCAACCTGATCTCCGCCACCACGCCGCGCACATGTTTCTTGTTGCGAGTCAGTTTGCTTACGTCCGACGGCAAATGCCCGGTGTTGTGTACACCAAAATCAATGCGCCACAAATCGTTGCCGAGCGGCGTGACTTTGGTCGAATGCAGCTCCAGTTTCGGCGACATCAGCGCCTGAAAAATAATCCAGTCTGGGAACTTCTCAACTTCCTTTTCCATGAGGTGTGGCGGCGGGTTGCTGAAGGTGTAGATGCGGTTCCAGCCGCCCAACTCGACCTTGCCCAATTCCGGGTGATCGTAGTCGTACCAGTCGACGTAGCCCTTGCCTTTATGCGTTTCGTCGGTCCATTTCAATAGCTTCAGGTCGTCTTCCACTGGATGTTCGCGGAACCAGTCGATGTACTTGTAACCCGTAATACCCGCCTCTCTCATCGGGCACCAGATCTCAACCACCCAGCAATACGAGCCCAGCTCGGTATAAAGCCAATCCTGCGTGCCGGTGATGACTTCTTTCGGGTGATATTTGAACTCGTGGAACACGCTGATGGCTGGGTAGCCGGTCAGCTCTTCACCCTTTTTGCCCTGCGTCTGGAATACCCATAAGTCCTCGGGTGGCATCTCGTCGTCGGCCTTGGTGCCGAACGGTCGCAACAGCACGCCGCTCCAGGTGTGGAAAAACAGGCCGCCGCAGATGTTGCGATGCTGGCTAATGAACTCCACACAGGCGCGCACTTCCGGCTCGCTGGTTGGGAAATCACCGGCACCGAGCTGCACGCCTTCAGGGCGCCATTCTTCAGGAAAATTGCGATTGAGATCAAGGCCGGTTTTCGGTCGCGCCACGGGTAGATTGAAGCCGTCGTAGCCTTTGACGCGACCCTCGCTCACAATGCGGAAATAGTCGCCGCCCACCTCAATCGGATCGCGGCGTACCATCAGCCGCGTTTCAGTGGGATGCTTTTTCCACGGGCCGTTCACGTCCGGAATGCGCATCATCAAAATGCGGCCATCGCCGTCAATGTCTTCGGCTTCGAGGCCTTCGATTGCGTCTTCGTTGTAAGGGTAGGGTCGCGTTGACGAGCGAATGTATTTCGGCTTGTCGGCCATCGCCCATTCCGCGCCGTCCGGGTTGACGCGCGGGATCACGTAGAGCGTGCGGGTGTCGAGCAGGCGGGTGATGTCGTCGCGCTTGCCGTAATTCGACAACACGGTGTCGATCAGTTTCAGCGCTGCAACGGAGCCGGAAAGCTCGGTGGCGTGAATGTTGGCGTCGACGTAGAAGGCGGGTTTAGTGAGCGGCTCGCCGGTGGCGTAGTTGGTGAGCGTAATCGCCCACATGGAGCGGCCCTCAAAGGTCTGCCCGATGGACGCCATGCGCGCCAGGTGGGGGTGCGCGTCCACGGCTTGGCGCAACAGCGCGGTCAGTTCTTCAAACTTGACGAATCGATCGTAAGGAAACATGCATAACGCCTGAACAAATCAATTCGTGATTGTGCCAAATCCCGAGAGTGGGCGTGTCAATCGCGTCGAAGTACGGCGAACGATATCAACGAAATTTCAATTTCAACAGCTTATCGCTGAGACGCTTGTTTTTAGAGGGCTAGCGCGACATTTTGCTAATTATCGACTTAGGCACTAAACGGCACTTAGCCCAATATAGATAATGGGTTTAAAGAAAAGCTGATAGCTCCAAAGGCCGCGCGATCAGGCTAACCAGCGCTTGCGCCGCCGATAGCTCTTCACATCACGAAACGATTTGCGTTCGCCCGACGAAATGCCCAGATAAAACTCTTTGACATCTTCGTTGCTGGCGAGGCTTGCGGCTTCGCCGTCCATGACCACGCGGCCGCTCTCCAAAATGTAGCCATAGTCGGCGTATTTCAGCGCGACGTTGGTGTTTTGTTCGGCAAGCAAGAAGCTCACGCCTTCCTTGGTGTTCAGGTCTTTGACGATCTCGAAAATCTCGGCGACGATTTGCGGCGCGAGGCCCATGCTCGGCTCATCAAGCAGGATCATCGACGGCTTGGCCATCAACGCACGACCCACTGCGGTCATTTGCTGTTCACCGCCAGATGTGTAGCCCGACTGCGACGTGCGCCGCGTTTTTAGGCGCGGAAAGTAGTGATACACGCGCTCCAGCTCGTCCTTGATCTCGCCGCGCGAGAGTTTGCGTGTGTAAGCGCCGGTGAGCAGGTTTTCTTCAACTGTCAAATGCGCGAAACAGTGACGGCCTTCCATCACCTGACACACCCCCATGCGCACCAG
>JAYSUK010000317.1:0-9054 GCA_043719085.1 Burkholderiales bacterium | reverse complement strand
TCGGTCCAGGCGAACAGCTCGACCAGCATGGCGGAATCGAGGCCATTACGCGGTTCAAAATCGGGGATCGGCGTGCGCTGCGCAAACTTGTTCCACGGGCACACAAGCTGGCAGTCGTCGCAACCATAAATGCGATTGCCCATCGCCTTGCGAAACTCGACCGGGATGGCGCTTTTAAGTTCGATGGTTAGATAGCTGATGCATTTGCGCGCGTCGAGCCGATGGGGGCTCAGGATGGCTTGGGTTGGGCAAACATCGATGCAGGCTGTGCAAGAGCCGCAATAATCGTTCTGAGGCCTTGGCGGGGTTAGTTTGAGGGACGTGTAGATCTCGCCCAAAAAAAACATCGAGCCACGCTCGCGGTGGATCAGCAGCGTGTGCTTGCCGCGCCAACCGAGGCCTGCTTTCACCGCGAGCGGAATTTCCATGACGGGTGCTGAGTCGGTGAATACGCGGAATGTGTGTGGCGCGATGTGCGTGTCGATGGCGACCGCCAAAGCTTGCAGTTTGTTGCGCAACACCGTGTGATAGTCACGGCCGACGGCGTAGCGGGAGATGTAGGCGCGGTGGGGGTCTTCAAGGGTAGTGACCGCGTCGGAGAACATAGTGCAGGCTCCCTCCGCCCGTGGGGGAGGGTTGGCGAGAGGGTGTATCGGCTCACCATGATGTTCGACAAACGGAAGGGAGCCGAGTGCGTTAATTGCACCTTTGGTTTTCGCTGCGGTCTCCCTCTCCCAAGCTCTCCCCCCCGAGGGGAGGGGACTTTCTGGCGAACGCATTAACGCGCCGTTAGGCCAATAATCCAGCGCCACACAAATCACGCTCTGCGTGCCCGGTTGCAATTCATCAGGCTGCCATCTTTTATTACCGTGGCGGGCCATATACTCCATCTCGCCATGATGCTCGGCCGCAATCCACGACTGAAACCCTTCCGCCTCGCGCTCAAGCGCGATGTCGGCCACCCCTACCGCAGAAAAACCCATGGTGCGACCCAGCTGCACGATTCGTGCTTCGAGGGTGTCATTGAGCATAGGTTCGTTGGTTGACATGGAGCCGATTGTAGAAACCTCAGAATTTTTGACGGATGAAGCGGCGACGCTGGCCTTCGCAGCGCGCTTTGCCGATACGCTACATGCGCCGTGCTCTGTGGCGTTGATCGGCGATCTGGGCGCGGGAAAGACGACCTTTGTGCGGGGTGTGCTGCGGGCGCTCGGCGTAAAGGGCGCGATCAAAAGCCCGACCTATGCGTTGGTTGAAAGCTATGACACGGCGAAGGGCGAAGCGCATCATCTCGACGCCTATCGGATTGAGAGCGTGGATGATTTTGAAGTGCGCGGCGGATTTGAATACTTTGCGACGCCATCGATCCGGTTTGTTGAATGGCCGCAGCGGTTAAATGGAGCGGTGAATTTTGATTTGCAGATTCGGCTTGATTTTGAGGGCGAGGGCAGGCGGGTGAGCGTGACAACAAGGGCAGCGGCGTGAATCGTCGCGCCGCGCTGCGCCTGCTCGCTGCGCTGGTAGCTAGTGGCACCGCCACGTTCGCCATTGCCGGGCCGCGCGTGCTGGCGGTGCGCGCCTGGCCGGGCAAGACCAGCACGCGCATCACCATCGAGTCTGATTCCGAATTGCGCTTCTTCGTATCTTCACTTTCTAACCCGGATCGCACCGTCGTTGACATCAGCGACGTACAGGCCGATGCGGTGTTTCAGAAAGCGTTGGAGACGCTCAAAAACGACACGGGCGTGCTCAGTCGAGCGCGAATTGGCCAATATCGCCCCGATACCGCACGTTTGGTGCTTGAGCTCAAATCGCGTTCAGAAACGGCGGCATTCGCGTTGCCGCCGGTGGGCCAGTATCGGCACCGTTTGGTCATTGATCTCATGCCAACGGATGCTGACGATCCTATTGCCCAGTTTCTGATGAAACTCGCCGAGCGTGAATCTACGTTAGAAAAAGCACAGCTAGAAATTGCGAAAGGCGAACCGGCCAAGCCCGCTCCAGCACCCCCGGCGGCATCTGCGTTGCCCGCACCGCCTGTCGCCACCAAGCCAACCCCACCGGTCGTTACGACGCGCCCGCCGTCGGCCAAGCCAACCAAGCCAACCAAACCATGGGTGGTCGTGCTTGATCCCGGTCATGGTGGTGAAGACCCCGGCGCCATTGGCCCGGCAGGCACTTACGAAAAGGACGTGGTACTCGCTATCGCGCGCCAGACCAAAGCGCTGCTTGAGCAGGACAACCGCGTGATCGTGTTCATGACGCGCGACGAAGATGTGTTCGTGCCGCTTGGCGATCGCGTCAAAAAGGCGCGCAGCGTTAACGCCGATGTGTTCGTCTCGATCCATGCCGATGCGTTCACCCGGCCTGATGCGCGCGGGTCGTCGGTGTTTTCGCTATCGGAGCGGGGCGCGTCAAGCGCGGCGGCGAAGTGGATTGCCGACAAAGAAAATCAGTCTGACCTGATCGGCGGCGTGCGGCTAGTGGGGCGCGATCCGATGCTGGCGAGGATGATACTGGAGATGAGCCAATCGATCACCAACGCCGAATCTTTGAAGCTTGGGCGCGGTATGATCGGCGAGCTGAAACCCGTCAATCTGATGCACAAACATCACGTTGAACAGGCGGGCTTCGCTGTGCTGCGTTCGCCCGATGTGCCATCGATTTTGATTGAGACAGCGTTCATCTCGAATCCGGAGGAGGAACGAAAATTGTCAAACTCCGCACATCAGTTGAAATTGGCGCGCGCTATTCGCAGCGGGGTACGTAAATTTTTGGCCACGCAGCAGATTCGAGCTTGATTCCAGGGATTGGCTTCTAGCAGTACCGAGTTGACTGGCAAGCAGATCGGCAAATTTATTCGATTATTGGCTGAACACTACGGACGTTAGCAAGCATCAGGCGAAAAAGAGCTTGCGACAATCGGGCTGAATTTGACATTTTTCGTCCGGGTTCGGCGCCTGGGATTGGCCCAGCGTTTGTGTTGTGGAAATCGCAAATCAACCGTTTTTAATTTCGTCGGAAATAGCGCGAAATCCGCTCGCCGTTTTGCCCATGGTTCGTCGCAGCAATCGATACACATCCGCATCAAACGGCAACCTCGTACCTCCAGACATCGCGCACCATTGATCAAATACGAGCGCGTCGGTGCGGTCATTGGCCGCGTCGACTTCTTCGTAAAAGGCAGCACCCGCGAATGGCCACGCGGGGAGGGCGTTTGCCGAGATGGCTTCGCGCAAACGCTCGCTATGAGCAGCCACCGATTCTGTACCGTCGCAGCCGCCAAAACATCGTCCTACCTGGCGCGCAAAGCAGGGTTCGTTGGCGGTACGAGATTTTGAAAATCCCAGCAGGTGATCGCACAATTGATGCTCGCGCGCAGCTAACATCAACCACTTTTTCGCTGAGGCTTTGTCGCTAAAAGGGCCGAAGATGTCGCCGTGTGTGTCGGGTAAATTAGCCGCACTGATCCAGTGCAATGACGCGATGCCGACTGCCTCGCGCAACTGAAGAAAGCCTACTTTTTCCCGTCGCCGCAGATTGACGTTGTGCAGCGGCATGCGCTCTTTGACTAGTTGCGCTTCGAGAAGCAATGCGCCAAACTCTCCTGCGGTTGGCAGCCACTCAATACGGCGCATTTCCTGTGACAAACGAATGTCGTTTGGCGTCATGTGATCGCTGGAAAAGTGGGCGCGAATGCGCTCGCGCAGGTGCTTTGCCTTGCCAATGTACAGCGGCAAATCGTTGATGCCGTAAAAGAGATAGACGCCCGGCGAATCGGGGATATCTGCTAGCGCGGCGGTCGGCAAATGCGCCGGTAGTGAGGGCGTTTTGAGCAGCGATTTGACGATGGACTTCAACGTAGCGTTCGAATGATCGTCCGCTGCTTTGCACACAAACGCGGCGGTCGCTTCGGTGTCGCCCATCGCTCGGTGGCGGTCGAACCCTGAGAGCCGATGTCTTGAAATGACCGCATCTAGTCCGTGCCCTTCAGCTTCAGGATAAAGCCTGCGCGAAAGACGCACCGTACACAACACGTCGGCGGTAAACGCTTCGCCTTGACGCCGAAATTCGTTCTTTATAAAGCCGTAGTCAAAGCGCGCGTTGTGTGCCACGAACATGGCGCCTTCGAGCATTCTCCGTACTTCCATGCGCACATCAAAAAAACTCGGCGCGTCTCGCACCATGGCATTGGTAATGCCGGTCAACGATTGAATTTCAGCTGGAATGGCTACGCCGGGGTTGATCAAGGATTGTCACCGCACGAGCTCTTGGTTCGCGCTGAAACGAATGATCGCGATTTCGGTGACGCGATCTGTCAGCGGCTTCATGCCCGTAGTTTCAACGTCGATAAATGCGAAGTCGCCGAGCGCGAGCAGGGTCGACGGGAACTCCAGACCCATAGGCCTAGGGCTTGGGCACCAACGCCAGGGCGATGGTCAAGCTCGCGAGCGCTGCGAGGCTTGATATGGCTGTGGCTGCGGTGATCAGGTTTTCATTCACGCTATATCGCTGCGCGAACAGGAACACGTTGGATCCAATGGGCAAGGCGGCGCAGGTTACGGCGACAGCGGTGGCCAGCGGCGACAGACCCAACACCCACGCAACAGCAAAAATCAAAACAGGGTGAATAAAATTTTTAGCAAGAGTGAGCGCAAATGCGCCACGCAAATGTTCGGCAAGGCGCATGGTGGAGAGCTGCGCGCCCATCAGTACGAGCATGAGCGGTCCGGCGGCAGACGCTAAAAATCCGAGCGGTTGATCGGCCCAAGGTGGCAGTGGCAACTCGGCAAACCCCCAGAGCAAGCCGACCAGAATCGGCAGGATCACGGGATGCAGCACCGAGGTTTTCACAACGTTCAGTATGTTTCGCGCAAGGCTGTTGTCGTTGCTCGATTCGCGCGCGCGAGATACTTCCAGCCACACTGTTGCCGTGGTTAGCAGCACCAGGGAATGGAACGCGATGATCGACAGATGCAGCTTCAATCCAGCGTCGCCGAAGGCCAGTTTTTGAATCGGAATTCCAAGCTGCACCGTATTTGAAAATACCGCGCCCAGACCCATTACGATGGCCCCAGCAGTCGTCTGCACGCTGTTGTGGCGCGAAAAAAGCGCCACGCACAAAAACCACACAAGAGACGCGCCGAAATACGCAGCCAGTAACGTCAAATCCGATCCTTCAAACCGCGCTGTGGCCATTGATCGGAACAACAGGCAGGGCAAAAACAGCAGAAAACACAGGTCGGACAGCGCCTTGATGCCCGTCGGGTCAAGCACCCGGCGACCGGCAACAAAACCAGCAATTACGATGATCGCGGCGGGCAATATTACCGAGACGGTAGACAGCATAAGTTACCGGTTATACGCCGGTGTCCTCGCGTGGCGGATTCACTAGTAGTTTGTCCACTCGCTTGCCATCCATATCGATGATTTCCAGTCGATAGCCGTCGTGCGTGACGGTGTCGGCCACGGCGGCGATGCGACCGAGTTCAGCCATCATGTAGCCACCCAGTGTTCGATAGTCGCCGCTAACTTCGCCTTCGAAGGCAGGTGCGGCGGGAAACACCTCGCGGAAGCGCTCCAGCGTCATTGCGCCGTCGACAAGCCATGTCCCGTCAGCACGTTTTACGGCGTCCGAATTTGCAGGCTGATCATGATCCCCCATGTCGCCGACGATGGCCTCCAGCAAATCGGTTTGGGTGATCATTCCGAGCACTTCACCGTGCTCGTCGACCACAAAAGCGAGCGATTCACCGGTGCGTTTGAAGGTCTCCAGCACCTCCAGTACGGTCACCGTTTCCGGCACGAAAACGGCGTCCTTACGCACACGCTCCGGCATCAGTTTGCCGCTCTTCAAGTAATGCGCCAGCAGGTCGCCGGAATCAATCACGCCGATGACGTTCGACACGTCGTCTTTGACTACTGGGTAGCGCGTGAAATCGCTCTGCTTAAGCATTTCGAGCGTTACGCTCGGGTCAGCCTCGATGTCGATGACAATCATGTCGGCACGCGGCGTCATGATGCGATCCACGGTGTAATCGTCGAGATTAAACACTCGAGCCACGATGTGACTTTCACCTGCCTCAAACACACCCGCGTGCGTGCCCTGACGCATGAGCCCTTTGATCTCTTCCTCGGTGACGGGTGGGTCGTCCGCCTTGCTGCGGCCAAACGGCTTGACCAGCGTATCGGTCGCAAACGCCAACGCACGTACCAGCGGCATCGCCGCGCTGGCAAACCATTGCATCGGGCGCGCGCTCCAGCGGGCGATGGCTTCGGGATAAAGTAAACCAATACGCTTGGGCACCAGTTCGCCCAAAATGATCGAGAGCACGCCGATAGTCGCGATCACCACAATGGTGGCCACTTGTTTGCCGTATTCTGCCGCCCATGACCATTGGGCAAACCAGCTCTCCAGCCGCACAGTGAAAGCGCTTTCACCAAACGCACCCATCGCCAGCGTGATCAGCGTAATGCCGGTTTGCACTGTTGACAGCAAACGGGTTGGTTCCGCGCCCAGCGCAAGCGCGGCTTTAGCCCCCTTGTCCCCAAGGTGGGCCATATGTTCAAGGCGAATTTTTTTAACGGACACCAGAGCGATTTCGCTCATGGCAAAAAGGCCATTCAGCAGAATGAGCCCAAGAAGTAAGAGAACGTCCAATGGGGCCGCGACCGCAGTGGATGCGACGCGTCGGGTAACTAAGCAAACGCTACTATAGCCGACGATCACGTCACTTTTAGCTACTTTTCATTCCGCTTCATGACCGCTCCAATTTTGCAATCCAAACTGCCTCGCGTGGGCACCACCGTTTTCTCCGTAATGTCGGCTCTCGCCGCTGAGCACAAAGCGATCAATCTGGGCCAGGGATTTCCGGATTTTGAATGCGATCCTCGTCTGATTGAAGCCGTCAACTCCGCCATGAAAGCGGGCCACAACCAGTATCCGCTGATGGCCGGCGTGCCCTTGTTGCGGCAACGCGTCGCGGAGAAGGTCGCAGCGCTGCATGGCGTGCAGTACGACGCCACCACCGAGGTGACCATCACGTCCGGTGCGACTCAGGGCATTTTGTCGGCGATTCTGGCCGTGGTGCGCGCGGGCGACGAGGTGATCGTTCTGGAGCCGTGTTACGACAGCTACACACCAAATATCGAGCTGGCTGGTGGCGTGGCGGTGCCCGTGCCGCTGAGGCCTGCGACGTTTGCGCCGGATTTCGACGCGATCAGCGCTGCGATAACTCCCAAAACGCGCGCCATCATCGTCAACAGTCCGCATAACCCAAGCGGTCGCGTCTGGAGCGCTGCGCAGTGGGATCAGCTCGCCGATTTGATTAACGGGCGTGACATCTGGCTGCTCTCCGACGAGGTGTATGAGCACATGGTGTTCGACGCCGTCCCGCATCAGAGCGCAGCGCAGAATTCGCGTTTGCGCGAACGGGCGTTCATTATTTCGTCGTTCGGCAAGACGTTTCATGTCACGGGCTGGAAGATCGGCACGGTCTGCGCGCCCGCGCCGCTAACTGTCGAATTTCGCAAAGTACATCAATACACCGTGTTCACCGCCAATAGCGCCATGCAACATGGGATCGCGGAGTATCTCAGCGATCCCGCGCCGTATCTCACGCTGCCCGCGTTTTATCAAGCCAAGCGGGATCGCTTTGCGGCGGGTCTTGCGGCGACACCGTTGCGTTTGTTGCCCTGCGAAGGCAGTTATTTTCAATGCGTGAGCTACGCCGACGTTCCGCTGCTGCGCGACTTGACTGAACGTGGGTGCAGTGAGTGGCTGACGCGTGAAATTGGTGTGACGCCGATTCCGTTATCGGCGTTTTGCTCGACGCCGACAGAGCAGCAAACCATCCGCTTTTGCTTCGCAAAACGTGACGACACGCTGGACGCCGCATTGCATGGACTGGCCAAACTCGGCAGCAAAGCGGTCTCGGCGAGTCTCTAGTAAGGCTTCGGGTCGTTAAAATCAAAAATTAGTCGGCAATTCGCTGTTGGGCATGTTGAAAACGCTCAATTTGCGACCATCGCGGGCGAGATCCACAAAACATATGGCATACAAGCGCATGAATCAGACTTTTTCCGGCAAACTCGCTCTGGGGGCAATCGCCTCATTTATGGTGCTAACGCTCGCGAGCTGTGGCGGCTCCTCTTCTTCTACGCCAGCGGTGGTGAACAGCACGCTCGCTACGGCACCGTCGACGTTCATCGCGTTTGGCAACGCCGCCAATACGGTGGGCATCACCGGCGGCGTCGGCCCGTATCGAGTCAGCTCGAGCAATCCAACCGTTTTGCCGGTGGCTGCTGCCTTCAGCGGTGCCTCGTTCACCTTTACGCCGAACAACGTAGCCGCCGACACGCCCGTTACGCTGACCGTGAGCGACAGCGCATCGGCGACGTCCACGGTGACTGTGACCGTCGCCCCGGCAACGATTCCCGCCCGTTTGATTACGGTTGTACCCGCCACTGGGTCGGTGTGCGCCGCTTCCAACAACGCAGCCTTGTCGGCTGTGACGTTGTGTGCAGGCGAATTGGCCACGGCGTCAGTCGCGCTGAAAGATAGCGCCGGTGCAGTGCTTGCCAATCGCGCGGTGCGTTTTGAAGCGCTTACCAATGGCGCGAGCTTCGCTGCGACACCTACGTCTACAATTTTTTCTCGCGTCTACACCGTCAACACCGATGCGCAGGGGTTGGCCACGGCAGTGATGCGAGCAGACGCCGAAGCGGCGTCTGAGGCCGCTTTCATTCGCGCCATTGACACCGTGAGCGGCCATCGCGTCGACACGTGGGTGACGGTGCTGAAGCAAACCAATGGCGCGTCCGCGCTCAATATTGTGCCGACTACGGGTGGTATGGTGGGCTACTACATCAGTGAATGCCCGTTTGTGCGCCGTGAGTACAGCGTTTACGGCGGCACCGCACCGTATGCGATCACGCTGCCGGCCAGCAGCCTTCTGACACTTGCCAATGAAACGGCGGTCGCCACAACGGGTAGCGGGGTGACGGTGACTAAATCTGGCGCGCGGTTTACCGTCGAAAACGCCCACTCCACCA
>JAYSUK010000316.1:0-9060 GCA_043719085.1 Burkholderiales bacterium | reverse complement strand
CGTGGTGAGCTGGACGTGGAAGGTGAAGTTGGCACCAACGCTTGAGCGTGACCTGTTCGCCAAGCTGCGCGAGGGTGCCGAGGACGTGGCGATCAAGG
This sequence comes from Burkholderiales bacterium, assembly GCA_043719085.1. Classification (GTDB taxonomy): domain Bacteria; phylum Pseudomonadota; class Gammaproteobacteria; order Burkholderiales; family Casimicrobiaceae; genus Casimicrobium. The sequence continues at coordinate 8,962 of JAYSUK010000316.1, read as the reverse complement.
TGTTCGGCGACAACGTGCGCGACTTGATGCTGGCCGCCCCCGCCGGCAACAAGGTGGTGATGGGGCTTGACCCCGGCATTCGTACTGGCGTGAAAGTCGCGGTGGTTGATGCGACCGGCAAGGTGGTGGCGATCAGCACGGTGTATCCGCATGAGCCGCGCAAAGATTGGGACGGCTCGCTGCACACGTTGCGCAAATTGTGCGAGGCGCACAACGTGCAATTGATCGCGATTGGTAACGGCACCGCGAGTCGTGAGACCGATGCACTGGCGGCTGATCTCATCAAACAACTCGGCGCGGGCGTAACCAAAGTTATCGTAAGCGAGGCGGGCGCATCGGTGTACTCCGCCAGCGAATATGCCTCGCAAGAATTGCCTGATCTCGACGTGAGCATTCGCGGCGCGGTGAGCATCGCGCGGCGCTTGCAGGACCCGCTGGCGGAGTTGGTGAAGATTGATCCCAAGTCCATCGGTGTGGGTCAATATCAGCATGACGTGAATCAATCGCTGCTCGCTAAAAAGCTCGATGCAGTGGTTGAGGACTGCGTGAACTCGGTGGGCGTGGATGTGAACCTCGCGTCGGCTCCCCTGCTGTCGCGAGTGGCTGGTTTGTCGGCTAGCAATGCGCGCAGCATCGTTTTGCATCGCGAAGAGCATGGTGCGTTTGCAAATCGCGATTCGCTTCGCAAAGTGTCTGGCATCGGGCCAAAAACCTTCGAGCAGTGCGCGGGTTTTCTGCGCATTCGGGACGGCTCCAACCCGCTCGACGCAAGCGCGGTACATCCCGAGAGCTACGCGCTGGTGCAGAAGATTATTGAGCGTGCCAGGAAGCCGTTGTCGGAATTACTGGGCAACGCGGCGACGCTGAAATTAGTTTCGGCCAGTGCGTTCACGGCCGATGGCGTCGGTGAAATTACGGTGCGCGATGTGCTCGCCGAACTCGAAAAGCCGGGGCGCGATCCGCGTCCTGAATTCAAGGTGGCGAAGTTCAACGACGGCGTGAATGACATCAAGGATTTGGTTGAGGGCATGATCTTGGAGGGCACGGTGACCAACGTCGCCGCGTTCGGCGCGTTCGTCGACGTGGGCGCGCATCAGGACGGACTTGTGCATGTGTCACAGCTTGCTAACAAGTTCGTGAAAGATCCAAAGGACGTGGTGAAGGCGGGGCAAATCGTCAAGGTGAAAGTGGTGGAGGTGGACATTCTGCGAAAACGTATTGCGCTGACCATGCGGCTGGATGCAGCCCCGGTGCCCGTGAACGAGCGAAATGCTGGCCATGGCCGTGGCAATGATCGGCGTGGCGCCGCAATGAATCGGCAAGCGGAGCAGCGTACGACTCAACCGCCCGAGAACGCCATGGCCGTGGCGTTCGCCTCGCTGAAGCGCAGCTAATCTACAGCGTAGCGTCGCTGAATTGTCGAGAAGCGGGTATGGCTTGACGCGCTGTGTCGCTACGATACGTCTTTGCCGGTTAGGCTCGGTATCGAGCGTGTGTTTCACATCAATTTGATTGGGGTTATAGAAATGTTGCGTAGTTCTTTGTCTCGTTTCGTAGGGGCGCTGATGGCGTGCTTCAGTTTGGGCGCGGTGGTCACCGCATCTGCGCAGTCGGTGACGGTGGTTGAGTATTACAACCAGACGCTGGACGCCTACTTTATTACCGGCAAAGTGCCAGAGCAAACCGCGCTTGATGGCGTCGCCGCATTTCAGCGCACCGGTATGACCTTTCAGGCGGTGTCGGCGGCCACAGCGGCTGCGTCGCTGACCAAGATTTGTCGTTTCTACATCAGCAGCGCCACCCCGTACACCAGCTCGCATTTTTACGGGCGGCAGGGCGTGGATTGCGAATCAATTCGGGCACAAAATCTGGCCGGGTTTGCTTGGGAGGATTACGACTTTGCCACCGCACAGCCAGCCGGTGGCGCGTGCGCATCCGGCAGCACAGCCATTTATCGTGGCTTTAGAGTGGGCGCCAACGGCAAAACGTCGAACCATCGCTACAGCGCGAGCCTCGCCAACTACAACGCAGCGATTGCCACCGGCTATGTGGGCGAGAGCATCGCGTTTTGTGCGTCAAGCGCAACGGCGACCACGGCGGTGGTGACGCCCCCGCCGGTAAGTGGTGGCGGCGATTGTGGCGACTACTACACCTCCAACAAGCGCATCACCATGACCAATACACAAAGTCAGGCGGGCATCTCCACCACATTCGTGCGCAGCTATGATCCGACCCCGGTGAGCTTCCGCGGCAGGATGGCTGGGCGAGCTATTGATACCTCCCCAGATGGGCGCAGCGTTAGCGAAATTTTTGTGGTCGATAACGGCACCACCATAACCGAGCTGGGTTCGCGCTCAAACGGCGGCGGTGCGGGCACTACATCCGAGGTGGTGTGGACGCCGCCGATCGTTTATCCGAAATCGGTAGCCGACGGCTTCGTACTTAGTTACACGCGTGCCATTGAGTACACGCCCGCCAGCGGCAGCGGTAACGGCACGCAGTCGGGCACCATCACCTCTTTGGGGCGTGAGTCGGTGACCGTGCCTGCGGGCACATACAACGCCTGCAAATATGCGGTGCGAACGGTCACAGAGTATCCAACCATCGGTTCGCGATCTGTGACCACGGCTAATGCGTGGCATGCACCCGGCGTAGGATTGCTCAAGTTCGACGCTCAGGACAGCACGGTGGTATTCGGCTTCTCGATTGATAGCAGCTATCAGTTGCTGGCGACAGCGATTCAGTAGACGTTTTCGCTGCACAAAAAAGGCGCACCGTGGTGCGCCTTTTTCATTGACGGAACTACTTGTTATTGCCGTCGTTTTTTTGCTTTTTGATGCGGCGGCTTTGTTGGTTCTGCTCTTTTTGAATCGCCGCGCGCTCGGCGCGGGTCACTTTGCCGTCGGCCTTGGCTCCCGCTTTCATGCCGGCCACTTTGGCCTGACCGGCGTTGAGGCGCGCGGCTTCCTGCTTGGAGAGCTGGCCGGTGGCCTGTCCCTTGTTGATGCGATTGGCCTGGCGGTCTTGGCGAGCGTCGGCGACGTTAGTTTGGGTTTGCGCAGCCGCCGTGAATGCGACAGTGCAGGCAGCCAGCGTTAACAAGGTGCGAATTGATGCGTTCATAGTCTTCTCCAGTCTCGAAAGGTGGTTGGGGGTGCTCGACAAATTCGTCGTGGGTCGTAGGTTCTTACACGGCGAGGCCGCTGCTTGGGTAGTTTGCGGCGGCGCTCGATTGTGTCTCTAACGGCGAGCACCGGCAAGCGCTGACCGGTTGGGCGAACGTTTACACCCGTTTACACCTTCTCTTCCGAATGCTCCGGGCGCTGACGGTAGCGCGGCTTGTCGTCCTACTTTGCGAGCGCGCTGTCATCCCTAGCATCGTGCCATGGTCGCCTCGATGCATTCCGCATCGGCACACCACAAAAGAGATTGTTATGTTCAAAAAACTAGGGCAAATGATTTTGCTTCCTCTGCTGGGTGGCTTGATGACCACCGCATGGGGTCAAGCCGTCACAGTGGTTGAGTATTACAACCAGCCACTCGATGCGTACTTCATCACCGGACGCGTCAATGAGCAGCAGTCGCTCGACGCGGCAGCCGGCTTTCAGAGAACAGGCATGACATTTCAGGCGGTGACCGCGGCGTCGGCGTTGAGCAATCCTGCGGCCGGCACACGCGTTTGCCGGTTTTACGTCAACACCGGTTCGCCCTACGCGAACAGCCATTTTTATGGGCGGGAAGGCACCGATTGCGAATCACTGCGGGCGCAGAATCTGCCCGGTTTCAATTGGGAAGACTATGACTTTGCGCTACGGCAACCGAGCGGCGGCGCATGCCCATCGGGCACGACCACCATCTATCGCAGCTTTCGTCCGGCGGCGGGCGGAAAAAGCGCCAATCACCGCTACAGCGCCAGCGCCCAAAGCTATGCCGCGAGTGCCGGGGCGGGCTATGTTGCCGAGCAGCCTGCGTTTTGCGCCACTGCGGCCACCGACTTGACGGTGTTGACGGTGGCGGATTGCGGCACACTTTACTACGCTGGAGTGCGGGTTGGTTATCAATCACTCAATGACCAGGCTGTGGCGGACACCTGGTGGAGCTACATGGGCGCGCCGGTTGTTTCCTTTAACGGCAAACTCGCTCAACCGTTCGTCGAGCAATACATTTCCGGTCGTGCTACCACTCTGATGCTGGAGGAGGCTGTGGATAGTTGGACCGATTTAGGTACCCGTACGCAAAGCGCTGCTGGCATGGTGGACAGCCATTACTTGCCATCCGCCATGTTTTTGCGGCGCATGAACGTTGGACAGTTTTTCGTTATTAACCGGTATGTCGCGTTCAGCCCTAATCAGAGTTCTGGCTCACCCCGGCAAACGGGCGAATTTACGTTTCAGGGCCGTGAACTGTTGACAGTGCCCACAGGCACCTATCTGACTTGCAAATTTAGCGCACGGATCGAGTCAAAATTTGATGTGATTGCCCGCACCGAACTTAAGCGCACAACGTGGTGGGTGGCCCCGGGAGTCGGCATCGTGAAATCGATTATTGAGGAGTCGGTGCTTGATGATTTTGGTCCGACCATGTCCTCGATTCGTACCGAGGCTAATGCGGTGTCGGTGCAGCGGCTGTAGCCCGGTTTGTCGACGACGAAGCTATGCCAAAGCTCGCCGCTGTGCGAACCAGAACGCGACCACCGCGACGGCGCCTATCGCGCTGAGCGCCCACAGGCCCGCCAGATAGCTTCCGTCGACGGCCCACAGCGCTGCGAGCATGGACGGCGCGACGGCGCGCGCGATGGCGGTAGGCAGCCCGAGCAGGCCGTTTAACGAGGCGGCCCGCTCGCGCGACACGTAGGTGGCCATGGCGGTTGCCTTAACGATGGTGATCATGCCGTTGGCCATGCCGTAGAGCAACGCAAACGCAATGGCGACCCACGGCGAGCGCAGGCCGAGGGCGAGAGTGAATAGCGCCACTGGCAGCAAGGTGGGGATCCATCGATTTGCCTTATGCAAATCCAGATGCTTTTCAGTGAAAAAGAGCAGCACCCGCCCGGTTACTTGCAACACCCCGATTGAGGCGGGAATCAGGATCACCCAGGTCGGCGGCAACTCACGCTCGCGCAGGATAGGCACCAGATGCGCCCCTATGGCGGTGGTGATTCCTGAAAATAGGATGAAGAATAATGCCAGCCCCCAGAATGGAAAATGATGGGTAAATTCAATGAGCTTTTTAGCCGGTGCGCTAGCGACGTGGCGGTGTGCCGGGGGTTCGCCGCGCAGCCACCAGGCGTGAATCGGCAGGCAGATGATCAGGTGCAGGCTCCCCAACACCACGAGCGCATCACGCCATCCGAGGACGCTAATCAACCATGCACCAAGGGGGATGAAAACCGTGCTGGCCAGCCCGCCCAGGAAGGTGAGCGTGATGATGGCGCGGCGAAAGTCCAGCGGGTAGCGCCGAATCAGTACTGAAAACGCGGGCTGATACAGTGTGCCCGCCATGCCGATACCCACGCCGATCCACGCTACGTAAAGCTGCCATTGGGTATGCACAAACGCGCAACTGATAAAGCTCGCGCCTGCCAGTATCGAACCCGTACACATGACCGCGCGGGCGCGGCCGGCGTCGATCAACCGGCCCACGATGATGGCGAGCAGGCCTTCGGTCAGGAGCGCAAGACTGAAGGCCAGCGCTGCGTCAACGCGGGACAGCGCGAGGTCGCTTTCAAAATGCTCAAGCAGCAGCGAGAAGGTGTAGAACAGGGTGCCCCAACTGATGAGCTGGCCAAGCGAGAGCCAGAGCACGAAGCCGCGTGGCGGGTGCCCGTTCGGGTCACTGATGACGACCGGTAGGGCCGTGATAGGCTCTCGTGGGCTATGTGCCGCATCTGCGGCGGCGTTTGCTGCCTCGGGATTGGTGGCGTCTTTTGAAGAAGGGGGTTGTCCTTGCTGCTTCACGCAGAAATAGTATCAGCTTTTTGTGGATCGTTAATTGAACAAAGGGCCGGGTTCTGAATACGCTTAATGTCGACTTTGTTAAAAACGAAGCGTAACCCCCTTTAAATAGAGCGTGAAGCGCTAAAGTTGATGAGCTCTCGACACACGTTTGTATTCCATCTAGCGCGGGCGCGCGACTGGCAATCATGGCTTTGGTTGTTGCCGTTGTTCGCATTAACGGCGTGGATTTTCTGGCCGGTAATGGCCGGGGATTTTGTGGCCGACGATTACGTGTTCCTCGCAACGGGGCGCATGGTGGATACGCCGCTAGCGGTGTTTTGGCAGAGTCATTTCTACGAGCCCTACTATTTTCGGCCGTTGGGCGTCTTGTCATGGTGGTTGGCAACCCGGACCTTCGGGCTGGATTACACCCAACATAGTCTGATCAACCTCGCTCTGCACTGCATGAATGGGGCGTTGATGTTTGGGTTGTTGCGAGCGCTCGCACTCCGTGCGAGCGCCGCCGTTGCAGGCGCATCGCTTTTTTTGCTGGGGCCGCTTGCGGTGGCGACCATGCTTTGGCCGTCCAATCGTTTTGATTTATTGGCGGTGGGTTTCTTGTTGCTGCAAGCTATTGCGATGCGCTATGCGCTGCGCGGCGGCATTGCGGCGGCGGGGCTTGCTGCGCTGGCTGCGCTTGCGGCTTGCTGGAGCAAGGAGCTTGCCTACCCGGTTGCAGTCACGCTTGCCTGCCTGGTGCTGGCGGCCCGGGCTGTGAGCTGGCGACAGCGTTTGCGGGTGTTTGTTGCGCTAGGCGTGGCGATCTCAATCGCTTTTTTTGTACGGCATTGGGTATTGGCTGACGCGTATGCGTTGACCGATTTCGATCCCCTGGGCCGCGTTCTGCGTGGTTCAATCGCTATGGCGGTCACGTTGCCGCGATTGATCTCGCTCATTCTGGACGGTGCGGGAGGCGCATGGACGATGGCGTTAACGATTGCATTAGCGCTGATTGCGATCACGACGTGCGCGCAAGTAGCGCGCCCAAAGCGCGCCGTCACGGAGCGATTCAACACGGCTGACGCGCGGCTTTTCGGTGGTGTTTGTTTGGTGTGGCTGGCGGCGTTAGTTGTTCAAACGCCGCTTGCGGCTGCCTTTTCTCCGATGGTGGATGGCGCGGTGTTTGGTACGGTATCGTTCGCGCGGTTTTACTACGCGCCTTGGGCGTTGACTTGCGTGTTGATTGCTCTGTTGGTGTCGTTCCTTGGCGATTCGTCGCGCACGGTGGGCGTGATGTCGGCGCTGGCGATTGCCGGATTGGCCGTGGCGGGCGGTCTGGGCTCGAAAAGGTTGAGCGAATCTTTTGCTCTGTGGACGCAGACGGAGGTGCGACCGATGTCGGTCGCTGCTACGGCGGTGACGGAACAAGTGGCAACCGGAAAGGGTGGGCGAGAGTGTGTGGTGTTGTTGCTTGGCACTGAGGCGAACCACCCTTACTTCCGAATGTTTTCGGATGTGACTGTAAAGGCGCGAACGGTGGTGCCGAAATCGGCATGGCGTTGCCACGTGATGACTGAGCGGACGCCGTGGTTATTCGCGTTTCCGATGGGTGTCGACCCGTTGGAATTGCCGTTGCGCAACGTGCCCGATTTTGGCGGCAAGCAAAAGGCGGATTCAATCTGGGGCGGAATGCGCTACCGCTATCGGTTGCCGGTTACGGATATTTCGTTGTTACCGTCCGCGCATTTTTTTGATTGGCGCGAGGGGCGATTTGTCGAGGTGACCGGTGCAGTTCGACGCGGCGAACGCGACGTCGTTTTGCGCGATTGGTAGGCCTTCGCGTTTCACGTGAAACATCGCCGCGACCAGCGACTCGGGTTCTGTTGTTCGGGTCTGCGTCGGTAGAATACGGTCTCCTTGTCTTGCTGGTGTTTCACGTGAAACGTCGGCCGCAATCCCTCAAAAATGATCTATCCCGAGCGCTTTGACGTGATCGTGGTCGGAGGCGGCCATGCGGGCAGCGAGGCTGCGCTTGCTGCTGCTCGCGCTGGCGCGAAGACGCTGCTGCTTACGCACAGCATTGAAACGCTTGGGCAAATGAGCTGCAATCCGTCAATTGGCGGCATCGGCAAGGGGCATTTGGTCAAAGAAGTCGACGCGCTGGGCGGCGCGATGGCGATTGCTACCGACGAGGCGGGCATTCAGTTTCGCATCTTGAACTCGTCCAAAGGGCCTGCGGTTCGCGCGACACGCGCTCAGAATGACCGCGTTGCATACCGTGCCGCGATCCGCTCGCGTATTGAAAATCAACCGAATTTGACGTTGTTTCAGCAGCCGGTGGACGATGTTTGCGTTGTGGGCGAACGTGTGACGGGCGTGCGCACGCAGATGGGTGTGACGTTTGAGGCGGCAACCGTTGTATTGACAGCGGGCACTTTTTTGTCGGGGCTGATCCATATCGGGCTGCAGAACTATACGGCGGGCCGCGCGGGTGATCCTGCCGCTACAACGCTTGGCGCACGACTTAAGGAAATGAAGCTGCCGCAGGGCCGCTTGAAAACCGGAACGCCGCCGCGGATCGACGGCAAAACCATTGATTTCGCAAAGCTCGGCGTTCAACCGGGCGACGATCCCGCGCCGGTGTTCAGCTTCATGGGCAATCGCGCGATGCATCCGCGCCAGATGCCGTGCTACATCACTCACACCAACGAGCGCACGCATGAGATTGTGCGCTCAGGCCTAGACAGGTCGCCCATGTTCACCGGCGTGATCGAAGGCGTCGGCCCGCGCTATTGTCCGAGCATTGAAGACAAGATTCACCGCTTCGCCGACAAAACAAGCCACCAGATTTTCCTCGAACCAGAAGGTCTGACCACGCACGAGTATTACCCGGCGGGCGTGTCGACCAGCTTGCCGTTTGACATTCAGCTCGCATTGATTCGGTCGATGTTGGGCCTAGAAAACGCACACATTTTGCGTCCCGGTTATGCGATTGAGTACGACTACTTCGATCCGCGCCAGCTCAA
>JAYSUK010000315.1:0-9070 GCA_043719085.1 Burkholderiales bacterium | reverse complement strand
GCAGGCAAAAGCTCGCTGCTCAAAGTGATCGCAGGCACGCTAGCGCTTGACGATGGCGCGATTGCCCAGCAAGGCGGATTGCGCGTGGCGACGGTGCCTCAAGAACCAGTTTTTGATGCTGACACCACCGTGTTTGCTGCGGTTTCAAACGGTGTCGCCGTGGCGCGTGAACTGCGCAACCGCTACGAAACGCTGGCCTCCGAGGGCGGCGATGAACACGAACTTTCTGACATTCAACACGACATCGACGCGCACGACGGTTGGGCCTGGGAATCGAAAGTAGAAGCGACGTTGTCGCAGTTGAATCTCAACGCCGATACGTTGGTTGCCACCCTTTCCGGTGGGCTGAAAAAGCGCGTCGCGATTGCGCAAGCGCTGGTCGGATCACCCGACGTGTTGCTGCTAGACGAGCCCACCAATCACCTTGATCTCGCGGCAATCGCGTGGCTCGAAGGTTTGCTCACCAGCTTCAAGGGCAGCGCCGTCATCATCAGCCATGATCGCGCGTTTCTCGATAACGTCGTCACCCGCATCGTCGAGCTGGATCGCGGCAAGCTCACCGGCTTCCCCGGCAACTACGAAGCGTACGAAACGCAGAAGGCGCAGCAGCTCGAATTTGAGGCGACGGTCAACGCGAAGTTTGACAAATACCTCGCTCAGGAAGAAGTGTGGATTCGTCAGGGCGTGCAGGCGCGGCGCACCAGAAACGAAGGCCGGGTGCGACGTCTCGAATCGCTGCGCGACACGCGCTCAGAGCGGCGAAATGTGCTGGGCCGCGTCAAGCTCGACATCACCAGCGGCGCGCAGTCCGGCAAGATGATCGCTGAGCTCACTGATGTGTCAAAAAAGTATGGCGACAAAGTGATCGTGAAAGATTTCACCAGCACTATTTTGCGCGGTGACAAGATCGGTTTGGTCGGCCCCAACGGCATCGGCAAAACCACGCTGCTCAAACTGATCCTCGGGCAAATTCAACCCGACAGCGGCAAGATTCGCACCGGCATGAACCTGCAAGTCGCGTATTTCGACCAGATGCGCGATGGCCTCGACGAAGAAGCCACGCTCGGCGAATTTATTTCACCGGGCAGCGACTGGATTGAGGTGGGCACCAAGCGCACGCATGTGATGACCTATCTCACCGATTTTTTGTTCACACCCGAGCGCGCCAAAGCTCAGGTGAAAGCGCTGTCCGGCGGCGAGCGAAATCGCCTGCTGCTCGCGCGACATTTCGCCAAAGAAGCCAACGTGCTGGTGCTTGATGAGCCGACCAACGATCTCGACATCGACACGCTGGAACTGCTCGAAGAAAAGCTCGCAAATTACGAAGGCACGGTGTTCATCGTCAGCCATGACCGACGCTTTCTCGACAATGTGGTGACGAGCTGTCTGGTCGCCGAAGGCAACGGCCTGTGGCGCGAATACGAAGGCGGCATCACCGACTGGCAGGCGCAGGTGAAAGTCATGGCGCAGATGCAGGAGGCGGCAGGCAGCGCCGCGCCCGCAGCAGGAAAAACGTCAATGGACGCAGCCATCGCAGAAAACAACCGCCGAGTGGCAGCGCCTCCCACAGCCGCGCCTGTCGCCGCAAAACCGGCGGCCAAACTTAGCTATAAAGATCAGCGCGAATTAGACGGCCTGCCCGCGAAGATTGAAGCGCTCGAGAAAGAGCAAGCCGACATCAACCAGAAATTGGCCGACGGCGTGATCTTTCAAAAGGATCCGAAGGGTGCCGCGGTGTTGGCAAAGCGGGTCAGTGAGATTGATGAGTTGGTCATGGCTGCGATGGAGCGTTGGGAGGCGCTCTCGGGGTAGGCGTGAAGCGGTATGGCCGTGCGTGTTACGTAGGGTAGGCACCCTGTGCCCACCAAACCGTGGCAAACGAACGCTCCGCTTGCGCCCATTGAAGGTGGGCACGGGGTGCCCACCCTACAAAAATTTGATGCCATGGGTCACAACGCGGCGCGACTACGCCCTCCGTCAAGGAGTTAGCGTCAACGCCGCACCCACCCGTTCGCGCAGCACATCGTCGCGATGAAACGGCAGCGCAATCCATTCTTTGCGTGAGAACCGTTTGAGTTGATCGGTGGCGTGTGGTGAGGCCGGGTTGGTGCTCTGTCCGTAGGTCAAAAATGCTTTGGCCACCGGGCCGCGCTCATCGAAACCCACCACTTGCAGGTAGCTCGTGCCGTAGTCAATGCGGATGCCTTTCGCGCCGATACCAGGCGAGCCACGGTCACCGAGATTGTTGAGCACGCCTTCGATGTTGTCGCCGCCGTGCAAGGCGATGGCCTCCTCCGAGATGGCAGGGCGCTGCACCGAGCCCAAAGGCGCGTCCAGCGCAAAACCAGCGTCCTTCACTTTCTTTGCCGCTGCCGTGAGCGCATCCCACACCTTGGCAGCCACCGCGCTGTCGGCCATGTTCAAACCGCGTGGTGTCTCGACGGGCCGCGCTTGATCGTAAGCCTCGCGGTAGACGCCTTTGATGGCGCTGGCAGCGCGCCAAAATTCGCGAAATAAATGCGCGCCGCGCGAGTCGACGTCGTTGACGCGATTCCATCCGCGCAAGGCGATGCATGCGTCGCGCGCTGCATCCGTGGGCGGCGTGACGCATGCAGCGAGCAAATCGGGCAGCACAAGGCGAGCCAGCAAATTGCGGTTTTCAAACAACTGCCGCCCCGCCACGTCGGGCGTGATCTTGCCGCGCCCAATCAAATCGGGCAGCTCAATCAAACCCGAACGCGTACGCGGCCCGCGCAACACTTCGTCTCCCACCAACGGCGAGATGCCCATCCACTTAGCCTCGGGGTGGGTGTAGAAAAAGCTATCGTTGGCGTTGTGTACCCAATCACTGCGCACCGTCGTCGGCAGGCGTTGCGCTGGCGTGAGCCCCGGAACCGGCGAGGCGCCATCGCGCCGCCAATCGCAGTCGCTGCGCGAGCCATTGAGCACATACAAACCCGCCGCGCCCACCAATGCTGCGGCAGGGGCGCTCGGTGCACAGCGCTTGACCTGCGCGGCATCCACATCTGGCACCACACTCAGGTCGGCATACAGAGCGCGGCCACCACGATCAGCGGCGATGGTGTTGACCCAGGGCAAGCCGAGATTTTCCATGCCGCGCTGCATATCGGTCACCGACTTCGCGCGCGCGAAGGCAAGCCAGGTGTCAATCGAGCGGGCGTTTCCGCTATTGGCGTCCTGCAGCGCATAGGCCGTCTTTGCCGTCCAGTTAAGCCCCGCACGCGGGCTCACAATCAGCGGCCCCCAACGCGTTGACCACAGCGTTTGTGACACCGTTTTCACCACGCCGTCAGCACCACGCGATTGAACGGAGACCGTTTTTGCGGTCATCTTTTCGCTTTTGCCATCGATCAGGTAAGCCTTGGTGTCAGCCGGATCGAGCGTCAGCTCAAACAGGGTGAAGCGCTTGCCGGTCGACACCGTATGCGACCACGCCACGTCGCGGTTGAAACCGATCTGAACCATGGTGGCGAGGCCAATACTCGCACCCATGACATCAAAATCTCCAGGCACCGTGAGATGCATTTGCCAGAACCGATTTGTCCCGACCCACGGAAAATGCGGATTGCCGAGCAGAACGCCACGGCCGTCGGCGGTGGTGTCTTTGCCGAACGCCCAGGCGTTCGACCCATACGGCGAATCGATGATGCCGATTTCGCGCATTGCTAATCGGGCAGATTCAGCAGTCACAACATTGTCGTCATCAGCAGCCGCGCCCGCCGCCACGGGGGGCGTGACCACCGGGGGTTTAGCCGCAACCATCGCGTCCGCAAAAGCGCCGACGCTCGCCTGCACGGCACTTAGTTCGGATGCTCGATAAAACTCGGAAAGCGTCATCGGTTTCACCCAATCGCGCGCGTTGCAGGCCATCGGCAACTGCTTCCCGTGATCCGTCAGATAACGGTTGTATCCTGCCACATAGCCGCGCGCCAGCGCCTGCGCATCAGCGGACACCCGCGACCAGCCGCGAGCAAGGGCTGCGTCGTCCATGTGTGCAGCGACAAAAAGGTCGATCTGTGCGTTGGGCAGCGCGCGAAATCCAAACAGCGACGATGCCGCGCCGCCAAAGTGGGCAGCACGCTCACCCCGCGCTGTCACCAATAAATCAGCGGTTTGACACACGTTGTCTTGGGCGTGAGCGTAGGCGATGCCGTACGCGAGCGATTCAAGGTTGCCCGCGCTGATATGCGCAATGCCAAAAGCGGTGCGTTCGATGGTGGCGGGGCGCGCAACGGCCGCCGTTGTTGTGGCCCGTTCAGTTTGCGAGGGTAGCGTGGGTGAAAATCCACAGCCGGCCATGCTGCTGAGAAACATCACAGCGAGTGTTCTCGCTACCGCGTCTGGCTTTCGGCCCCCATTGAATGGTTTCATTGAACGCGCCTCCTATTTTGATTTTTTGAATTTTGAATATACGCCGCGAGGCGAAGGGTCACCGGTTCTGTTTTACCGCTGGCACGCTGGGCAAACTACGGTTGCCCGCCCGCCATGCCGCATCAGTTTCAGTGGTATCGCGCACACCTTGCACGGCTGTCCATCGCGACCATAGACAAAATAATCGAGCTGAAAGTAGCCCGGTTCACCTGCCGTGTTTACAAAATCGCGCAGCGTGGAGCCGCCGGCTGCGATGGCCTCGGTGAGCACCGCCTTCACCTCGAAAACCAGTCGTTTGTAGCGAGCCAGTGAAACGCGATTTGCGGCGCGGTCTGGATGGATGCCCGCGCGAAATAGCGATTCATTCGCGTAGATATTGCCGACACCAACCACCAGCGTGTTGTCCATCAGCGCCTGCTTGATCGCAACGCTCCGCCGCCGTGTTTGCGTGTACAAATACTCGCCGGTCAGGCCGTCCGTCAAGGGTTCAGGGCCCAAGTGCGCGAGCAGCGGTTGCTCCGCATCAAGCCCCTGAAAAAAGTGCATCGAGCCAAAGCGACGTGGGTCGTTGTAGCGCAGCAGCAGCGATTCCTGTCGTCCCGTCAGCACCACATCAACGTGATCATGCGACTTTTCCGCAGGCGGCGAAGCGGCACGATGCACCACGAAGCTTCCGGTCATGCCGAGATGCGCGAGCAACGTGCTGTTCTCTGTGCCAGCCAGCCGAAACAACAAGTATTTGCTGCGCCGTTCAATCGCGACAACTTTGCGCCCGCGCAGTTGCGCCTCAAAGTCCGCGGCAATCGGCCAACGCAGACGCCGATCACGAACGATCACATTGGCGACAACCGCATCAATCAGGCGTGATTCAAGTCCTCGGCGCACGGTCTCTACTTCAGGCAATTCAGGCATCGCGCAAGTGTAGGCGGCAAACTGAAAATGCATGCCGTGTCGTCGGCGAACGCCGGGTGTATGCTTTCATTTATGAAGTATGTTTTTCCCCTTGTTTCCGCTCTGATATTGGGCTTGAGCCCTGGTGTGTATGCGCAGCGCGCATCGGGCACGCCGATCAATGATCGTGCGGTGGTGCTGGGCATTCTGGCGGCGGAGTTTTCGCTGCAAAACGGGGACTTGTTGACGGCGGCGAGCACTTACTACGAAGTCGCCAAACGCAGTCGGGATGCGAAGGTTGCTGAACGTGCCGTGGAGCTGTTGATGCGCGCTCGTCGCATCGAAGATGCCAAAGAAATAGCGGCCCTGTGGCGCCTTTCGGATGCGCAGGCAGTGCGCCCCCATCAGGTTGCGCTGGCATTGGCGCTGAACAGTCAGGACGAGTCGCGAGCGCTTGACGCCGTCCGGCGTATCGCTGAACTGCCCGAGGCGCGGCGGCCTGAAGCGGTTATGGAGGTTGCGCGGCAATTAGCGCTTTACCGTGATCGCGATTTCGCAGTCAAGCTTGCGAGTGTGTTTACCGAGCTTTTTCCAACACTCGCTGAGGCGCAGTATGCGCTGGCCGTGGCGAGCACCGGCACCAGCAATTTGCGATTGGGTGAGGCGATGATCGCCATTGATCGTGCGCTTGCCATCAAGGCCAATTGGCCGCAAGCAGTGGCGGTCAAATCGCGATTGTTGCTGGCAAAGGCGGCGCTGGCGAAAACGCCGCTGGCGGAGGCTGGTGGCGATGCCGTTGGGCTGCTTGAGTCGGCAATCGCTGCCAACCCTGACGCGCGCGAGCTCAAGCTTTTACGGGCGCGCACGCTGTTCGATCTCGAAAAATTTCCCGAATCACGCAAGGCCTTTCTGGCGTTGGCGGATGATGGAAATGAAGACTCCGACGAAATGCGATTGGCTGCAACCTTGTCGTCGTTTCAGGAGCAAGATTGGGACATCGCCGAGAAAGAATTTGCCGAAGCGCTGGCCGCAGATCGCGGCGAGCCACAAGCGATTCGGTATTACCTCGGGCGGATTTCTGAGCGCAAGAAGCGCTGGGGCGAAGCAGCGACACGCTTCGCTCAGGTGTCCCGCGGCGAGCGCTATTGGGAGTCGCAATTGCGCGTTGCGGGCGCGATGGCGCAGGATCAACGGTTGCCCGCCGCGATCGGCCACCTGCGCTCATTGACGCCTTCGACGCAGGTTGAACGAGTGACACTTGCGCAGACAGAGTCCAGCCTGTGGCGTGAAGCGGGCGATATTGTCAAAGCGTTTACGGCACTCGATGCTGCGTTGACCGGTGATGCTGACAACGCTGATTTGCTCTACGACAGCGCAATGCTTGCCGAGCGAATTGATCGCATGGATGACGCCGAAAAGCGGCTGCGTCGCGTGATCGTATTGCAGCCGGACCGCGCCCACGCGCACAATGCGTTGGGCTACAGCTTTGCTGATCGCAACATCAATCTCAACGAAGCGCGCACCCTGATTGAGAAGGCGCACAGCCTGTCCCCCGATGACGCCGCGATTCTGGACAGTATGGGCTGGATTGCATTTAGGCAGAGTCGACTCATTGAGGCTGAAGGCTATTTGCGTCGGGCGCTTGATAAATTCAAGGACGGCGAAATTGCGGCCCACCTCGGCGAAGTGTTGTGGGCGCAGGGTCGTATCGACGACGCGAAGGCGGTTTGGCAAGCGCAGCTGAGCGCGCAGCCCGATAGCGACGTTCTTAAAAAGACGATTGCCCGGTTTGCGAAGTAGGGCGCTCGTCTGGCTCGTGAAGGTGGCGAATTGTTTGGGCACGACATGCTGTGCGGTAGCGCTTTCCAGCTGTGCAGTGCTCCAGCCATCAACCACCGGGAACCTGCCCGCCGCCGGAACGACTTTAGCCACCCAGTTCTCGGCCGCAGGCCGCTTTAGTGCAAAGACCGCTGCCGAACAAGTTAGCGGGGGGTTTCGCTACACTGAAACTAACGCCCAGCGCACGCTGAATCTGTTTTCGCCCCTCGGCACGCCACTGGCCGATATCGTTGCCTCGCCCGATGGCGCAACGTTGACGCAGGCGAATGGCGCAACCCAGAGGGCAGCGTCGCTTGCAGCGCTGCTTCGATCCGTGATCGATTTGCCAGTAACCGACGCGATGATGTCGGCGTGGTTGCAAGGCTTGCCTTCGACCCCGGATATCGGAGGAACAAATCACGCAGAACGCGATGGCGCTGGACGACTCGCTAGATTTTCCGAAGGCGGTTGGACGATTGAAATTTTGGCGCGTAACGAGGCCGGACAAAGCGGGTCGATTGTGGCCAACGCGCCACGGCGTATGCGCTGGAGCCTCGCCACGCTGCCGGATACAGAGGTTCGCTGGGTGATCGATGAATGGAGCACGCCGTGAAGTGCGGGCTCGCCCTGCCTGCACCGGCGAAAATCAATCTCTTTCTGCATGTCACAGGTCGGCGCGAAGACGGCTACCACCAGCTCGAAAGTGTGTTCGTGCCCATCAATCTGGCTGACACCGTCACGCTGGCGCTTAGAACCGATGGCAGGATCTGCCTGCTCGACCCGCCGGACGGATTGAGCGAAACCATTGACCTCGCCTGCCGCGCGGCACGCGCGCTGCAAATCGCCTCGGGCACTTCGCTCGGCGTCGACATTCAACTGACTAAACGCATTCCACAAGGCGCAGGTTTGGGCGGTGGCAGTTCGGATGCGGCAACCACGTTGCTGGGGCTCAATCGATTGTGGAGTCTGGGTCACGATCGCGCGGAATTGCAGCACATCGCTGCCTCGCTCGGCGCAGACGTGCCTTTTTTCGTGTTCGGTAGGCCGGCGCTGGCACAGGGGATTGGCGAAAAATTGCGCGCTGTCACACTGCCGGCGAGCTGTGCCGTGATCGCAAGTCCCGGAGTCGCTGTGGCAACGAGCGCCGTGTTCACCCATCCCGATCTAGGGCGTACCACCGCAACGCTGCAATCGCCCGTTTTCACACTGGATTTCGGCCGCAATGATTTGCAGCCGGTCGCAATGCAGCTTGCGCCAGAAATCGATCGCTTGCAACAAGCGTTTGTGAGCGCGGGTGCAACACCGAAAATGACCGGCTCCGGGTCATGTGTGTTTGCGCTTGCTCACCGTGCTGACAAGGCACTGCAATTGCAAGCTGCACTGACACGCGCTGGATGGCGCGCGTGGGCAGTGCGTGTGTTGCAGCGACACCCCCTTTACAGCCTCGTAGACGATGCTATAATTTAAGGCTTCCTGTAGTGTTTTGATCTCGCCGAAAGTGTGATCTGAGCATCGCTTGGAACGTGTAGGGGAGTCGCCAAGTGGTAAGGCACCGGATTTTGATTCCGGTATACGTAGGTTCGATCCCTTCCTCCCCTGCCAAACCAGTTTTATGACGACAAGCGGTCTTCAAGTCGCGATTCAGCGCAACTTAAGGCCGCTTTTTTTTCGATAGTTCATTCACGTTACCCGCCAGACAAGGCCCGCCATGAGTTTTCACGACATGATGGTGTTTACCGGCAACGCGAACGCCAAGCTGGCGGCCTCCGTTGTTGAGCACTTGAACCTTCGCCTCGGCAAGGCGCAGGTGGGCAAATTTTCTGATGGCGAAGTCAACGTCGAAATTCTCGAAAATGTGCGCGGCAAAGATGTCTTCGTCCTGCAATCTACCTGCGCGCCGACTAACGACAATTTGATGGAACTGGTGATCATGGTGGACGCGTTAAAGCGCGCTTCTGCCGGTCGTATC
>JAYSUK010000314.1:0-9098 GCA_043719085.1 Burkholderiales bacterium | reverse complement strand
TGGGATGGTTGGGATGGTTGGGATGGTTGGGATGGTTGGGATGGTTGGGATGGTTGGGATGGTTGGGATGGTTGGGATGGTTGGGATGGTTGGAAGGGGCACGTCTTGCGTGAGCAGTGTGGCTAGTCCGCAACTCAACCTCACCGTGATCCTCTCCTTTCGGGCAGGAGATGGCAGCGTGCTGCGCGCGCCACCTCAGACTTAATGCATACTTCGCCCGACTTTAAAACTGAGAGGGCGGTCAAGTCGTGGAAGCGTTTCTTGCCATAGTTCACAACATGGTGATGCTCATTGGCATCGTCTACATCGCCCAGTTCCTGACTGGCATATTCAACTGGCCCGGTCGCCAAAACAACGTGATCTACCGTTTGTTCGGTTTTTTGTTGTCGCCCGTCACCAAAGCTGTGCGCGCCATTACTCCCGCAAAAATTGCGGACAAGCATGTGCCGGTGGTCGCGTTTGTGATGCTGTTTTGGCTCTACATCATGCTGATTGCGGTACGGCTGTATGTAAAGCGCCCCGAGTTATTTCAATAGGTCGTATCAATGACAACCTTTCGCGCATGGTTCTTCACGCAAATCGCCACTTGGGCTTTGATGTTCAAGAAGACCGATATTGCCCATGACTATTACGCAAAAATTCTTGCCGTACAACCGGATGACACTGTCACCCTGTCGCGCGTCGCTTTTTTGTATTCCGAGGCTGGAGACAAGGCCCGCGCGATCCGTGAGTTTGAGCGGGTCGTAGCTGTCAACAAAGCAGACGCTGATAGTTGGTTCAATCTGGGTTTTCTGCGACAAGAAACGCTTGATCACGCTGCGGCAATCGATGCGTTCGATCATGCCATAACGATCAACGAACGCCATGATCGCGCTTGGTACGGCAAGGGACTCTCACTAATTGCGTTGGGTCGTGTTGACGATGCAATTGCACCGCTAAAGAAGAATGCTGCGCTACAACCGATGAGCCCATACGGCCACATGCAACTGGCGCGCGCTTACTACAATTTGGGTGACATGGATCGCTGCGAAAAACGTATGCGCATGTTGCGCGCGTTCGATCCAAAGAACGCAGCCTTACTCGAAGACGAAACGGGCATCAAGATTGGCATTGATCGGTGGTGGAAGCAGTAGCCGCATGTCTCTGACACCCGAGTAGCCGCGGTTGAGGTCGAGATTGGCGATGTTGGCATAGAGAAATTTGGCGCTTGAAACTTACAACTGACTGACGTTGCCTCGCAGTGCAGCAACGAAAGTCTGAAAAACACGGTCAAGCCCTATTTGTCAATTCAGAAATCTCGGATACTCTTCGTCAGCTTTCTGTCAGCAACCGGGGTTCTATCGCACAAATCCGTGCGTTGAATACGCTGACGGCAGAGCGATTTCAATTGAGGAGGACACAGATGCAATTGACCGAAAGGCACCTTGAGTACTGGAACAAAAACCTGCGAATCACCGCCGTCTTACTGGCTATATGGTTCGTGGTTACCTTTGTTCTTGGCTACTACGCACGAGAACTGAGTTTTAATTTCTTTGGCTGGCCGTTCTCGTTCTGGATGGGAGCCCAAGGCTCGCTCATCGTCTACGTCGCGCTGATCTGGTACTACGCTCGCACCATGAACAAAATGGACAACGAGTATGGTGTTGATGAAGGAGAAGAAGCATGAGCGGCGTTGCTTCACAACGCGCTTTTACGGCGCAGCTTAAGAAGGTTTATACCTTCTACACAGGCGGTTTCCTGTTCTTTTTGGTGGCTCTTGCTATCTGCGAGCAGCTCGGCATGCCGCGCAACTGGATCGGCTATATCTTTTTGCTAGCCACGGTGCTGCTGTACGCAGGCATCGGTGTCATGAGCCGAACCTCCGACGCGTCGGAGTATTACGTCGCGGGTCGCCGCGTACCCGCAGTGTTCAACGGCATGGCGACCGGTGCCGACTGGATGTCAGCCGCGTCGTTCATCGGTATGGCGGGCACGCTTTACTTGCAGGGTTATTCGGGGCTCGCCTTCATTATGGGCTGGACCGGTGGCTATGTGCTGGTGGCGTTGTTCCTTGCGCCATACCTGCGCAAGTTTGGTCAGTTCACCATTCCTGACTTTCTCGGCGCGCGCTACGGCGGTAATGCGGCGCGCTTCGTTGGCGTCCTGATCGCGATTCTGTGTTCGTTCGTCTATGTGGTCGCGCAGATTTATGGCGTGGGCCTGATCACGGCGCGGTTGACCGGACTGTCGTTTGAAGTCGGCGTATTCGTCGGTCTCGCAGGCATTCTGGTGTGCTCGTTTCTGGGCGGCATGCGCGCGGTCACCTGGACTCAGGTGGCGCAGTACATCATCCTGATCATTGCGTACATGATTCCAGTGGTGTGGCTATCGGTGAAACACACCAGTATTCCGGTGCCGCAACTGGTCTACGGCAGCGTGCTCAGCAAAGTCAGCGCTCGAGAAGAGCAGCTGATCAAGGATCCGAAGGAGCTCGAAGTCAGAAAGATTTTTGCGGATCGCGCTGCGGCGGCTGAAGCGAAGATCAAAGGGCTGCCCGGCTCGTTTGATTCTGGCAAGGCGGATGTGCAGAAGGCGCTCGATGATGCAAAGGCTGCCAATGCAGCTCCCGATGTGGTAACGGCAGCGCAGAAGTCTGTTGATGCGTATCCGAAAGATGCAGCGGCAGCCAAAGCCGCGTGGACCAGGGAGGCCGCCGTGAAGGGACGCGCTGCTGCGCCGCTGCGACATGGCGAGGCATTCCCTGCGGCTAACGAGAAGGCCCGCGACATCAGTCGGAAGAACTTCCTTGCGCTAATCTTTTGTTTGATGGTTGGCACCGCAGCGCTTCCGCATATCCTGATGCGCTACTACACCACGCCTAGCGTGAAAGAAGCGCGCAACTCGGTGTTCTGGTCGCTGTTCTTCATCTTCCTGCTGTACTTCACGGCGCCTGCGCTTGCGGTGTTGGTGAAATTTGACATCTACACCATCCTGGTGGGAAGCGAGTTTGCCAAACTGCCGGCTTGGGTGAACTCCTGGACGAAGGTGGATCCGTCCTTGCTGTCCATTGTGGACGTCAACAAGGACGGTATCGTGCAGCTCGCCGAGATAGCGATCGGCGGAGATATCGTGGTGCTAGCTACGCCCGAAATCGCCGGGTTGCCTTATGTAATTTCTGGTCTGGTGGCCGCGGGCGGTTTGGCTGCTGCGCTGTCTACGGCGGACGGATTGCTGCTGACTATCGCTAACGCCTTGTCGCATGATCTTTATTACAAGATGATCAATCCGAATGCGTCGACGTCAACCCGGATTGCGGTGTCAAAAGCGCTGTTGCTCGTGGTTGCTTTGCTAGCTGCTTACGTGGCGTCACTGAAGACAGCGGACATACTGTTCCTTGTGTCAGCGGCGTTCTCATTGGCGGCGGCGGGCTTCTTCCCGGCATTGGTGCTCGGCATCTTCTGGAAGCGCACGACCGGAATCGCGGCGGTGTTGGCTATGTTGACCGGCGTCACTGTCACGTTCTATTACATGGCGACCACCCAGCCGTGGATGCGCGGCATATTTGGCGTGACCAGCCCGATCGCGGACAATACGTGGTGGGATATCTTGCCGATCTCGGCGGGCGTGTTCGGTGTACCGCTGGGATTTGCGGTCATCATCATCGTCAGCCTACTTACTCCGGCGCCTAAACGCGAAGTGCAAGAGTTGGTAGAGCACGTTCGTTACCCCAATCTGGTTGGCGACACCATGAACACCAGCGCGAATTAATTCTCGCGTTGTGGCAACGGGTCTGAATTCAAATTTGGACTCGGCGCGGTGACTACTTCAGGTAGTTGCCGCGCAACAAAAAGCCCGCCAAATTGGCGGGCTTTTTGTTGGCAACTTATCGTGAATCGCTCAAACGACCGAAGGATCTGTGGCCTTAAACGACGCACGCGCCATCATTTTTTTGTAGAGGCGCGCCAAGTTCGGGTGCGTGACGTCCCAAACGATCTCGGGGAAACGCAATTTCAAATAGCCGAGCGCGCAGCCCGCTGAAATATCGGCCAAGCTTAAGGCGTTGCCGACGCAGTGTTCACGCTCAGCCAGTTCGCGCGCCAGCTCTTCGACGCAGGCGACCACTTTGCCCAATTGGCGCTCGATTTGTTGCGTGCTCGAATCAGTTTTGTCGGGGCGATTGTTTTCGAGCCTTGCGCTGAGCGCAGCATCACACAAGCCGTCAGCAATGGCCTCCCAACGCTTGACTGCAATGCGATCACGCGACGTTTCCGGAATTAAGCGATGCACGGGCGACAAGCCGTCGAGATATTCAACAATGACGCGCGAATCGAAGAGCGTCGCGCCGTCGTCCATGATCAATGCAGGCACTTTACCTAGCGGATTGACTTTGCTGACTTCCGAGCCGGGGCTGTACGGATCAACGCGCTCGAGTTCAAGTTCGAGCTTTTTCTCGGCGGCAACTATGCGCACTTTTCGTGCGAACGGGCTGGTGGGCGAATGCAGGAGTTTCATACGGCACTATCTTTTTTATGAGGTCTTTGCTACTTGCGAATCTAGCACGTTCCCTGCACCGCACAAATGAAAACTGATCAGCGAAGATAATACAGGCCACCGCCCCTAACTTTGCGCGTTTTGCGCCGCTCTGCATGCCCACACTCGACGCTCTCAAAGCCATTTCTCCGCTCGACGGTCGCTATCAACGCAAAGTTGACGCGCTTGGCGACGCCTTCAGCGAATTTGCGCTGACTCGCGAGCGCGTTCGTGTGGAATTTGCGTGGCTCAAGTCGCTTGCGTCCGCTGACGATATTTCTGAATTGCCGCCGTTGTCAGTTGCCGCGACCCGGTTTGTCGACGATTTGGTTGCGCAGTTTTCAGTGACCGATGCCGCGGCCGTTAAAGCAATTGAAGCCACGACCAATCACGACGTGAAGGCCGTGGAATACTGGATCAAGGATCAATTCAAACGCTTGCCCGAGCTTGCTCCGCATGGCGAATTCGTTCACTTCGCCTGCACCTCGGAGGACATTAATAACGTGTCGCACGCGCTGATGTTGCGGCGCGGCGTGCACGGCGTATTGTTGCCGCAACTGGACGCGTTGATTGCGGCGATGGCGAAGGTCGCGATCGACACCGCCGAGATGCCGATGCTCTCGCGCACCCACGGGCAGGCCGCAACGCCGACCACCATGGGCAAAGAAATGGCGTTGTTTGTAGATCGCCTGCGTTATGGGCGGTTGCAAATTGCGGCGGTGCCGTTGCGGGCCAAAATGAACGGTGCGGTCGGCAATTACAACGCGCATTTGTCGGCGTATCCAAATGTCGATTGGCCCGCGATCTCTAAGGCAACGGTTGAGTCGCTTGGACTCACGTGGCAACCGATGAGCGCGCAGATTGAGCCGCATGATTACATGGCGGAATTGTTCGACGCGATGGCGCGCGTCAACACCATCCTGATTGATTTTTGCCGTGATACTTGGGGCTACATCTCGCTTGGCTTTTTCAAGCAACGTTTAAAAGAGGGCGAAGTTGGATCAAGCACCATGCCGCACAAGGTCAATCCGATTGATTTTGAAAACGCAGAGGGCAATTTCGGTCTCGCGAATGCGTTGCTGCGCCACCTCGCCGAGAAGCTGCCGATCTCGCGTTGGCAGCGTGATTTGACTGATTCAACTGTGCTGCGCAATATGGGCGTGGCGGTGGGATACAGTCTGCTCGGATTGGTGTCCGCGCAGCAAGGTGTCGGTAAGCTGGAGGTTAATGCAGACAATATGCTGGCTGACCTGAACAACAACTGGGAAGTGCTCGCAGAGCCGATTCAGACGGTGATGCGGCGCTATGGTGTTTCCGGCGCGTACGAACAATTGAAAGCGTTAACGCGCGGCCAACGCATCACGCCGGAGGCGTTGGCGGGCTTTATTGAGACGCTGGAAATCCCGGCGGAAGCGAAGACATTGCTCACCGATTTGACGCCTGCGAAGTACGTGGGGTTGGCAGAAGCCTTGGCAAAAAAGTACGCATGCTGAGTTAACAACAACTTTTAGTTGAAAAGCATACTGTATTTGGGCTAGGAGTGAATTTATTACATAGTCGAGAAGCTCAGTTTTAGCCTTTAAGCCCGCGTTTAATAAGCACCTATCGAGAAAGATGTTCCCTATTTGATGTGCACGTACGCGTGAAACCGGACAGGCGCACCACGTTGGATAGCTTCCTTGTCTCGCTCGGATAGCGGTTCAACGTGACGATGCAAAGTCGCATGTATGCATAGGGCAAACATTTCGTTGCGGGCGTTGAACCGAGCCATAGAATTAACGCAGAACTTGATCGTTAATATTCGGAGGAGTGGTTTCATGAATCGTATTAGTTATTCGGTGATGGCTGGCGTGCTCGCGACGGCTTGCGTGTACGCCGCATCCGCGCAATCGCCTGCCAGCCCCACGCTCGGCCGCAACCTCGCCGCACAATGTGCAAACTGCCATGGCACCAATGGCAAAAGCGTGGCTGAAGTGCCGTCGCTCGCCGGTCAGTCTACCGCTGTAATTGTGCAGAAAATGAAGGATTACCGCGATGGCAAATTGCCCGCGTCGATCATGCATCAATTGGCTAAAGGCTACAGCGACGAGCAGGTCGTTTTGATGGCTGACTATTTTTCAAAGCAAGCGAAGTAGGGCAGGACCATGAACAACACATTCAATCGTCGTGACTTCGTCAAATCGGCCGGTGCTTTGTCGCTGCTAGGCACAGCAGCCCTCACAGGCTGCGCGAGCGTTGGTGGCATGGCTAAACCCAAAGTTGTCGTGGTCGGTGGCGGCTTCGGCGGCGCGACGGCAGCGAAGTACATCGCCATGTGGAGCGAGGGAAAAATCGACGTCACGCTGGTCGAGCGCGAATCGATGTTTGTCTCCTGCCCGTTATCCAACCTTGTGCTGGGCGGTTCGAAAACCATGGCCGATATTTCGGTCGCCTACGAGGGACTGAACAAGTACGGCATTAAGCGCATCAAGGGCGAAGCGACTGGTTTTGATCCTGACAAAAAGACACTTACGCTCGCGGACGGCACCGCACTGCCGTATGACCGGTTGGTGCTGTCACCGGGCGTTGATTTCATGATTGACGCGCTGCCGGGGCTTGCCACAACCGACGCGCGAACCAACGTGCTCGCGGCATGGAAGGCCGGCCCGGAGACTGCTGCGCTGCGCAAGCAGCTGGTGGCCATGAGGGACGGCGGCGTCTTCGCGATTCACATTCCGAAAGCACCCTATCGCTGCCCGCCAGGACCGTATGAGCGCGCCTGTCAGGTGGCCTGGTACTTCCAGAAAGAAAAACCGAAGTCGAAGGTGTTGATTCTTGACGCCAACGAAGACGTGGTGTCGAAAAAGGGGCTATTCATGAAGGCGTGGAATGGTCAGTTCAAAGGCATGATTGAGTATCGCAACAACCAGGAAATCGAGGACGTCGATGGCTGGACTAATACGCTCAAGATGACGTTTGGCGGCGACGTGCAGGCAGACGTGCTCAACGTGTTGCCACCGATGCGTGCGGGCCACATCGCCACGGCGAATGGCCTTAACAACGCTAACAAGCGCTGGTGCCAGGTCGACTGGTTGACCTACGAGTCAACCGCTGTGAAAAACGTTCATGTTCTGGGAGACGCGCTGCAAATAGCGCCCGCAATGCCGAAGTCCGGCCACATGGCCAACCAGCACGGCAAAGTTTGCGCTGCGGCCATCGTGGCGCTGCTCACAGGCGACACGGTTAATCAAACGCCCATGGTTGCGAACACCTGCTACAGCTTCATCGATGACAAAAACGTGGTGCACGTCGCTTCGGTGCATCGCTACGATGCAGCGCAGAAGACGATGGTGGCCATCGCGGGATCGGGCGGACTTTCGCCTGACGCCAACTCACTTGAGGGCGTGTACGCGAACAGTTGGGCGCGAAATATCTGGGCGGACATGCTCGCCTGATCGCAGTTACATGTTGAGAAAAGCCCGCGCACGAAAGTGCCGGGCTTTTTTGTTGCTTGTTTGCCACAGCGCTATCGCGACGCCGCTGGCGCGTTTTGGTGCACCGTTCCGCTGTGGCGCTGGCTTTGCAAGCGGATGCTGCACATTCTCCTATGAGGCCGGACTTCATCAGCATTTTCAAAGCGTTTGAATTTACAGGTGTTTTTCCAGTTTTACTGAAACATGGAAGCGAATTTCAATTGTTGCAGTGCAATTGTCAAAATGGTTTTTCATATTGTGGAAGTTTTTGTGGAATGAAAATGCATTGCAAAGCATTGTTTTATCTGGCTTTTCTAAAATTTGCCGTGCTATTTCCATTAAAATCACCTATGCTGCAAAGCAACAAGAAGATGCTTTGAGCGATTCCACTGAGTGGAAAAGAGGAATCGCAACTAAGTGAGGAAATAGTTTTTACAGATCGTTGAAAGGCAACCCGCACATGAGTCAGTCATCCAAAGTTCAGGCCCACATGGCCGCAGCTACCACCGCCCTTGAAAAAGACTGGGCGACCAATCCACGTTGGAAAGGCGTCAAGCGTAACTACAGCGCAGCTGACGTCGTGCGTCTGCGCGGCACGGCTGGCGTTGAGCACACGCTCGCCAAAAAAGGCGCAGAAAAACTGTGGGATTCGCTGCACACGATGCCCTTCGTCAACTCGCTCGGCGCGTTGACCGGCAATCAGGCCATGCAGCAAGTCAAAGCGGGCTTGAAAGCAATTTATCTCTCAGGCTGGCAGGTTGCCGGGGACGCAAACCTCGCCGGTGAAATGTATCCCGACCAGTCGCTGTACCCCGTGAACTCGGTGCCAGCGGTGGTCAAGCGCATCAACAACACGCTGTTGCGCGCTGACCAGATTCAATGGATGGAAGGCAAGGACGATATCGATTACATGCAGCCGATTGTGGCTGATGCCGAAGCCGGTTTCGGTGGCGTGCTCAATGCGTTCGAGCTGATGAAATCGATGATCGATGCGGGCGCTGCTGGCGTGCATTTTGAAGATCAACTCGCGAGCGTCAAGAAATGCGGCCATATGGGCGGCAAGGTACTGGTGCCAACGCGCGAGGCTGTTGAAAAACTCTATGCGGCTCGCTTCGCTGCTGACGTGATGGGCACGCC
>JAYSUK010000313.1:0-29412 GCA_043719085.1 Burkholderiales bacterium | reverse complement strand
GCGGGCATGCACATCGCCACCACGCGTCCCGAGACAATGCTCGCCGATGGCGCGCTGGCCGTGCATCCTGAGGACGAACGCTACAAACATCTCGTCGGCAAGCTTGTCGACCTGCCATTATGTGATCGCAAAATTCCGATCATTGCGGATGATTTTGTGGATCGCACGTTCGGTTCTGGGTGCGTGAAAATCACCGGCGCACATGACTTCAACGACTACGCCTGCGCGCTGCGGCACAACCTGCCGCTGATCACCATCTTCACGCTCGACGCCAGGATCAACGAAAACGGCCCGAAGCCGTATCAGGGCCTTGATCGTTTCGAGGCGCGCAAAGCTGTGCTGCGTGATCTCGAAGAACAAAAGTTTTTGCAAAAAGCCGTACCGCACAAGAGCATGGTGCCGATGTGCGAACGCACCGGCCAGATCATCGAGCCAATGCTCACCGATCAATGGTTTGTGGCAATGAGCAAATCTACGGACAAGCATGCGGGCGGTCTCGCTGGGCGCGCGCTGGATGCGGTGAAAAACGGGGATGTGAAGTTCTATCCCGAGCACTGGACGAGCACTTACAACCACTGGCTCGGCAACATTCGCGACTGGTGCATTTCGCGACAATTGTGGTGGGGGCATCAAATCCCGGCGTGGTACGACGCCGACGGAAAAATCTACGTCGCACGCAGCGAAGACGAGGCGTTGAGGCAGAGTGACGGCAAGCCGCTCACGCGCGACGCCGACGTGCTGGACACCTGGTTCTCCTCCGCGCTGGTGTGCCACACCACGCTTGGCTGGCCCGATCAGGCGCGGTTCGAAAAAGACAGCGTTTATCTACCGAGCAACGTGCTGGTGACCGGTAACGACATCATCTTTTTCTGGGTTGCACGCATGGTGATGATGACGCTGCATTTCACCGACAAAGTGCCGTTCAAAGACGTGTACATCAACGCGATGGTGCGCGACGCCGAAGGCACCAAGATGAGCAAATCGAAGGGCAATGTGCTCGACCCGATTGACCTGCTCGACGGCATCGAACTTGAGCCACTGGTTGAAAAGTCATTGAAAGGTTTGATGCTCGCGTCGCACAAGGAAAAGGCCGAGAAGTACATTCGAAAAAATTTCGCAACCGGCATCCCAGCGTACGGTGCAGATGCGGTGCGCTTCACCTACGCGTCGCTGTGCACAATGTCGATGACGCTCAATTTCGACTTAAGCCGTTGCGAAGGCTATCGCAATTTCTGCAACAAATTGTGGAACGCCACGCGCTTCGTGCTGATGAACGTAGAGGGAAAGGATTGCGGGATAGGTGGCGATGCTGGAAACAGTTTGTCGTTCGTCGACAAATGGCTACTCGGTCGCCTGCAATTCGCCAAGCGCGATATCGCCGAAGGCTTTGACACCTATCGTTTCGACTTCGCGGCGAAGGCACTATACGAATTCGTTTGGGATGAATATTGCGATTGGTATGTTGAATGCGCCAAGGTGCAACTAGCCGAAGCGGAAAAAACGGCTGACGCCGCGGCGGCGCGAGGCACCCGCAGTGTGCTGGTTCGCGAGCTGGAAGCAACGTTGCGTCTGGCGCATCCGATCATGCCATTCATCAGTGAGGAGTTGTGGCAAAAGGTCGCGCCGATTGCGGGTAAATCGGGAGCCACGATCAGCACTCAACCTTTCCCGAAATACGGTGCGGATCGAGTGAATGCTGAAGCCAACGACAAGATGGCTCTGCTCAAACAGATCGTCACGTCGTGCCGCATTCTGCGCTCAGAAATGAAGCTCTCGCCCGCTGACCGCGTGCCGCTCGTCATGACGGGCGATCTCGAAACGCTCAAAGCGTTCACGCCCTACATCGCAGCGCTTGGCAAGCTCTCCGAAGTGCGCATCGTCGACGTTTTGCCCGGCACCGATGCGCCGGTGCAGATGGTGGGCGATTTCAAACTGATGCTCGAAGTGAAAGTTGACCCGGTGCAGGAACGTGCGCGGCTAGACAAAGAAATCGGCAAATTGTCCGCGGAGGTTAGCAAAGCGGAAGGGAAGCTTGGCAATCCGGCGTTTGCTGATAAAGCACCCGCTGCGGTGGTCGCTCAGGAGCGCGCTCGACTTGCCGCGTTTGCAGCCACCCTCGAAAAGATGACTGCGCAGCGAAACGGCCTCAGTTGAACAAAAATCGCGTCGCGACGAACTTGCCGGTCGCGTCTTTCTCGAAGATCACAATGGCTTCGTTATCCTTTTGTCCGTTGCCATTGCTGTCGAAAGTTCGGCCTTTGTACGTGAATCGATGCTCCTTGCCGTCAGCGGTCTCCGAGGTATCCGGCTTTCCAAACTTCGCGATCATCGCCTCTTCAGTCATGCCGGTGGCGGCGCCTTCAAAAAGGCCCCGACTGTTACTGCCCCCGCACGCCGCGAGACCAAACACAAGTAGCGATGCAGCGAGCAATACAAGCAAACGTAGCGACGACATATAGCACTTTCAAAAAATGAACACGACACCGTAATTCTTAACCCTTACGGCTTCCTGACAATACGTTTCAACTTTCGTTGAACAGCGAGATGAAAATAGAAAATCCGTCGACTTTGTCTGCCAATCCTTCAATCGTTGTGGTTTCGGTCTCGGGCGGCGTTGACATCGAGCGACTCCACGGAGGCGTTGCGCGGTTGCGCGAATTAGGGTTCCCGGTGACGATCGCGGACGGCGCATCGGCATCCTGGCGCTACTTTGCGGGCACTGACGAACAGCGGCTGGACGGCTTCGCCGCCGCGCTTGCCACCGACGCCCAAATCGTCATGTTTTCGCGGGGTGGGTACGGGGTTTCGCGTCTTCTGCACCGAATAGACTGGTCGCGTGTTGCAGCCAGCGGCAAGATTTTCTGCGGCTTTAGTGACATCACTGCGTTTTCCCTGGCTGCCCTCGCAAAGGCCAATCTCAGCACCTGGGCCGGACCCATGGCCGCTGTCGATTTCGCACAAACTGACAATTTGCCCGCAAGGCACTTCACTGAGAGGCATTTTGTTGGCCTGCTATCGGCCGCGCAAACCGGCCATGATCGCCGCTACGTCTACCCAGAGTGCACTAGCGACATCGCGCATCCACCGAGCACCATCACAGGCACCCTCTGGGGTACCAATCTAGCCATGATCGCGCACCTGATCGGCACCCCTTACATGCCGAGTGTCGGCGACGGCATACTAGTGCTTGAAGACATTGGCGAAGAGCCATACGCTATTGAGCGCATGTTCTGGCAGCTAAAACATGCAGGCATTTTGGACCAGCAAAAAGCCATTATCCTGGGTGATTTCGCAGATTGCGAGCCCGCCGCCAATCTGCGCTATCGCTACAACATGGCTGAGGCCATCGAAACACTACGCCAAATTGCGCCCTGCCCGGTGCTAACCGGATTTCCGTTTGGGCACATCCCGGCGAAAGTTACATTGCCGATAGGCGTTTCTGCGTCGTTAACCATCCACGACGCAAACTACTCGCTTTCAACGTGCCCATAGGGTCGCGTATTTAACGAATCACTGGAATCCGCGTTGCGGGCGGGGTGTTGCGGCTTCGGTGGCAACGCACGATGCCGTCGATCATCACCATGCCTATGCCCGGAATGTCGCCCAGTTGAACACTGCTCAGCAGGTCGATGCCGGCGCTTTCTTGCGCTCGATCCATGAACACGAAATCGGCGGAGCGCCCGACTTCGATCAGGCCGCAATTGAGGCCGCGAATCTTCGCTGTGTTGCCTGTAGCGAAGCAAAAAACCAGCTCGGCTGGAATGTTGCCGAGGCTCGAAAGCAACGAGATTAAGCGCAGGATGCCGAGCGGTTGCACGCCTGATCCGGCGGGGCCGTCCGTTCCCAAAATAACACGGTGTGGGCACTTGATTTCGAGTGCAGCGCGCGCGGCGGCGATTGCCACGCGTTCGTTGCCGTTATGCACAATCTCAATGGCGCGCGTGGATTTTTCGCACAGTTCACAGACGTGCGCCTCAGGCAGCGAGGTGTGTCCGCCGTTGATGTGGCCGATGATGTCGGCGTCGGCTTCCAGCACTACATCTTTGTCAATTAGACCAGAGCCGGGAATCGACGGGCCACCAGTGTGAATGGTGCTTTGAATGCCGTATTTTCGTGCCCAGGCGACCATCTGCCGCGCTTCGGCACCTGCTTTGACGGATCCGAGTCCAACCTCGCCCAGAAGCGATACACCGGCGGCTGCCAGCTCCGCGAAATCGCTCTCCACCATGCCCTTCTCAATGATTGGTGCACCAGCCAGTACTTTCACGCCGCCCGGTCGGAAATTGTCGAACGAGCGCTGCGCCGTGATTGCTAGTGCTTTAAGCCCGACGATATCTTTTGGTCGTCCTGGCAAATGCACTTCACCGGCCGATATCATGGTGGTGACGCCGCCGTTCATGGTGGAATCAATCCAGCCGATCTGGTTTTGGCGTGGCGTCCAGTCACCAAATACAGGGTGTACGTGGCTGTCGATTAGCCCTGGTGTTACGGCACTTTGAGCCGCATCAATGTGCAGGCGGGCATGGCTCGTGTCGCAGTCTTTCTCGCGACCTACCGCAGTGATCAGCCCATCATTTACAACGATCGTATCAGCGGTAGCGATGGGATTATCGATGTCGCCCGTAAGCAGCAGGCCAATGCCAGTGATGACAACTTTGCCTGATTTTTCTGAAACGGATTCAATGGCCATGGTCGTCCTTGATTGCTGTTAATCGCTGAGAAGCGGCGGGCTTGCGCGGCGACGTGACGATGCCGTCACCTCGGTTGCGGCCGGCCGTCGCCGATTCGCAAATCGACGTGACCGACTCAACGGCAACGGCGCGCAGTACGGTCTGATTGATAAAGCCCTGCCAGCGGGCAAGCGCCGCGGGTGTTTGCGTGGACTCCGCCAAAAATGTGCTGAGCGTGAAACGGTTCGACAAGTAAAAATAGCCCATGGATGCCAGCAACAGATACACGTCACGCGCGGCAATATCGGATCGAAAAATGCCTTGCGTGACCCCGGCTGACAACACCGAATCTAACAGTGAAATGCCAACGAACGAGTATTCACGCGCTTTTGCCGACTTAGCAATGTGCTTGCCGCGTTGCATGTTTTCAACATTCAAAAGCGCGATGAACTCAGGATGGTTTAGGTAGTATCCCCACACAAAATCGACGAACACCCTAAGTGCTGCGGGTGGTGAGGTGCCGTCAAGCACCAACGCGTGTTCGGCCTCTGCCATCTGACGATAGGCGCTCTCCAGCACGGCGATAAAGAGCTTCTCTTTGCTGCCGAAGTAGTAGTAAATCATCCGGTCGTGGGTTTTCGCCAGCCGGGTGATTTTGTCAATGCTGCCACCGTCATAACCATACTTGGCAAAGACCGTGACGGCTGCCTTCAAAATCGCGTTGCGTGTGGCGGACTCGGTGTGGTCAGGCTTTTCGGTCTTACGGCTGCGCTGCGGCTTGGGCACGGCGCGCTTAAGCTTCGGCGAATGCGCGTTCGATCACAAACGCGCCTGGCGTGGAGGTGTTACCTTCGTGAAATCCGCGCAGTTCGAGCAGCGCCTTCAGGTCGGTGAGCATCGCGGGGCTGCCACAAATCATCACGCGATCCTCTTCGACGTTAAGCGGTGGCAAGTTCAAGTCTTTGAACAATGAACCGGTAGCAATCAGGTCAGTGATGCGCCCCATATTGGTGAACTGTTCGCGTGTCACGGTAGGGTAGTAGCGCAACTGATTGACGATCATCTCACCCAGAAGTTCATGCTTGGGAAGGTGATCGGTAAGCAATTCGCGGTAGGCCAGTTCATCGACCGTGCGCACGCCGTGAATCAGAATGACTTCTTCAAATTTTTCATAGGTTTCCGGGTCACGAATGATGCTCATGAATGGCGCGAGTCCGGTACCTGTGCCAAGCAAATACAGGCGTTTGCCGGGGTGCAGGTAGTCGATTACCAACGTGCCGGTGGGCTTCTTGCCGACAACGATGCAGTCGCCGACCTTGATATGTTGCAAGCGCGACGTCAATGGCCCGTCAGGCACTTTGATGCTCAAAAACTCAAGATGCTCCTCATAATTCGCGCTAACGATGCTGTACGCCCGAAGCAGCGGCTTTTCATTCACGCGCAAACCGATCATCGCGAAATGCCCGTTTTTGAAGCGTAACGCGGGGTCGCGGGTGACAGTGAATGTGAAAAGATTGTCAGTCCAGTGGTGGACAGAAAGAACCTGTTGGTCGGCAAATGCGCTCATGATGGATTCAAAGTGAACGGAGAAAATTAGAGATTGCGAGTCACACGCTATTCTGCTAAATTATTGACAATTGTAGCAATTGCAACATTTTAGTCGCGGTCAAATTTTTCTTTATTGTGTCCCTTCAATCGCCCTGCAATGACTCACCATTCGCACACCAAGACTGATGGCTTGGCCGACGCGCCCGCCACGCATGCGCCCGTTGAAGTCACTTCGATAGGGGCGGTGAGCGAGGCGGCGGCTTACCGGTCACGGCCCCGGAGCGACAAAATTGCAAGCGACAAAATCGAGTGCAATGCCTGCCCGGTGCTTTGCTTGATTTCCCCCGGCAAGAGCGGTGCATGTGATCGCTACGCGAATGCGGCGGGCACACTGGTTCGCGTCGATCCTGTGGTCATTCTGCGCAAACTGCGCTACACGCAGCGAGATGAAACGCAAAGTGTGTTGTCGCCGATTGTGCCTTTCCTGGCGGGCAGTGATTTGACACCTCCGTGGGGTGGTGCTGATTTGATTGATGCTAATGAATCGCTTTTTGTCACCGGCGTCGGCGCGTCCACGACCTATCCGGATTACAAGCCTGCGCCATTCATAGTGTCCTCCGAGTACGAAGGTGTCGACACGGTTACCGTGGTGACTGAGGGCATTTTTAGTTATTGCAGTTATCGCGTAAAAATTGACACGGATCGCTGGCTCGGCCCGGCGCAAGCGAACATTCGCTGCAACGGCGAACAGGTGGGACACGTCACTACCGCTGAGTATGGCTCACAGATGCTCTCGCTCGGCGGCGTGCATCATTTAACGGGTGGGAGCAAAAGAGAAGGCCGCGCCACGGTTGAAATGATGGCCGCGCTGGGCAATAAGCAGGCGGTCTCGCTCGACATTGAGGGCGGTGCCCAGCTTCTCATTCAAGCGGGGCGGCCGCCGGTGGTCAATGGTGTCGAAGAAAAACGAATGCGCGTGGGCTGCGGTTCTGCGGCGGTCGGTATTTTTGCCAGGCAGTTTCTCGGTTTGGTCGATGAGGTGGTGGTGGTTGACGACCACATCACGGGGGTGCTTACCGAACACCAGGCTGGCCGCTGCCTCGATATGAGACCCTCGGGAATCAAGCTGTTGGGACGGAAGTCGACACCCGGGCGATACTTTCAGGTGGCGGCACCAGGCACGGGTTGGGGCGGTACCGATATTGCGGATCCGTTGTCAATCATCGAGGGTTGGGACGAGCAAAGAGCATGGCCGGGTCAGCGGATTTTGATGACATCAACCACCGGTGAGCAGGCGGAGTGGTTTGTGCTCAACGATGCGTTGAAACCACAACGAGGCGCGATACCTGACGCAGTCGCTGAAGTCATCCAGCGCATCGTCGACAACTGTGAGCCATCGCTTACCACCGTGCTTTTTGTGGCAGGCGCGGGTGGCAGCCTGCGCGCCGGTGCGACGGGGAATCCGGTGCTACTCACGCAAGCCATCAAGCGCTCGTTGGTCAACGTGACCTGCGGCGGCGCGCCCGCGTATGTCTGGCCTGGTGGTGGTATTACTGTAATGGTGGACGTGTTGCGAATGCCAGACAATAGTTTTGGCACAGTGCCAACGCCCGCCATCGTCGCGCCGCTTGAATTTTCGATGCGCCTAAAGGATTACGAGTTGATGGGCGGGCACATGGGCTATGTGCAGCCCATCGAGCAAATTCTGGCGCAAGGCGCCTGGCATAACGACGGCGCGCCACAGGGGCGGCGGCTTGTCACGCAGCTGGCACACAACGGCTGGCCTCTCAATTGCGCCCCGCAATTGGGCTAGGCAATTCGAGTCAGTTCGATGACAGCAACCCGCTCGCAACTCACCAATCAACGCTGGCATTTTCAGCACGGTCCGATTGATCTGGTCATCGGCGCCGAGGGTGACACGACGGCAGTCAGCGCGGCGCACGAGCACGCGTGGACGCGCTTTCAATCCGTGCTTTCTGAACTGGTTGCTGAGCTACCGGCGTTGCGCTCGCCGGTGGCTGCGGGTTTACTTCCGTGCGGCATTGTGGCTCGAAAAATGTTCGAAGCCTGCCGTGTGTTTAGTCAGCAATTCATCACGCCGATGGCCGCGGTCGCGGGCGCGGTGGCCGACGAAATCATTGCGTCGTATCGCCGCACTGGAGTGCGAAAAGCGTGGGTCAATAACGGTGGCGACATCGCTTTTCACCTTGCGCCGGGGGCGAGCGAGATGCGATTGGCCGTTGTTGTTGATCCGCAAATGCCTCGCTTTGCTCTATCCAGCGGGTTGATGCAGCACGATGGCGTTGCGCGAATTGCTGAATCCTCGCCGGTGCGAGGGGTCGCCACCAGCGGCTGGAACGGTCGCAGCTTCTCGTTTGGCATCGCGGATGCCGTGACCGTTTTAGCCAGCAGTGCGGCGAGCGCCGACGCGGCTGCCACTATGATTGCCAACGCTGTCGATGTGCGCTGCTCGCTCATTGCTCGTGCGCCCGCTTCGAGCCTTAAAGACGACAGCGATTTGGGGGGGCGGTGGGTGACGGTGAATGTGCCGGCGTTGCCCGCCGCCTTGATCGACACTGCATTGAACAAGGGGCTGATGGCGGCTCATGCGATGCAATCATCAGGCCTCATTGTGTCGGCGATGTTGCAGTGTCAAGGGCGCGCCCGAATTCTGGAAGAAGCGCCGCGACCAGCTCAGGTCATCGCTGAGGGTGACTCGGGGATAACCCCAGACGGCGAAGCCCGGCTTCGCTATGCTGCGACTATGGAAAGTTTTGCATCAATCGTTGGCTCGGAGTGTGCCGCATGATCGTACTCAAGCGGGTCTTGACCCACGTCGAAGATATTCATCATGAATTCGGCCCAGTGCCGGAAAAAGCGCTGCGGCGCGGTGCTGTCGCAGCGGTCTTGGTGAATCCGTTTGCCGACCGTTTTGAAGCGAATATTTTGCCGATGATGGACGCGCTCAATCCGCTCGGGCTCGATATGGCGCAACGGTTGCTCGCTGCGATGCAGGTGCCAACGAGTGCTATCGAAAGCTATGGCAAGGGTGCCATCGTGGGCGGTGCGGGTGAGCTTGAGCATGGCGCTCTGTGGCACGTACCTGGCGGTTACGCAATGCGTGAATTGCTGGGCTGGAAGGGCGATGCGGGCACCTATGCGCGTGGTGAAAGTGTCGCAGCGCCAAGTGCCAGCGCGCTAGCGATTGTCCCGTCAACAAAAAAAGTGGGCGCACCGGGAGCCACGCTTGACGTGCCGCTCACTCACATTAACGCGGCTTACGTGCGCAGCCACTTCGATGCCATTGAAATGCGAGTGCCAGGTGCTCCCGCAGCCAACGAAATTGTGTTTATTTTGGCGATGAGCACTGGGCCACGCAT
The DNA here is from genome assembly GCA_043719085.1 of Burkholderiales bacterium. Lineage (GTDB taxonomy): Bacteria > Pseudomonadota > Gammaproteobacteria > Burkholderiales > Casimicrobiaceae > Casimicrobium. Next base: position 19,814 of record JAYSUK010000313.1, on the reverse strand, counting down.
TCACTCGCGAGTCGGCGGTTTAAAGGCGACTGACATCGCCAGGTGGGATGGCTTGCGCTGACACAGCCACCGCGTCTCCTTCAATATTCGCAAGGTTAAATTGGGTTCACCATGATCGCAAAAATTAGAAAAATCATCGTTCAGATTGACGAAGTGCATCAAGAGATGGGGCAGCCCGTGTCGCCGCCCACGCGACGCGCGCTGGCGATGGCCGTGATTGAAAACCCGTGTGCCGGTCGCTTTGTCGAATCACTTGACGAGCTGATCGCAATCGGTGAAGAGTTGGGCGGGCTGCTGGGTGCGCGCTGTGTCGCCGAGCTGGGCATTGCACCAGACGCTGCCCAGAGCTATGGCAAAGCGGCGATTGTCGGCGAGTCTGGCGAGCTTGAGCATGCGGCAGCCATTCTTCATCCCAAACTCGGCGCGCCGTTGCGCCTTGCGGTGGGCAGTGGCGCTGCACTAGTGCCGTCGGCAAAAAAAATGGGCGGCATTGGTACCGCGATTGATGTGCCTCTTGGGCACAAGGATGCCGCTTACGTCCGCAGTCACTTTGACGCCATGGAGGCACGTGTGTCGGATGCGCCGCGTGCCAACGAAATCGTTGTGGCCGTCGTTGTTACCGACAGCGGTCGGCCGCTCGCTCGCATTGGTGGTTTGAAGGCTGCTGAAATCAAGGGTGAAGACGGTCTGAGGTAGCGTTTCGCTCAAATTCAGTTTGTCATGACCTTTTTTGGAGAACTCAGCAATGAACACGATTACGGTCCGAAAACGCGCGATATTCGTCGGATTGGTATGCGCCGCATTATTCGCCGCATCGACATCGACTCAAGCTAGCGCACAGCAAACCATAAAAATTGGTGAGATCAATAGCTATAAGGCGCAGCCAGCGTTTCTTGATCCTTACCGCAAGGGCATGCAGCTCGCAATTGACGAGGTTAATCAGTCCGGGGGGGTGAATGGCAGGCAGCTTGAGCTGATTATTCGCGACGACAATGCAAGCCCTGGCGACGCGGTACGCGTGGCTGAAGCGTTGCTATCGCGCGAAAAGGCAGATGTGCTAATCGGCACTTTTCTGTCAAACGTCGGACTGGCTGTGACCGATTTCGCCAAGCAAAAGAAAGTGTTTTTTCTGGCGGGTGAGCCCCTTACCGACAAGATCGTTTGGGCCAATGGCAACCGCTATACGTTCCGTTTGCGCGCCTCGACTTACATGCAATCTGCGATGCTGGTGCCCGAAGCTGCTAGGCTGCACAAGAAGCGCTGGGCGGTTGTATATCCAAACTACGAATATGGACAGTCCGCGGTGGCTACGTTCAAGGCGCAGCTCAAGGCTGCGCAACCGGATGTTGAATTTGTCGGCGAACAGGCCTCCCCGCTAGGAAAGCTCGATGCCGGCAGCGTGGTGCAAGCGCTGGCAGACAGCAAGCCAGACGCGATTTTCAACGTGCTCTTCGGTGCCGACCTCGCGAAATTTGTGCGCGAGGGCAACACCCGTGGTTTGTTCAAAGATCGCGTAGTGGTCAGCATGCTGACCGGCGAGCCGGAATATCTTGACCCACTTAAAAACGAAACCCCCACCGGCTGGATCGTCACCGGCTACCCGTGGGCCAGTATAAAAACGCCCGAGCACACCAAGTTCATGAATGCCTATCAAAAAGCGTTCGGCGACTACCCGCGCTTGGGCTCGGTGGTGGGCTACTCGCTGATCAAATCGCTCGCTACTGGTATCAAGAAGGCGGGCAGCACCGACACTGAAAAAATGATCGCCGCCTTCAGCGGATTGCAATTCGATACGCCGTTCGGCAAAGCCAGATTTCGTGCTGAAGATCACCAATCCACGATGGGAGCATTTGTCGGAAAGACCGCCAATGTCGATGGCAAGGGTGTGATGGTTGACTCCCGGTATATCGACGGGGCATCAGTGTTACCGAACGCTGTCGAGACGAAAAAATTGCGGCCCGAATAGCCAGCGTGACTCCAACGCTATGAGACCGCGTTGAAAGGTTGTAAGGGTAAGCGCGACGTTTCGCGCGTACATTCGCATCTCAGAGAAACTCGTTGAAACTACGCTGCGCATGACCCTCTCTGCTCTTATCGTCCAACTGCTCAACGGGCTTGCCGCTGCGTCCTCGTTGTTTTTGGTGGCCGCGGGCCTTTCGCTGATTTTTGGCGTTACGCGAATCGTAAACTTTGCGCATGGCTCTTTTTTCATGCTCGGTGTGTACACCGCGTATAGCGTTGCTGATCGACTAACCTCAGCGCTGGGGCCAGTGTTTGGCTTCTGGATCGCCCTGCCGGTTGCTGCCGTGATCGTGGGTGTCGTCGGCGCGATCATCGAGGTCGTGGTGCTGCGCCGCATTTACAAAGCGCCAGAACTGTTTCAGTTGTTAGCCACCTTCGCACTAGTGCTGATCATCAGGGACGCGGCACTTTGGCTGTGGGGGCCGGAGGATTTACTAGGGCCGCGTGCGCCTTTTTTGGAAGGATCGATTGCGATTCTCGGGCGCCAATTTCCGAGCTATGACCTGTTCCTGATCGTTGTTGGACCTTTGATTTTACTGCTCTTGCACGCGCTGCTTACGCGAACGCGCTGGGGCACGCTGGTGCGGGCAGCAACACAAGACCGGGAAATGGTCGCAGCATTGGGCGTCAACCAGTCGTGGCTTTTCACCGCCGTGTTTGCGCTCGGCTCGATGCTCGCCGCATTCGGCGGCGCGTTGCAATTACCGCGTGAACCCGCGAACTTGGCGCTCGATTTTCTCACCATCGGCGACGCTTTTGTAGTGGTCGTTGTGGGCGGGATGGGCTCAATTCCCGGTGCCTTTGTTGCTGCGCTTTTAATCGCAGAGATAAAAGCCATTTGTATCGGCATTGGCACGGTCGAGCTCTTCGGAATCAGCTTTGCATTTTCAAAACTCACCATGGTGGCTGAGTTTGTGGTGATGGCGGTGGTGTTGGTGTGGCGGCCGTGGGGTTTGCTGGGGCGAGCACCGACAGTATCGCGCCATGCCGGACCGCAAGAGAAACCGATTCGCGCGACCGACCGCTTTGCGCGCGTTTTATTTGCGCTGATGCTTTGCCTGCTCATCGCATTGCCATGGCTGGCTTCAAGCTCGCCCTACGTCAGCGTGCTGATGATTGACATTTTGACTGCTGTGCTATTTGCCACCAGTCTGCATTTCATGATGGGGCCAGCGGGTATGCACTCGTTTGGTCATGCAGCTTATTTCGGACTGGGCTCGTATGCAGCGGCCCTGTTGGTCAGGTCGATCGGTATGCCGATGGAGCTGGCGCTGGTCGCGGCACCCTTCGTTGCAGCGCTTGGCGCGTTTATCTGCGGCTGGTTTTGCGTGCGCTTGTCGGGCGTTTATTTAGCCATGTTGACGCTGGCATTTGCACAAATCGTATGGTCGATTTGTTTTCAGTGGGATAGCTTTACTGGCGGCAGCAACGGTCTCACTGGTGTGTGGCCATCGCCGCAGCTTGCCGACGGGGATCGTTTCTATTGGCTGACCTTGGTGCTGGTTGTCCTCGGAGTGCTGGCTATGCGCAGGGTGTTGTTTTCACCACTGGGCTACGCGATGCGTGCCGGGCGTGATTCGCCGTTGCGGGCCGACGCAATCGGCATCCACGTCGCTCGGGTGCAGTGGGCCACGTTTGTAATCTCGGGCGTGTTTGCCGGTTTGGCGGGCGCACTGTTTGCCTTTTCCAAAGGCAGTATTTCGCCAGAAACGCTGGCGGTCGGCAAGTCGGTGGATGGGCTGGTGATGGTGCTCCTTGGGGGCGTACAAACGTTGACCGGGCCATGGGCCGGAGCCGCCTTGTTTACCTGGCTGCAGGACACACTGGCACGCAACACAGACTACTGGCGGGCGCTGCTAGGCGGAGTTGTTTTGGCGTTGGTGATCGCCTTTCCGCAAGGTGTGGTGGGTGCAGCAGAGCGTGTGTGGGGGCTGGTGCGCGGCCGCATGCCCGTGCGCAAATTGAGCGCCACGACATCGTCAAACGAGGACGCCGCATGAGTCTGCTCACTGTCACCGATCTCGGAAAGTCGTTTGGCGGCGTGAAGGCTGTCGATGGCGTTACGTTTTCAGTCGAACGCGGCGAGCTCCTCGCGCTTATTGGCCCGAATGGGGCGGGAAAATCAACCACCTTCAATATGCTTAACGGCCAACTGCGCGCAGATCGCGGCAGCATTCTGCTCGACGGGCAAACGCTTGTTGGTCTTGAACCGCGCGCTATCTGGAGGTTGGGGGTGGGGCGGACGTTTCAAATTGCAGAAACGTTTGCGTCGCTCACCGTCGTCGAAAATGTGCAGATGACCTTGATTTCCGACCATCGAAAGATATTCTCCTTATGGCGTAGTGCAAGCCTTCAGCATCGCGAAGCGGCGCTTGCATTGCTTGCACAAGTGGGGATGGCAGGCGCCGCAGATCGCCCGTGCAGTGAGCTTGCCTATGGCGACGTGAAGCGAGTGGAGTTGGCGATGGCACTTGCGCACAAGCCGAAGCTGTTGTTGATGGATGAGCCCACGGCAGGCATGGCACCGCTTGAGCGAAACGAATTGATTTCCTTGACGCGAAAACTGGCGCGGGAACAACAGATTGCGGTGTTGTTCACCGAGCACAGTATGGATGTGGTGTTCGGCTATGCAGATCGCATCGTGGTGCTTGCGCGCGGGCAATTAATCGCACAGGGAACGCCGGTAGCGGTGCGCGAAAACCGGAATGTGCAGGCGGTGTATTTCGGAACTGGCAAAACCTTCGAGAACGCCGCGCAAGCGAAGGCCGTGGCATGAGTCACGATGCAGCATCGGCGCCGTTACTCAAGGCCAGCAGTCTCTGTGCGTGGTACGGCGCCGCCCAGATTCTCTTCGACGTTAACCTCACCGTGGGTCGTGGGGAGGTGGTTGCACTGTTAGGTCGCAACGGTGCCGGAAAGTCCACCACCCTCAAAGCGATCATGGGCTTGATGAGAAAAAAGACCGGTGCGGTTGAGTTTCAAGGCAGCCGCATCGATCACCATGACGCACATCAAATTGCTAGGGCAGGGCTGGGTTACGTTCCTGAGGATCGACGCATTTTCACCGACTTGACCGTGCTCGAAAACTTGAGCGTTGGCACGCAACCGCCGCGGCGCTGGATGGATGGCAGCGCCGCGCCGTTGTGGACGGTCGAAAAACTGTTCAAACTGTTTCCGAATCTGGGCGAGATGCCCGATCGTCTGGGTGGTCGCATGAGTGGTGGCGAGCAGCAAATGCTTACGGTTGCTCGCACATTGATGGGTAACCCGTATGCGGTGTTGCTGGATGAGCCTTCAGAGGGTGTGGCCCCGGTGATCGTCGAACAAATGGCGAACATGATTAATGAGCTGAAACAGCAAGGCGTGAGCCTGTTGCTGTCCGAGCAAAATCTGCATTTCGCCGCACTAGTGGCTGATCGTGCCTACGTGCTCGAAAAAGGGCAGATTCTTTTTGGGGGAAGCGTCCTCGAGCTGAGCCGCGATGAGTCGGTGCGGCGAGCGTATCTGAGCCTGTAGTGATGTCGCAAGCAAACGTGCAGTCCATCTTGATAGAAGTGACGTTGGTCGTGAATGGAAAAGCCACTACCCTCACCTGCGCGCCAACCACAACATTGCTCATGACACTGCGCAACGACTGCGAATTGACCAGTGCGAAGTACGGCTGCGGTCTCGGCGAATGCGGTGCCTGCACGGTGCTGGTGGACGGTGTGGCTGCACGGGCCTGCGTAATTCCGGTCGTAGGTGTGGCGGGCCGTAGTGTCACCACACTTGAAGGGCTGGCGCGAGGCGCCGCCCTGTACCCCGTTCAACAGGCATTTATTGATGCGCAGGCCGCACAGTGTGGTTATTGCCTGAATGGCATGATCATGATGACAGTCGCGCTGCTGGAGCACAACTCGACCCCAACCGATCATGACATTGCCAGCGCTTTATCAGGCAACCTGTGCCGCTGTGGCACGCACGTTGAGATCGTGCAGGCTGTTCGCATCGCTGCGGCACGCATGCAGCAGGCCGCTTGATGTTGCGCGCCCATCAAAGGCTCTCACGCCTCGACTTGCGAGCGGCCACAGATGTGCTTTTAGTGCTGCGTAAGGCGGTGGCTGCGAGTGCTCATGTGCCGGGGCAACCTGCCTTTGTGACCAGCGATGCTACCGACGCGAACGACGCAACCGAGGTGCTCTTGGCACTGTGGAGTGACGGCAGCGTAGCCGCGCTGTGCGGACGCGTCGACCTTGGCACGGGCTTGCGTACGGCGTTGGCGCAAATTGTGGCGGAAGAGTTGGATGTCGCTGTTGACCGGGTGTGCGTCGTTCTAGGGGATACCGACACCGTGCCCAATCAAGGGCCGACCATCGCCAGCGCCTCAATTCAAATTCATGCAGTACCGTTGCGCGCTGCGGCTGCACAGGCTGCACGGTGGCTGGTGGTGAATGGCTCGCCGATGCGTACCGTGAGCGAAATGCTGCACGGCCAACACGTGGAAATTTGGCTTGACCCGGACGCACCCACCAAGCCGGTTGCAAATTACACGGTAGTCGGACAGTCGGTGCCGCGCGTTGACATTGCCGCAAAAGTCAGCGGACAATTTTTGTTCGTACACGACCTGCGAGTGCCCGGAATGCTGCATGGACGCGTGATTCGTCCGCCCTACGCGGGGGCCGACCATGGCGATTTCATCGGTAACACGTTAGAGTCGGTTGACGAGCAATCCATTGCGCACATTCCGGGTATTCGGGCGGTAGTGGTTGTTCGCGATTTTGTCGGAGTGGTCGCCGAGCGCGAAGAACACGCTGAGCAGGCCATGCGTGAGCTCAAGCTGCGTTGGAAGACAGGGGCATATGTGCCTGACGTCCGCGATGTTGAACACGCGTTACGCTCCAATCCCGCCACAGCTCGACGGTTAGTCAACGAGGGCGATGTTGATGCCGCAATGCGTGAAGCTGCGCAGTCGATGCCGCGCACCTACGTCTGGCCTTATCAATTGCACGCATCCATCGGCCCGTCCTGCGCCGTGGCAGATTGGTCTAGCGAGCAACTTACCGTGTGGTCAGGCACTCAAAATCCGCATGTGCTGCGCGCTGATCTCGCCAGGTTGATGGGGTTTCGAGATGTGGCGGTGACCGTCACGCGCATGGAGGCCGCAGGTTGTTACGGGCGCAACGGCGCAGATGATGTCACCGCCGATGCGGCGTTGCTTTCGCGAGCAGTCGCAGCTCCGGTGCGTGTGCAGTTGATGCGTGATCAAGAGCACCAATGGGAGCCCAAAGGTGCCGCCCAGCTAATGGATGTGCGTGGTGGCTTGAACGCCGACGGGTCGCCCGCAGCATACGATTTCACGACGTCGTATCCCTCGAATGCCGCACCCACGCTGGCGCTTCTGCTCACGCGTACGATCGAACCCAACGCAGTGACTTATGAAATGGGCGACCGCACGGCGCAGCCGCCGTACGCGTTTGAAAACCTACGGGTCACTGTAAACGACATGCCGCCGATGCTGCGTGCGTCGTGGTTGCGTGGTGTTTCTGCCTTGCCTAATTCGTTCGCGCATGAATCGTATGTAGACGAACTGGCAACTGCCGCTGGCGTCGACCCGGTGCAATATCGGTTGCGCTATTTGCAGGATTCGCGTGCGTCCGAACTCGTTGCCGCGACCGCTGAAAAGGCGCAGTGGGTTGCGCGCACCGGGCCGCGCAAACACGTTGATAGAGATGGCGCGACTGACGTGGTGACGGGGCAAGGTTTTGCTTACGCGCGCTACGTGCACTCGAAGTGGCCGGGTTACGGCGCCGCGTGGTCAGCGTGGGTAGCCGACGTTGAGGTGAACACACGCACCGGTGAGGTACACGTCAAGCGCGTCGTTGTTGGCCATGATGCGGGCATGCTGATCAACCCTGCGGGCGTGACGCAGCAAGTGCACGGCAACGTGATTCAAACCACTAGCCGCGCTCTGAAAGAGCAGGTGGAATCAACGCCAGAGGCGGGCGTCACGGCCAGGGAGTGGGGCGAATATCCGCTGCTCAGTTTTCGCGAAGTGCCCGTGATCGAGGTGCTGCATATGCCGCGCCCATTTGATGCGCCATTAGGTGCCGGTGAGTCGTCATCGGTGCCCGGCACAGCAGCGATTGCGAATGCAATTTTCGATGCGACGGGCGTGCGTTTCCGTCAACCGCCGTTCACACCAGAGGTGATCCGTGCGGGCCTCGGCATCCAGCCAAAAACCGGCCCCGCGCCAATGCCACAAGATGCGGTGAGCGCCGCGGCACTGGGTGCGCCGTGGCCGAGAAGCAAAAAATGGTTTGTAGCTGCAGGCGCCTTCGGGCTGGGCGCCGTGAGCGTTTTCACTGCGATGACCGTTGGCCGCGCCAACATCGAACCACTGCTGCAAAACGCGAGCCGACTGGCTCGACAATACAGCGACGACACGCTTGAGCGGGGCAAGCAACTCGCAGCAATCGGCAACTGTGCAGGCTGCCACACCACGACCAACGGAACGCTTAACGCGGGTGGTGTGGCGCTTGAAACGCCGTTCGGCACCGTCTACAGCACTAATCTCACGCCCGACCCGCAAACGGGCATTGGCAATTGGTCCCTTCAGGCTTTTACCCGCGCCATGCGTGAGGGCATCTCGCGCGATGGTCACTACCTCTACCCAGCATTTCCGTTCACCTCGTTCGCCAGGACTAATGATGACGACATGCAGGCGTTGTACGCGTATCTGATGGCACAACCTCCGGTGCTCGCAACAGCGCCTGCCAATCAACTGCGCTTCCCGTACAGCCAGCGCAATTTGCTTGCGGGCTGGAATCAACTTTTTCACGACAACACCGCTCACACCAACGACGATAGTCGCAGCAGCGTCTGGAATCGCGGTGCCTACCTGGTCGCCGGGCTTGGCCATTGCGGCGCTTGTCACTCGCCGCGAAATGCGATGGGGGCCGAGCTTTTGGGAGAACAGTTTTTGAGTGGGGCGACTGTTGACGGCTGGCACGCGCCGGCGCTCACAGCACTTTCCAGCTCACCCGTGCCGTGGACAACCTCGGCGCTGTTTGACTATCTGCGCAACGGCTATTCACGTGAGCATGGCGTTGCCGGTGGATCGATGACACAGGTGGTGAAGTCGCTCGCCACCGTTCCCGATGACGACATTCAAGCCATGGCGACCTACCTCGCTTCGTTCTCGGTGCCGCAGGTCAATGCCTCAGATCAAGCAGCGCTTACCATTGCGGCGGCCAATGCGCCGCGCGTGAGCAGCCAGCCGCATGGCGAGCGGCTATTTCAGGGCGCGTGCAGCAGTTGCCATCACACGGGGGATGGCCCGAAACTGTTGGGGTTGAACATTCCGCTAGCGCTTGCCAGCAGCTTGCACGCTGACATACCGAACAATTTGATTCGCACAATTTTTGACGGCGTGCGATCCCCCGCACATCGCGATATTGGATTCATGGCCGGATTTCGTGATCACTTTAACAACGCGCAAATGGTGGATTTGGTGATCTATCTGCGTGAGCGTTTTGCGCCCGGACGTGCCGCGTGGGCTGATGTTCCGGAATCGGTTAACGCGTTGCGCCAGGCGCGGCCGTAGTCGCCATTGAAGCCATCTTCGTTAAAGCGTCACCCGCTGCGCGCACGATGCGCCACTCGGGCATCACCGTTGCGCCCATCGCCTCATAGAATTCGATGGAAGGCGTGTTCCAGTCCAGCACGCTCCATTCAAAGCGACCACAATTTCGCTCCACAGCGATCTGCGCCAGTCGCACCAGCAATGCTTTGCCATAGCCCTTGCCTCGACATTCGGGCTTCACGAACAGGTCTTCTAGATACAAGCCTTTTCGCCCAAGAAAGGTTGAAAAATTGTGGAAGAAGAGCGCGAACCCAATAGCCGCGTCGCCGTCAATCGCGATGATGCATTCGATCCGTGCGTTTGGCCCGAAAAGTTCACGCTTGAAATCCTCGGGTGTGCTGACCATCAGATGCTCAAGCTTTTCATAAATGGCGAGATCGCGAATCAGCGCGTGAATGGTGACGACGTCCGTTGAGGTTGCGGGGCGAATGGTGAGAGCAGTTGGCAGAATCATGACCTTGATTATCGCTGCTGATGTGTCGGTCGTTGAAACCAAAAGCCCTGACTTTGCGTATCGTTTACGACATTCTGCGCTGCGTAGCGCAGGTCATTCTCAAGTCTCCCTCTTGGACGGCTGCTCCTCCCAGCCGTCCTTTTTTATACCCGGAACGCTACAAGTGCGCGAACCTCACGAGGCCGATACGCGCGCCTGGGAGATTGGTCAATGCGGCGGGATCAGTCGCGAAAGTCGCATGCGGCTCGTCTCGTGCCGGATACACGCCGTCGAAGTCGGTCTAACTGCACGACACGCGGACTGGCAGGGCAGAGGCCTGGAACACCGCCAATGCCAATCCTGTACCTTCACGCACCAATTTGGCATCTGCGTGGGCCAATGTGTAGCCGAGCGTAGCAGCTGCCTTTTCTCGTCGACGCCGTAGTAGCACTTTCGACGATGAGGCTCCTGGTCATCTGTGCGCCGTCGCAGTCAAGGAGATGGGCTACTGCAAGGGCGGTGAGAGCAATCGTGCTCCACGATAGCGGCGCTTGAGCCATTTGCACGCAGCCACTGCTGCACATTTAGTGCAGGCAATGACAGCGCGGACATTACGCTGCTACGCCAACGATTTCCGCCCGATCGGCCTTTACAGTTGTGACAGCGTACGCAGGCGATTTGAGCAACACGCAAATTTCGCGCGACGCGCGCCGACCGACGCCGACATTGCGCCCACCGTTTGCGCCACGCGCGTTCGGCGCGATCGGCTGGTCGGGATTCAAATCAAAGTGCGATTTATCTCGACTGCCCTGGTAGTTAGTGGTCCTCGGTTCTGTCATCGGCGGACGAACGCTGCCGTAACCTTCGCCCGAGTGACTGTCGCGGGCGCTGTGACCACGCGGGCGATCCCGAGACGGCGCGCCGCCCCGTGAACCGCTACCGGACGCATCGGTTGCGTTACGTGGCGCGTAGCGCTCACCATAGCCCGACAAATCGGGCATCGGTTGCTCATCGAGCTTGCGCTTGATTAGCTTCTCGATCTCGGCTAGCAGTTTGCCGTCGTCTGGCGACACGAAAGAAATGGCTGTGCCGCTCGCTCCCGCGCGCCCGGTGCGACCGATGCGATGAATGTAGTCTTCGGCAACAAAGGGAAGTTCGTAATTGACCACGGTGGGCAATTGGTCGATGTCGAGGCCGCGCGCTGCCACATCGGTGGCAACCAGAATGCGAACACTGCCATTCTTAAATGCTTCCAGCGCTTTTATCCGCTCGTCTTGCGTCTTGTCACCGTGGATGGCGTCGGTCGTGAAGCCGTCCCGCGCCAGCTCGCGAGCAAGTCGCGCCGTTTGCAATTTTGAGCGTGAGAAAACCAGCACCTGCGTCAAATTTTGTGAAGTGACCAGATGTCCGAGCAGTCGCCGCTTGTCGTCCCCCTGGACGCGAAAAATCTGCTGCGCCACGTTAGCTGCAGACTCGTTGCGGCGTGCCACCTCAATCAGAACGGGTGCTTTCAGCATGCGGTCAGCAAGCGCCTTGATCTCATTGGAGAAGGTGGCCGAAAACAGCAGGCTTTGTCGCTCTTTCGGCAGCATGCCAATGATGCGCACGATGTCCGGTATGAACCCCATGTCGAGCATGCGATCTGCTTCGTCCAGCACCAGTACTTCAACCTGATTCAGGCTTAAGTTTTTCTGCTCGATGTGGTCAAGCAAGCGGCCGGGCGTGGCGACCAAAATCTCGACGCCGGCACGCACTGCCGCCTTTTGCTCCTTGATGTCCACACCGCCGAACACCACCGTTGAGCGCAGGCCCGTGTGTTTGGCGTAGGTCTCTACGGCTTCTTCAATCTGGATTGCGAGCTCACGCGTGGGCGCGAGCATCAAGGCGCGAATCGGGTGCCGCGCAGGCGACGGTGAGCTGTTCGCGTGCTTCAGCATGCGGTTCAGGATGGGCAGCGTGAAAGCTGCCGTTTTGCCCGTGCCGGTTTGCGCGCCGCCCATCACGTCGAGCCCGGCGAGTACAACCGGAATCGCCTGCGCCTGGATCGGCGTGGGCGTGGTGTAGCCGGAATCAAGCACCGCGCGCAGTATCGGCTCGGCGAGGTTCAACGTGGCGAAGGTAACGGCACCGGTGGGGACTGGATCGTTCGTAGCAGCGGGCGCTGCGACGAGAGGCAATGCGTGGGGTTCAGCGCTATGCGCTAACGGAGAGGTACTGCCTTCTGCCGACGACTCGATTTTTGTGACGTCTGAGGCGGGGACGGATGCCGAGGCGGCATTAATGGCGTGAGGTAATTCATTCATATTGCTTAAATTTTACGCGAACGTGGCTTGAAAAGGCGGTTGGCTGGGGATTTTCTAAAAGCACCCCAAACGCTGCACCCATCACTTGCCCAGTACAACTTCACCGTGAAGCGACCGTTTATATTGGCCCAAGCTGGCTTTTTGCTAGAAGTCGACTAGTAACAAAATCAGCCTACGGCCCATGCCCACAGGGGCCAAACGCGAAAATATGAAGAATTTTCTATTGCGTCTGGATGATTCGCAACATCCGGCGCAACGGTTCCGCCGCGCCCCACAGTAACTGATCCCCAATGGTGAACGCTCCCAAATACTGCGGCCCCATAGCGAGTTTGCGTACGCGACCGACGGGAATGTTCATGGTGCTGGCCACATTCATGGCAGTAAGGTTTTTCTCTGTGGCTTCGCGTTCATTCGGCACGAATTTCACCCACTCGTTGTCGTTGGCAATCATCGCCTCGATGTCGGCCAGCGGCACGTCTTTGGTGAGCTTGAAGGTGAGGGACTGCGAGTGGCAGCGCATCGAGCCGATGCGCACGCAGGTTGAGTCAATCGGGATTTCTGCCGAACCGAACACTGAGCCCAGACCCATAATCTTGTTGGTCTCAGCGCCGCCTTTCCACTCCTCAAGACTGGTACCGTCGCCGCGATCAGCGTCGATCCATGGAATGAGATTGCCGCCGAGCGGAATACCACGGAAATGTTCGGTTTCAGCAGGCGTGAAAGCGCGCTGTCTGGCCGCAACTTTACGATCAATTTCCAGAATCGCGCTGGATGGATCGGCCAGTAAATCGGCCACTTCCGCATGAATTTCACCGTACTGCGTGAGCAGCTCGCGCATGTTTGCCGCGCCACCGCCGGAGGCTGCCTGATAGGTGGACGTTTGCATCCATTCAACGAGGCCGGCCTTAAACAGCGAGCCGACACCCATCAGCATGCAGCTCACCGTGCAGTTGCCGCCAATCCAGTTTTTACCGCCTTTGCCAAGCGCGGTTTGGATGACCGGCATGTTGATCGGGTCGAGGATGATGGTGGCGTCGTCCGCCATGCGCAGGATTTTCGAGGCGTCAATCCAGTGCCCGATCCAGCCCGCTACACGCAATGGCTTGTAAATCGCTTTGGTGTAGTCGCCACCCTGGCAGGTAATGATCACGTCCATGCCCTTGAGCGCGGTCAAGTCGTTGCCGTTTCTCAAAATCGGATCGAACACGGTGCAGCCGTCGATCTTCGGCGCGGCTTTGCCGGCCGACGAGGTGCTGAAGAAAGTGGTTTCGATGGCGTCAAAGTCGCGCTCGGCACTCATTCGCTGCATGAGAACGGAGCCGACCATGCCGCGCCAGCCGACGAGGCCCACCGAGAGCTTGCGAGCGTTACCCTGGGACATAAATTTCTCTAGAAGTTGTGTTTATGCTGCGGTGCAGCGAGCTTGAAGAATAGCGCAAATCGTGGCTAGTCGCCCTAAATTCGGGCATCTCAAACGAGCTTCAACGTGATCTCACACCAGAAGTGGAAGCTCACGCATTGCGGTCAAAGTTTGCCGCAGCGCAAAACAATTTGGGCAATCGGATAAAATACGTAGGTTGTTTCGTCGACGCCCCTATTTGTGCGTTCACTGACGAAAACAACCACCCAAAAAGCCAAAAAAGTTCTTTCGGAATCGCGGAAAGCCCATGAGCGAAGTGTCAGTTATAAACGCAGTCAACAAGTCAAGACGAAATCTCGTAGTCGCTGTGGCCGCAGTGCCCGGCGCGATAACAGGTGCCGCAATAGTTGCCCCCTTTGTGGCAACGCTCGCCCCGTCTGAGCGGGCAAAAGCCGCCGGTGCACCCGTCACGGTAGACATTGCAAACATCAAACCGGGTGAAAAGCTCACCGTGGAATGGCGTGGCAAAGTGGTGTGGGTCATGCGCCGCACGCCTGAACAAGTGACTGCAATGGAAAAAATTCCCGCATCGCAGTTGCAGGATGCTGACTCAAAGAAATCGGATCAGCCTGCCTACGTGAATGCTAAAACTCGCTCCATTTCGCCCGAGCTGATGGTGATGGAAGGCGTCTGCACCCATCTTGGTTGCTCGCCATCGTCCAAGCTAACCCCCGGAGAGCTGGGCAATGATTGGCCCGGCGGGTTTTACTGCCCGTGCCACGGGTCTAAATTTGACGTCGCCGGACGCGTATTCACGGGTTCACCGGCACCCACAAATTTGGTTGTGCCACCGCACAAAATTGCAGGCACCACGCTGACCATTGGTGTCGGCCAAGACGGAAAGGAGGCGTAAATCATGGCCTCAAATCACACGTCCATGTTTACTAACCCAGTGCTTAAGTGGGTTGATGCGCGATTCCCGCTGACCGGGATGATCAAAGAGCACCTGACCGAGTACTACGCACCGAAAAATTTCAATTTTTGGTATTACTTTGGCTCGCTGGCGCTCCTGGTGCTGGTGTTACAAATTGTCACCGGCATCTTCCTCACGATGAACTACAAGCCCGACGCGGCCTACGCGTTTGGTTCGGTGGAATACATCATGCGCGACGTCGACTACGGTTGGCTGATCCGTTACATGCACTCAACTGGCGCATCGATGTTTTTCATTGTCGTTTACCTGCATATGTGCCGGGGCTTGATGTACGGCAGCTACCGCAAACCACGTGAGCTGCTATGGATTTTCGGCATGCTGATTTACCTCTGTCTGATGGCCGAGGCGTTCTTCGGTTACTTGCTGCCGTGGGGCCAAATGAGCTTCTGGGGCGCACAGGTCATTGTGAACATCTTTTCGGCAATTCCGTTCATTGGACCTGAGCTTGCCGTGTGGATTCGCGGCGACTACTCGATTGGCGACGCGACGCTCAATCGTTTCTTTGCGTTCCACGTTGTAGCGCTGCCATTGGTGTTGATTGGCCTCGTCGCCGCGCACATTCTGGCGCTACATGAAGTCGGATCAAACAATCCGGACGGCATCGAAATCAAGAAAAACAAAGACCCAAAAACTGGCATCCCGCTCGACGGCATCGCTTTCCATCCGTATTACACGGTGAAAGACATCGTTGGCGTGGTCGTATTTTTGATGATTTTCACGGCGATCGTGTTCTTTATGCCGGAAATGGGCGGCTACTTCTTGGAGTACAACAATTTCGTTCCAGCTGATCCACTGAAGACGCCAGCGCATATCGCACCAGTGTGGTACTTCACGCCCTACTACTCAATTCTGCGCGCCATTCCGCCACTGTTCGGATCGCAGTTCCCGGGTGTTATCGGCATGGGCGGTGCTACGCTAATTTTCTTTGCACTGCCGTGGCTTGATCGCGGCGCCGTGAAGTCGATTCGCTATCGCGGCAATCTATACAAAGGCTTTTTCGCAATGTTTATCGTGTGCTTTATTGTGCTCGGCTACCTTGGCGTGAAATCCACCGATATCTGGGGGCAATTTGGTGACTGGAGTGCCTTCCTCGACACCAAAGACATCGCCACCTGGGTTGCCCGTCTTTGCACCATTGGGTACTTTGCGTTTTTCTTCCTGATGCCCTGGTACACCAAGGCCGACAAGACCAAGCCGGAACCGGCTCGGGTCACGACGCACTAGGCGCAGGCGAAGACAAAATCATGACAACGAAAATCAAATCGCTATTGGCAGCCTGCGCCCTCGTATTGTTTCCGGGCGCAGTGCTCGCGGCGGGCGGCCCCGAAGTTAAATTTGTGGGGGTAACCGCTGACCGCACCGACATCGCGTCGTTGCAGCGCGGCGCGCGCTTGTTCGTCAATCACTGCCTGAATTGCCACAGCGCCCAATACATGCGCTACAACCGACTGCTTGATCTCAATCTGACCGAAGATCAGATCAAACAGAACCTGATGTTCACCGGTGAAAAACTCGGTGACACCATGAAGGTCGCGATGAATCCAACCGACGCCAAAGAGTGGTTTGGAGCGGCGCCCCCGGATTTGTCAGTGATGGCTCGAAGCTACACCGTAGCGTCGGTAACCGGCAGCAGCGGATCGCCTTCAGCCGTGCTCGCGGCCTACTTGCGCGGCTTCTATCAGGATGATTCGCGGGAGACGGGCTGGAACAATTTGGTGTCGCCCAATATTGGCATGCCACATGTATTGAATGAGCTCTCCGGTACCAACAAACTGGTGAATACGGTGTACGTTGCCGATGGCAAGGAAATGAAGACAGACCACGATGCCGAAGCGAAAGCCAAGGCTGCGTTCATCGCATCGCAAACGATGTCCTCCTTTGAGCATCAAGTCGAAAAGAAGGATGGCAAGGTTGAGCACAAATACATCGTGCGCACACTGGTGAACGCGACACCAGGCAGTATGACGCCTGTGCAGTACGACGTTGCCATTGCCGATCTCGTTAACTTTATGGATTATGTTGCTGAGCCGAACAAGGCCAAACGTATTCAGATAGGCATCCTTATGATGTTCTTGTTGTCCTTCCTTCTCGGTGCCGCAATTTGGCTGAAGAAAGAGTTCTGGAAGGACATTCACTGACCCGCCCGCCTAGCACGTAAGTACCAAGGCAGGCCTTCGAGTCTGCAAAAGTTAACAAAGGCAGGCCAGTCGGCCTGCCTAAGTTTTTCTTCAGAACACAACATTTCGCTGCACGTAGCGAATAAACGCAGCGCGCAAGCGAAGGAAACCACGCCCTATGATGACCCTTTATTCCGGCACCACCGACCCGTTTAGCCACCAGTGTCGCATCGTCCTGCATGAGAAGGGCATGGATTTTCAGATTATCGACGTTGATCTCGATCACAAGCCCGAAGATCTGGCGGTAATGAACCCGTACAACACGGTACCTGTCCTCGTTGAGCGTGATCTCATCCTGCATGAGGCGAACATCATCAACGAATACATTGACGAGCGATTTCCGCACCCACAGCTGATGCCTGCCGACCCGGCAACACGCGGTCGCGCCCGCCTTTTCCTGCATCGCTTCAACCGCGAAATCTTTGTGCACGTGGAAGAGCTTGAGAAGAAGAACCCAAAAACGGCTGAGAAAGCGCGCGCTGCTGTGCGTGATCGCCTCACCGAAATCTCGGTCGTTTTCAACAAGCAAAAGCACATGCTCGGTGAAGACTATTCCATGCTCGACGTGGCCCTGGCCCCGCTGTTGTGGCGTTTGTCGCACTACGAAATCGAGTTGCCAAAGGCTGCAGCGCCCGTGCTTAAGTATGCTGAGCGTTTATTCAGCCGTCAGGGATTTATCGACGCGTTGACGCCTGCTGAACGCGGAATGCGCCGCTAGTCGTTTGCTGTCATGAGTGAGCAATCTGCCAAGCCGTTTCTTGTTCGCGCCTTATACGAATGGTGCGTTGAGCAGGGGTATACGCCGTACCTCGCGGTGCGCGTCGACGCAAAAACGCGAGTGCCGATGGAGTTCGTCAAGAATGGCGAAATCGTGCTCAATGTTGGGCCGCTCGCCACCCACAAACTGACGATGGATAACGACTGGGTTCTGTTCAACGCACGCTTTAATGGCACCTCACAAGAGCTTGCTGTGCCCTTTGCCGCGGTCATCGGCATTTTTGCAAAAGAGACAGGCTACGGGATGGGCTTCCAGCCTACGCTCGACGCTGCTGAATCGGATAGCGGGCAATCGGTTGCGATAGCGAGCAATGCCGATGAATCATTGAAACTCGTCGCAGAAAAGCCCTCGGCAGTAGCCAGGGGCAAAAGCAAAGTCAGTCATCTCAAGGTCATCAAGTAAAATTTAACAATGCCGTTTTAGCTCAGTGGTAGAGCAATCGCCTTGTAAGCGATAGGTCGTCAGTTCAATCCCGACAAACGGCACCAACCCTTTTCTTCCCCTTTCGCACGCAACTTTGAAAATTGTTGTGACCCATTGCAAATTCTTGCAACTGTGATTGGGTTTCAGGCCAGCGCACGGCCTTTGATGTGCGCGATTGGAGCAGCCTTTTTTCTTGGCGCGCTCGTCCGCTTCAGAGGCACTAACTTTTCGTGCCTCGCCCTTTATTGAAAATTAATGACTCAAAACTCTAACGGCGGCAACGCGCCCCGTCACCCCCGTTCGCCTACGGCTAAACCCGCACAAGGCGGCAATCGTCCCCAAGGTCAAAGCGCCGAACTATTCAATGCTCCGCCCAAGCAGGCGCAGAACTGGGTCGTTGGCAACAGCACTCCGCGCAACCCGCAACCCGCTCCGCGCGGCGCTCAGAACGCTACGCGCGAAGCGGTTCAATCCCCTCTCCCGCAGGGGGGGGAGAGTAGGGGTGAGGGTGCTACGCAAACGCATCAACCCATTTCGCCACAACAAGCTGCGCATCCCGCAACGGTGATCGAATCCCACACTCCAGCAACGACGGACAATGGCTTCGCTGATCTTGGCTTGCGCGACGAGTTAGTCCGTGCCGTATTAGCCCACGGCTACAGCACGCCTACGCCCATTCAAAAGCAGGCCATCCCCGCCGTGTTGCAGGGCGGCGACATCCTCGGCGGCGCGCAAACCGGTACCGGTAAAACGGCGGGCTTCGTGCTGCCGCTGCTGCAACGATTGATGCTCTCAGCCAAGGCTGAACGTCCCGCCGTCAATGGGCAGCGCGGTAAACGTCTCCCTCGCGCGTTGATCCTTGCGCCAACACGCGAACTCGCCGCGCAGGTTGAAGAAAGTGTCCGCACCTATGGCAAATTTTTGCCACTCACGTCCACCTGCATCTTCGGCGGCGTCGGCATCAACCCGCAAGTGTCGGCGTTACGTCAAGGTGTGGATATCGTGGTCGCAACGCCAGGTCGTTTGCTCGACATTTATGGCCAGCGCGCGATTGATTTCTCGCAGATCGAAATCCTCGTGCTCGATGAAGCCGACCGCATGCTCGATATGGGTTTCATTCACGACATCAAAAAGGTGCTCGCCGCGCTGCCCGCCAAGCGCCAGAACCTGTTGTTCAGCGCCACTTTTAGTGATGACATCAAGGCCCTCGCCGACCGCCTGCTAAACAACCCGCAAGCCATCGAAGTCGCACGCCGCAACACCACCATTGAAGTGGTTGAGCAGTCCATTGTTATGGTCGAAAAAGCGCACAAAGCGAAAATGCTTATTCATCTCGTCAAGAGCCGTAACTGGTCGCAAACACTTGTTTTCACGCGTACCAAACACGGTGCCAATCGCTTGGCCGAGCAGCTCGAAAAATCGGGCATCACCTCGATGGCAATTCACGGCAACAAGAGCCAAGGCGCGCGCACCAAGGCGCTGGCCGAGTTCAAGGCTGGCTCGCTGCAAGTGCTGGTCGCCACCGACATCGCCGCGCGCGGTATCGACATCGATCAACTGCCGCAAGTGGTGAACTATGAGTTGCCCAACGTGCCCGAAGACTTCGTGCACCGCATCGGTCGCACCGGTCGCGCAGGCTCCACGGGTGAGGCGATGTCACTGGTGATGCAGGAAGAACTGCCGTTGCTAAAAGACATCGAGCG
>JAYSUK010000312.1:0-29596 GCA_043719085.1 Burkholderiales bacterium | reverse complement strand
CCGTGCTACGGGCGAGGGAACCAAACCGACGAACGCTGAAATTTGAAGCCCCCCACCCGCGCCGCGCGCGAAGCGCTTGACCTGCAAACCGCCCGCATCGACATCGAAAATGAATTCGGCGAGCAAGGCTTTCGTAACGGCATCAACTACGTTACCGACAAGCGCATCCAGATCGCGTCGGCACAAATGGACGAAGAGCGCGTCTGGCACCTGGTCGCCTCAATCAAGGGCACGCAGTCCGAGCCGTACACGACCACCGTCGAGATGGAATTTTTCGAATTCGGCATTGATATCTTCGCAGCAGAATGCACCTGCCCGGTTCGGCTGAATTGCAAGCACGCAGCAGGGTTAGCGTACTTGTGGACGACTATGCAGCCACAGAAAAGCGGCACACTCACCGGCGTCACGGCTGAGCCGGTTGGCGAGCATCTCGGGGGCGTAGATGTGCCCGCGATAACAACAAGCAGTAGCGTGGCGAGTGTGGCCAACACGGTTCGAACTGGCCTCGCTGCAGACTTGTCGCTATGGCTGCGCGCGGGCTTCGATCAAACGCCACTGGCGGAGCGAGGAGACGCCGCCGAGACCAAAACAGCACCTGAATTTGTCGCGTACCTGCTCACCGAGCGCGGCGAAATCACCATTGCCAAAGCACGACGACTTAAGGGCGGCGAGACCAAGCTCAACGTGCAAGCTGCCTCATTAAGCTGGATCAATCACGGGCACGCCGCACCCAGCTATGTGTCGGGCGAAGACGAGCCCATTCTGCGCATGCTTGCCGCGACCATTGGCCCGCAATCCACGCGACCGATTTTGCAATTGAACGGCGCAACTGGCGCCCATTTGTTGCGCATGGCGTTGGCCAGCAAGCGGCTGTGGATGGCACCCGCTGGATTCACCGACACCGAGACGCGCACCCGTGCGCTGAAGTCGGCGGACGTGCCCACGCTCAGCGAACCGCTGACGCTGCTAGAGGCCGAGCCGATGACGCTTTCCTGGGAAACGGTCGACACGCCGCTCGGTGAGCGCATCGCCCTGCGTGCGAAAGCTTCTGAACAGGGTGACGCGCGGCCGCTGCCGATTATCGCGCTCGATCCGGCGCTGGTGATCGACATTGCTGGCAACGCATTGCGTCCCATGCAAACTGCCGTGAACCCCATCAGTGCAGCGACGCTGGCGCGACTCGTTGCGCTGCCGCCACTGAAAGCGGACGATGCGAGCGCATGGGCTTTTGTTGCTGACGCATTGCGTGATCTACCCGATTTTGCGGCCGTGCCGCCCTGCCCGACGGTCGTTGACGTTGAAGCACCGCTGCCGATTCCGTCACCTGTGCTGCGCTTTGCTTTGATCGAGTTTGATGTGTCAGTGGGCTGGGGCCGCAATTCGAGTTTGCAGGGCCGCGTATTTCCTGCCGTGCAGTTGCTGTTTCGCTACCCGGACGGCAAGTTGCTTGCGTATCAAAGGAACGGGCTGGAGCACGCTGTCGAGCAGGAGCGTGTGGGCCGTGATGTGATCTCGCAGCGGCTGCGCAACGTGCGCGTCGAGTCGCGTTGGGAGATGCGCATGCCACGCCTGCTCTACCCGGCGGATCGCGTCGAGCCGTCGCTGGCGTACGCACGCGATATCAAATCGCTGCGTGAGTCGCTGTGGGGACTGCCCGATCACGACTGGTCCGGCCGCGGCCCGACGGTACTGGCGGAGGCTCAGATGGCGGGCTTTGAGCTTGAAATTGAAGCCGGTTTTCCGATCTCGATGGAGGATATTCCCGAGCCGTCTCTGGAGTTGGCACCCGGCACCGAGACAGGCTGGTTTCGCCTGTCGCTGGGCGTTGATGTTGACGGCAAACGCGTCGATTTAGCGCCCGCGTTGGCCAAGTTGATCGCCGCGCAAAAAGACCCGGAGCAATGGCTCGCTGCGCTGCCAACAGTGCAGCACGTATTGCTGTCCGTGCCGGTACCAGATCGCATGCACGCCGCACAAGTGGTGCGCATCACGGGCGAGCGCATCGCTGCGATTTTGAAGCCGGTGTTCGAATGGTTTCAGGGCGGCGCGGTCAGCGAAATGAGCGGACTGCAAGCCGCACTGCTGCCGGACTTGCCAAACGATACCGTGCTGTATTTGGGGCGCGATCATCCCGCGTGGCTATTGATGCGTGACAAACTGCGCGGCGGCGCAGAGCTGGTGCCGATCAAAGCTGCTGCCGGGTTCGACGCCACGCTTCGCCCCTATCAAAATCACGGCCTGGCGTGGCTCGCGCATTTGTATGAACTGGGCATGGGTGGCGTGCTGGCCGACGACATGGGGCTCGGCAAAACAGTTCAGACGCTGGCGCATTTGCATCGGTTGCACACGGTTTGGCTCCCTCCCCCGGGGGGAGGGAGTAGAAAACCCAGCCTCATCATCGCCCCCACCTCGGTGCTCTCCAACTGGCAACGCGAAGGTGAGCGCTTCGCGCCGACGTTAAAAATTTATCGCCACCACGGCAGTGAACGCTCGTCGAAGGTAGAAGCCTTCGCCAACGCCGACGTGGTTTTAACCAGCTACCCGCTGTTGCAACGTGATGAAAAAATGCTCTCCGACGTCGAGTGGAACGTGGTCGTTTTCGACGAAGCGCAAACACTCAAGAACGCAAAAGCGAAAACCTACGTGTCAGCACAGTCGCTTAAAGCGCAGCAACGCATTGCGCTGACCGGCACACCGATGGAGAATCATCTTGGCGAACTGTGGGCGATCTACAACGTGCTGATTCCGGGATTACTTGGCGACCTCGATGGCTTCAATCGCATTTTTAGACACCCGATTGAGCAGCGCGCCGATAGCGAACAGATGAAGAAGTTGAAGGCCAGAATTCGCGCCTTCATCCTGCGTCGCGGCCGCGATCAGGTTCTCAACGAATTGCCACCGAAGACCGAATACACGCGCTGGATCGAGCTCGAAACTGCGCAGGCCGATATGTACGAATCGCTGCGCACGGCGATCCACGAAGACATACGCAAGGTCATCGACAAAAAGGGCTTGAAGAACAGCACCATTCACATTCTCGATGCGTTATTGAAACTAAGGCAAGTGTGCTGCGACCCAAGACTGGTCAAGCTTCCGGGCGCGGCCGCACGAGCGATGGGCGCAGGCTCCGCAAAGCTGGATTGGCTCAGCACGCACGTGCCCGAGCTCATGGAAGAAGGCCGCAAGGTGCTCATCTTCTCGCAGTTCACCAGCATGCTCGCGCTGATTGCTGACATGTTGAATGAACAGAAAATTGAGTTCGCCCTGCTGACCGGTGACACCCTGGACCGCGACACGCCCATCGATCAATTTCAATCGGGCAAAGTGTCGGTGTTCCTGTTGAGTCTGAAAGCAGGCGGCGTGGGCCTAAACCTCACCGCTGCCGACACGGTCATCCACTATGACCCGTGGTGGAACCCCGCCGTTGAAGCGCAAGCCACCGCCCGCGCGCACCGCATGGGGCAAGATAAACCCGTGATCGTGACCAAGCTCGTCGCCAAAGGCACGCTGGAAGAGCGAATGTTGACGATGCTGGCGCGAAAGCGGGATCTGGCTTCGGCGTTGCTAGAGGGCGATGGCAACGCGCTGACCGGGTTGACGGTGGCAGATGTGGATGCGCTGTTGGCCCCAATCTCGACGCTGCAATAGCAGCGGAACGCTGCGCGGCAGCATTGTCGCCGCGCCTACTGTTGGGGTACAAACCTGCATTGCGCCAAATCAGCGCAAAACACCTGACGCATTTCTCATCGCAACAGCGTCTTAACCAGTACGCCCCAGTGGTGACGCAGCCCGCGTCATGTGGCGAGAAGGAGTTTGACCATGGCAATGACCGGATTCTCATATCGATTGACGTGGGCCGACTTCGCCGGACGAATGCCGACCAGCGCAGACGCGGCCACCGCAGCCTTCGTTTCGACCAATTTTGCCGCGCAGGCGCCGTGGACATTCGACGGAAACGTAGGTTCAAGGGTGTATCGCATCACCTCGGTCGCCACGGCCGTATCGCTGAACCGCTCTCGCATGTGGGCGCGCACAGGAGCTGCACGCACGCCCGCCATGCTGGTGCATGAGCAGGGTCATTTTGAGATTTCTGCGCTGCTGACGCGCCAGGTAGATGCCGAACTCACGGCGCTGATTGGGCAAACGTGGAGCAGCGAGGCCGACATCAATCAGGCCATTCGCGACGCGCGTGACCCGCTCTTTCAGATCATCAACGACTTGCAGTCACAGGCGAGCGGCGACGGCACCTATGACACCAGCACCAATCACGGCCTGCACGCGAATCAGGGCGCGTGGAATCGAGCTTTTGCCGCATGCCGCGCTGCGCCAACAGGGCAGCTGGTGGCAGCACTGGCCGCGCAGGGCATCAATATTTGATGCGGCGCATTGATTGCGTTCATCACATCCGTGCAAATACGTGTGCGTATTGACGGGACACCTGCACTTTGTCTTTCACGCCTTTAAGTGTCAGCATCACGCGGCCCGTGAAGTCTCGCTCGGCGCTGACGACAACGCGCATATTGACGATGGTGGAGCGGTGAACCTGCACAAACATGCTCGGGTCGAGCTGGTCGGCTAATTCTTTGAGCGAGATGCGAATCAGTTGCTCGCCTTCAGCGGTGTATAGCGAAACGTACTTATCTTGCGCTTGCAGGTGCGATATCTCGTCAACAGGCACGATGCGCACCGTGTCGCCGATACCTGCGCGCAGGAATTTAAGATACGACGTTGCCCCCGCGCCAGAGGCACCTGCCAGTTTTTTAATCAGTTCCATCGCGCGGCTTAAGTCGCCGGTATCCGACTCGACCATGGGCGCGGAGAGGCGCTTTTTCAGGCGCTCAACGGTCTCGGCTAGCCGCGTATCGTTGACCGGCTTCACCAAGTAATCCACCGCCTCGCGCTCAAACGCCTGCACCGCGTATTCGTTGTAGGCGGTGACGAACACCACTAGCGGCCCGCGGGCTCCAGCAAGGCGCTCAGCCACTTGCAGCCCGGTGAGACCGGGCATTCGGATGTCGAGAAAGAGCACGTTCGGTGCGTGCAAATCGACTGCTGTGATGGCAGCCGGGCCGTTGCCGACGACATCGATGATGCGCAGCTCAGGCCACGTTCTGGCCAGCGCATCTTTGAGTGCAAGCGCCAAATTGTGCTCGTCTTCGGCAATCAGTGCAGTGAGACTTGCCATCAAAAATCCTTAATAGCTTTTGGCCGAAACAACCATTTTATATGGGCTAAACGACATTTTTATCAAAAGTCGAATATCAACACATAATGCGGTAAGCCCTTATAGAACGGTGCATCTAGCCAAAAGCTGTTTGCTTTGTTTGTTTCCGCTTTGCCGCCACTCTGGCCGCACGTTGCTGTGTCGCCGGTCGTGGCTAAACCGTTCTTATTCCGTTTCTAATTCAATAGGAGACTAGGCGCGACGACGAAGAC
Source organism: Burkholderiales bacterium (assembly GCA_043719085.1). Lineage (GTDB taxonomy): Bacteria > Pseudomonadota > Gammaproteobacteria > Burkholderiales > Casimicrobiaceae > Casimicrobium. The sequence goes on along the minus strand of JAYSUK010000312.1, from coordinate 24,160 downwards.
AGTGCGTTAGCACGGCAAGGAGAAGCAACAACGTATCGTATTGAATTAGAAATGGAATTACAAGCCTGCCGCCGTCGGCAAACTGATGCAGATTCGCGTACCTTTCTGCGGTTGTTCAATCGTCAATTTCGCGGCGTCACCGTATAGCGCTTTGAGCCTCGCCCGCACATTGGTCAGGCCGCTACCGCTGCCCGCCGTATCGGTCGCAACGCCGAATCCCAACCCGGTATCTTCAACGCGAATCTGCAAAACGCCTTCGTGAACGTCCGCCGAAACCATGATGCTGCCGCCTTCAATCTTTGGTTCTAGCCCATGCTTGATGGCGTTCTCTACCAACGGTTGTAGCAGCATCGGCGACAGCGGCAGCGCGCGCACAACTTCCGTCGCATCGATGCTGAATGCCAGCCGCTCGCCCATTCGCAAGTGCAAAATTTCGAGGTAGTCCGCGATGATCGCAAGCTCGTCACCAACGGTCGCGTTGTCGCGCCGCGATGCGTCGAGCGTGTTGCGCAAATAGCCGATCAAGCGCTCGGTCATGTGTTTCGCTGTAACCGGGTCGCGGTCGATCAGGCTGACCACATTCGATAGTGTGTTGTACAGAAAATGGGGCTCGACCTGCGCGCGCAGTGTTTTCAATTCTGCCGTCGCAAGCTCTTTGTCGGAACGCGCGGCGGCGGCCTCCAACTCTGCGAGTTCGCGGCGAGTGATCTCACGTAATCGGCTCGCCTCGGTTGACTCCCACAGGATCAAACCGACTGCGATTGAGACACACCCGGCAAACACAAATTCGCGCCACCCCTGACTAAAGTTGAACAGCAGCGTGCCGCCGCTGAGAATGGCAAGTGCCAGCATAAAACCGATGTAAATGCCGAATACGGGGAGTACCAGACTCAGCATCCACCGATGCATCAGAACCGGTGCCCATGAGAGTTTGCGGCGCGAGGTGTTGATCACCAGTGTGTACATGAAATGCTGGACGTAACCGATGGCCAGCGTGAAAACAGCGATCTCCTGAATGCGTGTCCACGTGAGCCGTCCGCCAAAGGCCGCAACGGTCAGGGCAATGAGCGCAATGATCACGCCGCACATGATGGCCGTGAGCGCAATGTTGCGCAGTTGTGACGGCTGCCAACGCCGGAAAAACGGAATCACCTGCAACGGGTGATAGTCCGTTCCGGGGCGTAGTCGGGCTTCAATTCTGGTGTCCATGCGCAGGGTATTTTGACTACGCAGCGATCGCGGTTTGCGACCGCCGATTCATGCGAAACAGAGTGAGCGCGCGCCCTAAGAACACGCCCGATAACGCGCCGAGAATGATCGCCGGCCCAACCTGCCACACAAGATCGGAACGCAACGAAGGGTTGATCGCGAGCGCGACGTTAATCACGTAATTGAGCAAGAAAATCGTGAGCATGATGAGCAATGGGATCACGCTGCCGGGCAAGTTCAATCGGTCAATGCTCGCTTCGTAGCGCGCACCACCTGTAGGTTGCCAAACGAAAAACGTGACGGCAGCGGTGACCAACAACGTCAACGCCCAAACCCAGAACCCCACCCGCCCGCGACTTGCGGTCATCAACCCGACCAACAAAAACACGACCGGCGCGATCACCACCGAGTAACGCGAAACAACGCGAGTGCGCAGTTGATTGATGCCCAGCGCAATCAACGCAACGAGAATAGCCCATGCCCACACCGGCGTGTTTTTGAGAACCTGACCCATAAATTCACCCATGCTGCTTCCCCTGTTGCGGAGTTTTGATGGCTGAATGTTTGCGCAGAGGGTGCGGCTCGTCATGGCGCTGCGACGAACGGAGCGTGGGTGGCGCAATTGGTTCGACGGCGGAGCGAACGGTGCTTTATGCGTGCGGTGCCACAACACCCGGCGTTCAGCAGTTATTGCCTCGCGTTATACCGCTCAATGGCCGCTGCGATTTCGGCGCGTGCATCGGCGGCCTCCGTCCAACCGAGTACCTTGACGAATTTTCCCGGCTCCAAATCTTTATAGTGCTCAAAAAAATGAGTGATGCGATCCACCTCAATCGGTGGCAAATCACGGGGGCTTTGCACGTTGCGATAGATGCTGGTGAGTTTGTCCACCGGCACGGCGAGAATTTTTTCATCGTTACCCGCCTCGTCCTGCATTTTCAGCATGCCGATCGGGCGGCAGCGCACCACCACGCCGGGCATCAGGGGCACCGGGCTCAACACCAGCACGTCTGCGGGATCGCCGTCACCTGAAAGCGTTTTCGGAATGTAGCCGTAATTGCACGGATAGTGCATGGCGGTGGACATGAAACGGTCCACAAAAATAGCGCCGGTCGCTTTGTCGACCTCGTACTTGATCGGCTCGCCATTCATCGGGATTTCGATGACCACGTTTAAGTCATTTGGGACGTCGCGGCCAGAGGAAAGTTTGTCGAATGACATGGGTGCTTTCGCTTAGTTTGAGAAACATTGCTATTTTAGACCGCCGAATTTGACTGAATCCTGACCACGCAGCGTCGAACAAAATCAAGGGCACTTGAATGAGATGCTGGGCGCATGGCGCGGCGCAGCCGGAATGAACGCCCTGGCACATGAGCATTGGGAGCAGCGTGCAACGCGGCAGTGCGCCCGAACATCGCATTTGTAGGGGTGCCCTCAACGCAAAGCCGCAGTCGGACTTGCCTCGCTATACTCGCGCCATCTTTCAACCATCTGCCCCTCGGGGTCATTTCAGTGCGCGAATCGCCCCCAGTAAATGGCGACCCGGCACCGCAATGACGGCGCTGCGGGGTGGACACCGTAGCGCGCCGGGTTTGTCGCGGCATGTGCGGTGTGTATTGCACGGGCTTTCAGCATATGATCAGAGCGTTATTTGAGCGCGTCCTACCCCGAAAACATGGCGTTCGCCGCGAAGCCTCGGGCGTCAAGCTTGGCATCCGGCCAGAGCACATGAGCAAAAACGCGGTCTACGTCTGTGACCGCTTGCAACGTGCGGGCTTTGAGGCGTACATCGTCGGCGGTGCGGTACGTGACGCGCTGCTGGGTGTTGAGCCTAAAGACTTCGACGTCGCCACCAACGCGAGCCCCGAGGACGTTAAACACGAATTTCGGCGTGCCTTCATTATCGGGCGGCGCTTTCGCCTCGTTCATGTCATGTTCGGGGACGAAACTATCGAAGTTTCGACCTTTCGCAGCAACACGGTCAAGGCGGTTGACGGCGGCAAAGCCGGTGGTGAGGTGGAGTCGGATTCAACCGGTCGCATCACCTCGGACAACGTCTACGGCACCCAGGCTGAAGACGCGGCGCGTCGCGATTTCACTATCAACGCCCTCTATTACGATCCAACACACGACATCGTGGTCGACTATCTTGACGGCCTCAAAGACATTGAGAAGCGCACGCTGCGTGTAATAGGCAAAGCCGAGACCCGATACCGCGAAGATCCTGTGCGGATGCTGCGCGCTATTCGGCTGGCGGTAAAGCTCAATTGCGCAATTGCACCGACCACGGCAAAGCCGATTCAGGAACACGCAGCGCTGATCAAAAACGTGCCGCCTGCCCGGCTGTTTGATGAGGTGCAAAAACTGTTGCTCTCCGGACACGCTAACGCAACGCTCGTGGCGCTGCGCAAGCATGGCCTGGCAGAAGGATTGCTGCCATTGCTGGATTTAATCTATCAGCAACCCGGCGGCCAAAAGTTCATCGAATTGGCGCTCGACAATACTGATCGTCGCGTTCGCGAAAACAAGCCGGTATCGCCCGCTTTTCTCTTTGCCAGCCTGTTGTGGCACGAGGTTGTGAAGCGGTGGGGAGAAATTGAAGCGACCGGCGAAAACCGCATTCCGGCACTGATGCAGGCGATGGAAGAAGTGATCGATGGGCAACGGGAAACGATTACCCTGCCGCAACGTTTCGCGGGCATCACACGTGAAATCTGGATGATGCAACCGCGCTTCGAGCAGCGCACCAGTAAATCCGCGTTGCGTGTGGTGGAGCAAGCCCGTTTTCGTGCAGCTTATGACTTTTTGCTACTGCGAGCCGCGGCTGGCGAGATTGAACAAGAACTGGCCGACTGGTGGACCAATTTCATCGAGTCTGACCCCAACATTCGGCAAGAGCTAATCAACCAGCGACAGCGAGCCCAAGCGCGCCACACCGGTATTGTTGCTGGCGGGGTCGACGGCTCCGGCCGTCGCCGCCGATCACGCGGTGGCAAAGGCCGATCACCGCGTGAAGGTCATGCCGGCGGCGATTCAGGCGACGCGCCGGTCGCCAGCTAAACGGTACATGCAAGCATCAACCGCCCCGTTGGCGAGTGTGGCGTACGTTGCGCTGGGAAGTAACCTCGGGGACCGAGTCGGCCATTTGCGCGCGGCAAGAGCGGCAATTGACGCGGCGGCTTCGTGCCATGTGATGCGGTCCTCTTCGATTTATGAAACTGAAGCTTGGGGCTCGGTTGACCCGCAGCCCAACTATCTCAACGCCGTGATCGCGATGAGAACGTCGTTGATGCCGCATCAATTGTGGGCACTGGTCGCGAGCATTGAGCTCACCCAGGGCCGGGTGCGAGGCGGTGCGTCAAACGCTGCTCGCACATTGGACATTGACGTGCTGCTTGTCGACGATATAGTCATCAATACCCGCGACATAGTGTTGCCACACCCGCGCATGCACTTACGCAAATTTGTTTTATTGCCGCTGCTGGAAATCACACCCGACATCAGCATTCCAGGATGGGGAGCAGCTTCTAAGCTGCTACGGCACACCGTTGACAGCGAGCCTCGCAAGATAGCCCACAATAAGCTATGGAACTGAGCGCGCTTCGATACATTGTCGTTGACGGCCCCATCGGCGTGGGCAAAACCAGCCTCGCACGAAAGCTGGCCTCACGACTGGGGGCAGAGCTGTTGCTGGAGGCTCCTGCTGAGAATCCTTTTTTGGAGCGCTTTTACGCAGACCCGGCAAGGCATGCGTTGGCCACCCAACTCACTTTCCTCTTTCAACGCGCCGATCAGGTTAAGCAGCTGGCGCAACAAAAATTGTTTTCACGGGGTGTGGTCGCAGATTTTTTGCTCGAAAAAGACGCTTTGTTTGCAGCACTAAATTTGAGTGAAGATGAGCTGGGGCTATATCAAAAAATTTACGGTTTTCTGCAACTGCAATCGCCAGTGCCTGATCTGGTGATTGGGTTGCAAGCATCGGTCGACACGCTGGTCGACCGCGTGCGGCGACGCGGCATCCGCTACGAGAAACAGATCACGCCCGACTACCTGGCCCATTTGTCGGATGCCTACGCGCACTTTTTTCATAACTTTGACGCCGCACCGCTACTTTTTGTAAATACTGAAGGCCTTAATTTTGTGGATGAACCGCAACACCTCGACTGGTTATTGCAACGAGTTGCGCAAATGCGTGGCGGGCGGGAGTTTTTCAATGTCGCGCATGAGGGCTAGAAAAGTCGTTTACGTGCGTTAACGCTACCTTTCTTAGGTACACTCAAAATTCGATAGATTGCGGAGCTGGATTGTGATTGTGGGGAGCAGGAAGTGACCGGCCCAAACGTGGCGCATCGACTGTTTTTGCGCAGTGCGGCTCTGATTTCATCGCTTCATTTCTGCGTGCCCGTTGCAGCGCTCTCTCTAGGGCTTGAACAGGTTTCATCCACGCTGGGGCAGCCACTGCGTTTGGTGATTCCGCTGCTCGGCGAGAGCGTGGCCTCGCTTGAAACGCGCTGCTTTCGCGTCGTGCCCCCCGCAAAATCTGACGGCTTGTATGTGGTCACGCAAGCGCGTATTGAATTACAAACCAGCAGCACGCCGCCGCAATTGATCGTTCGCGGCAATCAGTCGATCGACGAGCCCATCGTTCGAATTAGCATCGAAGCCGGCTGCGATAGCCCCATCCGGCGCGAGTACACCTTGCTACTCGATCCCCCGACCGATTCGCTTGGTGCAAATCAGCGTGTGACCGTGACGCCCGCACAATCGGCGGCGAGGTCGACGGACCTGCCGGGGCCTGTCCCCACCACCGTCTCAGCGGCCACGCCGCAGCTCTCGGTCGCGCGACCCAACGCCAATTCACGCGCGACGCAACGCGAGGGCGAACCGAATTCCGGCGGGCGAAGCAAATCCGCGACGGCGACCCGGAGTGACAAAAAATATTCCAGCATCGCGCCGGCGGCCCGGCCGACTCTGCGGGGTGCGCCCTTGGCGGCACGCCCTTCGCAGCAGGATCAACTGCAAGTCAGAACGTCGGTGCCCAATTCCGCCGCTCGGGTGGATGAAGCCGCGCTGGCTGCGTTGGCCGTGCCACGGTTGCGCGTCTCAAGTGATCTGGTGCTGGTGGATCCAGCCAACGCGCCGGGGGCTGTCGTCACCGATGAACTTCAGGCCGCCATCAACAAGGATCGGCGGCGGCGGCTGCTTGAGACCCCCATCGACAGCGATCTTGCGCCACGACTGGAGGCCGACCTCGTAGTGGCGCAACGCCGTCTCGCCGAGTTACAGTCGCAACTGGCGGCAGCGGGTGTGTCGGCCAATTCACCGGGCAAAGTAGTAGAGCCGTCATCCGCCGCGATTGGCAATTTGCAGAGCAGCCCGAGCGGAGTTGCCGCAAGCACATGGAATTGGCGCAGCTGGCTGTGGATTCCCGGCGTGTTGATGGTCGTTGCATTGATCGCGTTTTTGCTGCGGCAACGCCGCGCGCCCACCGCCTCGGAATTTGACGCGCAGCTAAACGAGGTACCCGCGTCCGCCAATGACGAAGAAGTTACAGTGGTGCGGGCAGCCAAAAATCAGCACCTGCCGGAGCACGACGCCGGCAGCAACGCGGCAATCAGTGCGACTGCGCCGCTGCCGGTGGCTCACGGGACAATCGCGCGCGGCGCGGAGGTGCCCCCAAATTCGGTCACGCCACTGCCTCGGACGGGATCACGCAAAGTAAATCCATCATCACCCATCATTGCGACCAAAGCTGAGCGCGAAGCATCGGATCGGCTCAACAATCCGCTTTTCCAGTTACGCGACACGGAATCACACGTCGACGTTACCGAACTTTCGCAGGTCACTGAAGAGGCTCAGGTCTATGCTGATCTGGGGCGCAACGATCAAGCTATTGAGCTGTTGCGCGACCATATCGATGGCCAGAGTGGCGAGCGATCTTCTCCTGCCCCATGGCTAATGATCTTTGAGCTGTATCGAAAAACTAGCAATCGGCGCGGCTACGACGAGCTTGCCCCGCAGTTCCGCAAACACTTCAACGGTCGGGTGCCTGAGTGGGATAACTATGGCCACGAGCTGGCACTCGATGATGGTCTGGAGGCGTTCCCGCACTTAGTGGCAAGGATCGAGCGCGATTGGGGCACCGCAGAGGCACGCAAGTTTCTTGAGGAACTGCTCTACGACAACCGTGGTGGATCGCGACTGGGATTTAGTCTCGCCGCGTACCGCGACATCCTGCTTTTATTGCAGGTCCATGAGGGGCTTTCCGCCGAGCCTGACCTGACCGCAGACGCGGACGCGGACTGGGAATCCCGCGGTGCCAATGACAGCGATGGCACACCCAAATGGGACTTGTCTCTGGAGATGATCGAACCACCAAAGCAAGGCGAACTGGAGCGGTTTTTGACCAGGCCGCCGCCTGACAAGTCATAGCGAACTGTGGACTGCTGACTATTGCAACACTTCGCACAGTCGGCGACGAACCGACATTCCACCCACCTGCGGCGTCACTACGAATTCGCAGGCATCGTAGCCCTGCAACTTGATACGTCCAATAATTTCGGCGAGCACAGCAGGGCTGAGACGACGGTCACGGGCGAGCACCCATCCGTAACGGCGCGACGGGTGCCCCACTACGGCCCATTGATAGTTCGGATCAAGCGCGATAACCCAATAATCCGCAGCCACCCAGAAGCGATACTCGCCAAAAAGCTCCAGAAAAGTAACTTCAAGCTGGCCTGGATGGATCGCATCAACCAATCTAGCCCGACCTTCAGCGCGCTCGCGCAGCCCATCCGCTCGCGTGCAGAGATTTTCTATGCGAATTGCTCCGCCCGGCACCAGACTGTAACTAGCGTTGGTGTCGCGGATGCACTTGCGTTGAAAAAATTGCGGGATTGAGGCGATTTCTACCCAAGTACCAAGATACCGTTGCAGATCAAGCGCTTCAACCGACTTGACGTCGGTTGCTTGCACAAACGTGACCAGGAATATCGCGGTCAGGAACGCCAACGCTTTTCTCATCGCAAGCTCCGCGATCGACAGTGGGAACAGAACAGTAACGAAGTCTGAGGCTGACTCAACAGCGCAGTGACTGCGCCAGATACCCACCGCAGCCGACAATCTCGAGGCAGCTTTGCTACGGTTTCTGGCACTCTTGCGCGGAAGGAACTGAACAAAAAGCACCGCCGTTAAGCATGCCTATCGCGCCACAAGCCGCGACAGGCAATCCAAATGCCCCCCCAGCCGCCTCGCCTTAATCCAGCTTCATCAGGAACGGGATTTCGACTTCATACTTTTCACCGTCTGCTTTGGTTCTGCAGGCGGCATCAGTCAGCGCGCTGGCAAAGGTGCGTTGCACAGCACTTCTCAAGTTGCCGGGTGTGACCGTGCCAACGCGAACGTTGCCTATGGTGCCGTCGGCGTTGACCGTCGCCAGAATCGTGCCCTCCACGCGATCCACGCCCGCTTTGTTCATGTCGCGTACCGGTGGCGAGTCTGGACGACACGGTTGCGGCAGCGAACCCATTCCGATCCTAGTCAGCGCAGGCTTTGGCGGTGGCGCTGGTGGTGCTGGTGGTGCCACTGCGGGCGGCGCAGGCGGTGCCGGTGGGGGTGGCGGTGCGATTTTGTACTCGGCCTTGGGGGGCTCGGAAGTCGTCGTGATCGCCGGTGCCGGAGGAGCAGCCACGGCTACTTCTACCGGCGGCACGTAAGGAGGCGGTGGCGCTGCAGGCGGGGGCGGCGGCAGGTTCGGTGTTTTAGGAGGTGGAGGCGGCGGCGGCGGCGGGGGTGGCGGAAGTTTGACCTCCTCCACAATTTTCGCCTCTAGCGGCTTCTTGATGACTTCAACGGCCTTGCGCGCCAGGCCGGTGACCAGGGCGTAAACAATGAAAGCATGTAACGCAAGCACGGCAAAAATCGCCACCGTTCGCTTGCTCGATTGCTTGGGTTGGTAGGTGTAATCCATTTAGAGTGCCCAGCAACAAATGAGGACGTTAGGCGAGTCGGATATCCGGCGCTCCGTCATCGTGTGTGTGCGGCGATGCCTCATAAAAATTGTTCGTGCCCGAGAATGCCCATCTTGACCAGGCCTGCGCGTTGCGAGGCGGCCATGACATAGGCGACGATTTCATACTTGGCGAGCTTGTTCGGTCGCAAGTGAATTTCCGGCTGCGTCGGCAGCGCGGCGGAGGCAGCCATCTTTGCCTGTAGTTCGTTGCGATCTCCCACGGCGGCACCGTTCCAGAAAATGCGCCCGGTCTCGTCGATGTCGATCTTGACGATCTCGGGTTCAACGGGTGGCTTGATGTTGCTTGCGGGCGGCATATTCATGTTCACCGAGTGCAACTGGATAGGGATGGTGATGATCAGCATGATCAACAACACCAACATCACGTCGATCAACGGGGTGGTGTTCATTTCGACCATGACTTCGGGATCTCCGTTGCCACTGCTATTGCCTAAATTCATTCCCATGGGTGCTTCTCTTTACTTACTTCAGTCACGGGCCGCAGGTTCGGTCAAAAACGCAATCTTTGAGATGCCAGCCGAGCGGCAGGCAAATATGACGCGCCCGACCCCGTCGTAGTTCGCTGTCAGGTCGCCACGAATGTGCACTTCCGGCTGCGGATCCATCTTGGACACTTTTTTGAGTCGATCCGTCAGGTCGCGAATATCGACGATAGGGGTGTCGTACATGAACATCTTGCTGTCGGCGTTCACCGAGATCACGATATTTTCTGGTTTCGATTCTCGAACCTGTATCTCTTCCTGAGGAAGCTGCACTTTAATCGAGGTGGTGACCACCGGAATGGTGATCAGGAAGATGATCAAAAGCACCAGCATCACATCAACCAGCGGCGTGGTGTTGATGCTGGAATTGATCTGGTCTTCGTCGCCGTTGGCGCTGCCTATGTTCATGCCCATGGGTTGTCCTAATACTTGCCGTCAGTGTTACGGAATTGAGTGAGCCGTGATTGGGCGCGCTGCGAGCGGCGATTGCGCGCCGCTCGGCTTCTTGCTGCTCCCGTTTTACGGCTCTCTAAATTTCTACTTCTTGCCAGCGGAGCCAATGAGCACGGCGTGCAGGTCGGTGCCAAAGCCCCGGATTTTGTCCATGGTGGTCTTATTGCGACGCACAATGAAGTTGTAACCAAGCACAGCAGGCACGGCGACCGCGAGACCAATAGCGGTCATGATGAGTGATTCGCCCACCGGGCCGGCCACTTTATCAATCGATGCTTGCCCAGATACGCCGATCTTCACCAGCGCGTTGTAGATGCCCCAGACGGTGCCGAAGAGCCCTACGAAAGGCGCCGTCGAGCCGACCGTGGCCAGAAACGCGAGCCCGTTCTGCATATTGCCCTGCACGCTGTCTGTGGCGCGGTGGATCGACTGCGAAGTCCAGTCGGCGAAGCTGATGTGGGCGAGAAGACCCTCGTGTTTCTTGGTCGATTCCAGGCCGGCCTGTGCAATAAAACGAAACGGGCTTTGCTCTTTCAGTGACTCGACGCCCTGAGCGACCGTGGGCGCTGCCCAAAAGCTTTTTTCAGCCGCTTTGGCTTGACGGTTAATCTTCGACAGTTCGACCAGCTTGGCGGCCATGATGTACCAAGTGCCAATCGACATGATGACCATGATCACGAGCGTGGTCTTGGCGATGATGTCACCTTCATTCCAAAGCGCTTTCAGGCCGTACGGGTTTTCTACTTTTTCGGTCGTGGGTTTGCCAGCGCTGTAGGGCGCTGGAGCCGGAGTCGGGACAGCGACGGGGGCCGGAGCAGCCACTGTGGTCGCCGGGGACGCTGTGCTCGTTGCTGTAGGAGGCGCTGGCGTCTGGGCGAAGGCGACCGACAGCGGGGCCCCCGCCAAAGAGACAACCGTGATCACCGTCGACAGGGCCGCACAAAGCGTGCGGGAAATGCGTTGGCCAAAATTAGATACCACGGACTAAGCTCCTTGTTTCGTATGGCGCGTGAATGTACAAGTAAAACCTGTCGGTCTCACGCGAAAAAGTTCATTAAGTTAATAATGTAATGCATGTGGCGACGCGTAGCGGCGCTACCGCTGAGCCTGCTGCATCAAGTGTCAGTGTTTTTGCGGATACCAGCTATCTGTTATTCGGGCTCACCACGTGAGCGTGGCGGTGCTTGGCTGCACCTGCAATTCAGGCTGGCCACCGCATAGTTGACATCGTACTACTCGGGATTGATTTGACGGCGTGCAAAAAAAAACCGTTGTCCACATTGTGAACAACGGATGTATTTGAAGCAAAACGTCAGCACCAACTGGCGCTGACGCTGCTGCGACCACCGGCTGCTGCCGGTGGTACGCGACGCGTTACTTGAAGCTGTAAGCCGCGCGCACCATGTAGGCACGCCCCACTGCATCAGTAAACCGTGGGTCGTAGCCCTTCTGGAACACGGTGCCCTGATTGGTGAACGGAGGCTTGGCGTCAAACAGGTTTTTGACACCCACTGTGACGGCCAAATTCTTCATGCCATTCCAGGTGCCAGAGAGGTCTACCAAGGTGTATGCCTTAACTTCGTTCAGGAACGCTGCCGCAACTTCATTTTGATCGGTGTAGCCGGTCTTGTGGCGAATGTTCAGCTGACCGCCGAATGCGCCGCGATTCCAGCCCAGACCAAGGACGTGCTGCCAACGGAACACCGGGCTTGCATCAACATAGGCACCCACGTTTGGAACAAACGGATCGGTTGGTGTGCGTTGATAGTCGTAGGTGTGTACCCAGGTGCTGTTTAACGAGACGTTGAAGTTGCCTGCGGTACCGGCGCTAAACGCATACGCGGCAGAGATGTCAACACCGTCGGTTTTAATACCCCCCAGGTTGTCCGACAGCGCCACTACATAACCGATGGCGTTGCTATTCCGGAAATCGTTCTGACACCGGTCGAGCGTTGATTGTTGAGCCGCGGTCAATTGATTGCAACGGAAGTAACGCGATGCGTACCGAGTTGGGTCAGCAAAAATAGCCTGCTCTGGAAAGGCAGCAACCTGATTGCTCAGCTTGATGTTCCAGTAGTCGGCCGTGAGTACCACGCCTTTGACCGGCTCAAAGCCGACGCCGAAGGTAAAGGTCTTGCTTTTCTCGGGTTTTAAATTGCGGTTACCGCCGGTCTGAATTTGCGCCTGCTGGCCGCAGTCACGTGTAGGCACGGCAGCAGCCGTAGGCCGTCCACCCGGACAGAGCAACGGATCGTTGTAGGCGTCAGCCGTGAACGACACCGACTGCGGACCGTACAACTCGTCAAGCGCTGGCGCACGGAAGCCCGTGTTGTAAGAACCTCGGGCAAACACCGTCGCCATGGGCTTGAACAGGAAGCCGATCTTCGGGTTGAAGGTGCTGCCGAAGTCGCTGTAGCGGTCATAGCGAGCCGCGACCTGCACCTCAAGCGCTTTGCTGATCGGCAGAATCATCTCAGCTGATATTGCTGCAACATTGCGATCACCCGATACGTGGTACGCATCGCGCCCCAACGACGGCACGTTAAGCACGATAGCGTCAACGGTGTCGTTGCGATAGTCCTCGCGACGGAATTCACCGCCAACGGATACGGCAGCGGAACCGCCTGCCATGGAGAACATGTCGCGCGATGCGCGTAAATCGAAGCCCTTGGTCGTGCCCTTGGCTGTTTGCGACGTGCCCTTGGCTTTCGCCGCGTCAATCGCCGCCAAGCCTGCTGCGGTCTGCTCGCCAAATGGATTCAAAACGCCGCTGGTAATGCCAGCCTGAATCATCGATTTATTGACGTAACCGTTGGTCACCGCGTCGTCACCACTGCTTTGCGTCCAGAACAGTCCACCACGGTAGTCCCAGCCGGCCACTACACCCGTTAAATCAAGCACTGCGCGCTGACCCAGCGTATTGGAAGTGCTTTCACGCTGACCGGCCGGCACCATACGCCAGCCGACTGTGATGTTGCGCGTTGGGTCAATGCCAGCGTAGGTCTTGGGGAAGAATGGACTGGTAGGTGTCATCACCAGGCCGGTGACGGGATCCGGTGCTACGCGTGAAATGGTTTCAGTTTCAGCGCGATAATATTCAAGTGACACCTTATGCCCGCCACCCAAGTTAACCGTGCCGCGCGTCATAAAGCTCAACTGCTCAACATCAGGTTGCAAGTCGATGGACGACGTGTAATCGAAGCGGCAGGTGGTGGCCGCCAGCGGCAACGAACCGCCGTCGGGTTTGCAACCGGCTGCGCGGCTTGGGTTGCCAGCAAGCGTGACGCCATTAACCGTTTGCGTGAAGTTACCGGGGAAGCTGGTGCCGGAGGTCAATGACACACCGCGGCTTGGAATCACGCCCGTCGCACCGAAAGCGCGATCAATGGCGCGGATATTGTCGGCTTGACGCCAGTCAAGTACGGCAAACACGTTGTAGTTGTTTTTGTTCAGATCACCAAAACCGCCCGAGACGGTGGCGCGCTTATCGATGCCGCCGTTGTGTTGTGGCGAAGAATACTCGGCAGACACGGTGCCGCCCTGGTAGTCGCTGCGGGTAATGAAGTTGATCACGCCGCCGATCGCGTCGGTGCCGTAAATAGCAGATGCGCCGTCGCGCAACACTTCAATGCGGTCAATGGCTGCGAACGGAATGGCATTCAAGTCGACGGCCGCTGAATCAAACGCGAACGAAGCGATTCGACGCCCGTTGAGCAACACGAGTGTTTTGTTGGCACCCAGGCCGCGCACGTTGGCGTTGGCTTTGCCCTGCGTACCACTACCGATGACCTGGCTTGAACCCACTGTGGATTGGCTCGACGCGATACGTTGAACCACGCCTTCAGCGCTAGTAACGCCTGATTCGCGTAGCTCTTTGGCATTGAGCACAGTGATCGGCAAGGCTGATTCGTCAGCGATCGATCGCTTAATGTTTGAACCAGTAATTTCTACTCGTTCCACTTTTTGCGCATCGGTCGACTGCGCATAAGCAGTGCCCGACAGCGACATGATCGCCACCGCGTTGATAACCGCGAGCGCGATGTGTTTTCGCTTGGTCTGGATGTTTTCCATAAAGTCCTCGAAAGATGACAAAAATTTGACTTATCGATTCTGCATGAGCCGGCGTTTGCTGTCAGCGTGATGTCCCAGTCAGCAGCAACACGGTCTCATTCGACATAAACCGTCATTTGCGAAAACGAGTCTCTTAAGTCATTGATTTATATAGCCTAGTTGAATAAATTTTGTCTCAACGTTGATTTTCTAACGTTTGAAACATTGCGCAATGAAAAATAAAATCATTATCAGCTTTTCTTCCAATGCCCCACTGTATAAGGGCTATTGCTATAAAAATTAGTAAGTCGACTTTAATAAAAATTGCTTTTCAAGCGATGTTTATAAACGCTTTCAACTAAAAGTTGCTGAGCTGGCGTTGCGTCTGTACAACAAGACAGCCGTGCATTGCCCAAACTGCCGATACCTCGACTCGAGCCCGTAACAATTGCCCCAGCGCAGATCGGCGGAATAGTCTTGCCGCGAACACAAAAAAACCGGGCGCGAGGCCCGGTTTTTCACGACGCCACGGCGGGCAGATCACGTCACTTCAAATGTTTGGCAAAAAAAGCTTCGGCTCGTTTGTAATAGTCAACGATGTTTTCCTGCTTGCGCCACCCATGGCCCTCGCCTACATAGATGTGAAATTCATGCGGCACGCCGGCTGCCTTCATCGCGTCGCGCATTTTGGTTCCATGAACCAGAGGTACGCGGTCATCAGCCTCGCCCATGATCAGCAACACGGGTGCTTTGATCTTGCTGGCGTTACGCAGTGGCGAATACTTTTGCAAACGATCTTTGTCGACCTTAGGGTCGCCCACACGTTCCGCGAACCACTTCTGCGTTGAATTGAATCGAACGGGAATATCCGACCACGTAGTTTCTTGAAATAGCTCCAGATCAGTCACCGCAACCGTCGCTAAGCCACACTTGAACATGTCGGGCTCACGAATTAGTCCTTGCAGTGTGGCATAGCCACCGTAGCTGCCGCCATACAGGCACACTCGGTCGGGGTCAACGATGCCCTCTTTGATGAGGTGCTTGACGCCATCGGTGATGTCGTCCTGCATGGTGTCGCCCCACTTGCCAAATCCGCCGGTAAACAGGTTACGTCCGTAGCCCGTTGATCCACGCGGCTCCGGCTCCAGCACAGCGTATCCGCGCATGGCAAAAAACCGGGGCTCCATCGCGTACTGGCTGTTGTCCCACTGCATCACGTTGTAGCCACGCACATACGGGCCGCCGTGGATATTGACGATCAACGGCAGTTTTTTGCCTTTGCTGTTTTTCGGCGTTGTAAGGTACGACGGAATTTCCAGACCGTCGCGCGCC
Source organism: Burkholderiales bacterium (assembly GCA_043719085.1). GTDB lineage: Bacteria > Pseudomonadota > Gammaproteobacteria > Burkholderiales > Casimicrobiaceae > Casimicrobium. Next base: position 8,602 of record JAYSUK010000312.1, on the reverse strand, counting down.
ACATACATCATGAATTTTCGGTCGGGTAACGCCACGTCGTTGAGCCACGGCCGGCTTTGCGGCAGCTCCTCCATCGCTTTGGTTTTGGGGTCGAACAGAAAGCTGCGCGGCGCAGCGTCCGGCGCACGGCTGGTCACGACCACACGACGGCCCAAGGCTGCAGCGGGGCTAAATGTGTTGATTTTTCCAGGCAACGCTGCATCAAGTTGCGCTTGAATGGTTTTGAGTTCAGGATCGAACCATTCAATTTCGAGATTGACGGCATCAGCACGAGTACCCACAATTTTTTCTGGTTCGCTGGGCTTATTTGGATCAGCCAGCATGATCAAGCCGCCGCCTTCGCCAGTGCCCAAATCGACCCACGGGTGCTCAAACACTAGTTTGCCCAGCTTGAAATCTGCCACACTCATTTCATAGAGCGCAAATCGATCACGCCCCACATTGCTGCGAACGATCATCGAGGCGTTATCGGCACGGAAGGACACCGGCTCCCAATACGCGCCCTCTTCCTTCCAGCTCTGCAATTTTTGCCATTTGCTGTCGGCGTTCACGCGGTACCAAAGCTGGTTTTCCAGTGAATTCTTGGGGTCTTCATTGGTCCACGCAAAACGGGCGACGTTATTGCCGTCAACCAAAAAGCGACGGGTGTCGGACGGGCTATCGAAGGTGAGTAATTCGAGTTTGTTGCTCGACGTGTTGATGCGGTACAAGTCAACGGCATCTCGACGGCGCAGATTGGCCTCGATGATCAGGTCACCGACTTCGCGATCAATGACTTTTACAAGCCGGGAGCCGGTCGGTGTGCCACGAAACGAGTCGATGTTTTTAATTTCTGAGCCATCGATATTGATCGCGTAGCTGCCTTTGTAGCGAATGTTGCCGCCAACGTCACGGCCCTCAGTGGTGCGAAACCACAGCCGGTTATTGGTGATCCAGACGATGCCTGCTGCATCATAAGTATCGAAGTTGGTGATGTTGGAGCGCGAGCGCTTTTCAAGGTCGATCACGACCACGTTGTCGCGTCCTTTAAACGGCACCAGCGAGGCTAGTTTTTTTCCATCCGGCGACACCACGTAACTGGTGAATTCAGGCCGCTTAAACACCGTTTCTACCGGTATGGTTGCGCCGGAAACCTGCGCAATGACTGGTGAGCCGAACGCGACGCCAAGCACGACCGCGATCAAAGACGTCGTAAATCTATTCATGAATACCTACTCCGTTTCAGTGAAACAAACTTTATCTGCGAGATTGTAAGGGACAAAAAAAGGGCGCAGTTGCCTGCACCCTTTTGAGTCAATGTGCGTCGATCTGGCGACTTGCGCCAGCGCACATTAAAGCAAACTAGAACTTATAGTTCGCGTTGAGCCAGTAGCCGCGACCACGCGGGTCACCTAACGAATAGCTGTAGTTTTGCGAGTCGCCGTTAGCAAAAGATGGCTGTTTATCGAAGATGTTGCGCACACCTGCGTTGAGCGTCAGGTTTTTAAACCCGGTGTAGCTAACGGCGAGGTCGTGATACATCTCTGGAGACACCTTGTCAGCTGCGGTATTCTGAAGCTCTTGCGCATGCAGACCGGTGTAGCGCGCTTGCCATTGGGCTTCCCAAGGACCGCGGGCCCAATTCAGCGTGGCTGACATGCGGAAGCGCGGCAGTTCATAGGTGCCGATGTACTCAACCATCGCCACGCCTGGCTCGGGAGCCTGCTTGTACGAGTAGGTGTAAGACAGCAAGCTACGCACACCGAAACGGCCATACTCAGCCGTACGATACTTGTATTCGAGGTCTAGATCGGTGCCCTGAATCTTGGTTTGCCCCAAGTTTGAGTACGTTAGCGTCAGGTATGAAATTGAACCCGGAATACCGCGCGCGATATCGGCCGTGGTGGCCGCATTACGAATAACCAATGGGTCGCCGCCGTTAGCCGCCTCACGCCCCAGCAGGCGGGAAACACTTGGCAGACCGATCGTGTTGTTGAGCTCGATTCCCCACGTGTCAACCGCAATGCTCAAATCAGTAATGGGCTCAAATACAAAACCGAGACTGAAGTTTTTCGACGTTTCAGGCACCAATGCGGGCTGGCCGCCACGGAAGTTGCGGATCTGAACCGAGCCACTGTCTTCTCGCGCGCCAGTAACCGGAAAGCGCCGCTGATCGCGATACGTGGTGCCGCTGTTGAACGACTCCGACGTGGCTTGATACGCCTCAAACAATGTTGGCGCTTTGAAGCCTTCACCCAACACGCCGCGCAACAAAACCGTTTTTGTTGGCCGGAACTCAATGCCTAACTGCGGCACAACTTTTGACGATTTACCGGTACGAACCACTCCGTTTGCGTCCGGAGCGGATTCGCCGTCGTAGGCGTCTCGACGCGCCGCCAACGAAACATCAAGCCCAGTGAGCACGGCACCGCGAAGCTCAACGAACTGAGCGTTGATGTCGCGCTTACCGGCGGCAGCCGTTGAGTTGGCGCCAGTGATCAAACTGGTGCCACCCGCACCAAGCGTGCACTCAGGCGTTATGCAACGATCACTGATTGACTCGCGACGCAGTTCAAACCCCGCAGCGAACGACAACGGGCCTGCCGGAAGCGCCATGATGTCGCCGGAAATTTTGGCATCGATACCGTCGGATTTAGCCTTGCCTATACGCGTGTAACTGGCAGAAATTGCACGTGCTGCAGCGGCCTCAAGGGCGGGATTGCTCGCGAATTCATAAGGACGTAAAACGCCAGACGCCGACGCTGCTGCAATCAACGCGGTATTGGCGTAACCGCTACCGTTGTTGCGCTGCTTGGTTGCGGAGGAATTGAACGCCGCAGTCCAGTCGAACTTGCCAAATTGGCCTTGCAGACCGGCAACGAAACTGTTGAAGTCCACTTGCTGATCATTTACACGCGGGCCGCCCGCCGTGATTCGGTACAAGTACTGGTAGGTTTGCCCAAGGCTGTTGCCGGGTGCTGTGGCCAGGATGGTGCCGCTTGGCAGCGGCGTGGGCGCCACGTTAAATTTGGTGGCGTTTTGATTTACCACGGCACGAGCGTACGCTGAAAGCGTCGGTGAAATCTCGTAATTCATCTTCACCACACCACCCATACGCTCCGTTGGTGGCACCAAGTCCCAGAACTTCAGGAAGTTAAAAAGGCAGTACTGACTTTCATTCGCGCCGGGAGTGACCGGCGATTTGTCCACCGCCGGGCAATTGGGCATGGCTCGATACGGTCCATACACGCCATTGGCACCCAGCACCCGAAAGGTGCCAGGACTGCCCGTCAATGAGCGGGTATCTACACCCAAATCGGCGCTCAGCAAGGTGCCATCCGCACTCGCACCATATTTGCGGTCTACGCTCAGAATGCGCTCGCGTTTGTAGTAATCGAACGATGCCAATACGTTGAACTTGTCTTTGGCCAGATCGCCATAACCGAAGGCCCCGCTGCCGCGTACTTCGCGGCCATCGCCACGCTGAGTCTGGCCGCCAAACACGGTCACTTCGCCGCCCTTGAAGTCACGCCGCAGGATGATGTTGATCACGCCGCCAACGGCGTCCGCGCCGTAAATTGCCGAAGCGCTGCCGCGCAACACTTCCACGCGCTCAATAGCCGCCAGCGGAATGCTGTTCAGATCGGTAAACGAAGCCACGCCCGTTGCACCACCGAACGCACTAGGTGCAACACGTCGACCGTCGACCAGCACTAGCGTGTAGCTGGCACCCAGACCGCGCAAAGAAATACCTGCGGAGCCGCCGCCAGAGGACAAGTTGGTGTTGGTCTCACTAAAGCTGCCGATACCAGACGACGAAATGTTTTGCAGCACATCGTTGAGGCTGGTGGCGCCGCTCTTGGCGATCTCCTCGCGGGTGATCACGGTGATTGGCGAGGCGCCCTCGGTCTGTGACCGCTTGATGTTGGAGCCGGTAACTTCGACCTTTTCAACCACTTGGGGTTGCTGAGCGTGGGCAACGCCCGCGACAACAAACGTTGCGGCGATGGCTATCGCCAGTTGTTTCTTTTTGATCATAAAAATACCTCTTAAAACCCGCTGCGGGTGGTTTGCAGGATGACCTGTCGATTCTGTCACCAAGCAACGACCAGCGAAACGACGGGATTGGGCGAGATCAAGTCCGAGCAGCATCGGCAATCTGGCGAAACTTGCGCGTTCAGTTTTTATAAGTCATTGAAAATTAATAATAATCTGCTAAGACAATGCGTATGAAATGCTCTTGCAGATTCAGTCACAAATCGTGGGTGATGTGAAAATGTTAGCAATGGCTTTTTGTCAAAACTCCCTATGCAATTGGGCCAACATACAATTTTTCATAAAGTCGACTTTTATTCAAATGTGGATTTAACTCAACACAGGCTTGGCTGTAAGGAGAAAGCTACCGTGTGAGCGTTGCACTGGTACAACATGAAACTATATGCACCACTCGCGATTCTGCGGTGCAAGGCGGCGACATGAGGCAACGCAACGGGTGCGCGGTCGTGGCGCGTTTAGCAACACGTTGAATGGGCGGAAACCAGTCAACCCGAGCCGGCAGCAAACGGTCTGAAACTCTCATCCATCGGTCAAACCGTGCTCATTCGACACGCTCAGGACCGGGACAAACGACGACTTGGCAGCGGCTGATCAGGCCTCCGCCATCCGCAGTTGCCGCGCCTGTTCTTCGAGAATGGCGTCTTCAATCTCGCGCATGATGTCGACCAGGTCAACGGGGGCCGTTGAATGATCAAAGCGCCCGGTGAGCGGGGTCTCCGGTGTCAGCGAGCCGCGCTCGAACAATTGCCAAATCTCTGGCCCGAATTCGGTTTTTTTCAGTTCCGGCGCGAACTGCCCGAAGAAGTTGCGCAAGTTGCCAACGTCCCTCAGCAGCATGCGGCTGGCGTGATTGTTACCGGCTGCGTCCACCGCTTGCGGCAGATCGATGATCACCGGTCCGTCAGCGGCGAGCAGGATATTGAACTCCGACAAATCGCCATGCACAACGCCCGCACACAGCATGCGCACCACTTCGATTAGCAGTGACGCGTGATGTTGCAGCGCCTGCTCGCGCGTGAACAGCACATCGTTCAATCGCGGCGCAGCGTCGCCGCTCTCGTCCACAACCAGCTCCATCAACAACACGCCGTCGTGAAAATTGAACGGCTTGGGCACACGCACGCCCGCCGTCGCGAGCCGATACAGTGCGTCGACCTCGGCGCTTTGCCACGCAGCCTCCTGCGATTGCCGGCCAAATTTGCTGCCCTTGGCCATCGCGCGCGCCTGCCGCGTATTTTTGACTTTGCGGTTCTCGGTGTAGTCCACAGCTTGGCGAAAGCTACGGTTGGTGGCTTCTTTGTAAACTTTGGCGCAGAGGGTTTCGTCACCATTGCGCACAACGAAAACCATCGCTTCCTTACCGCTCATCAATTGGCGGACAACAGTGTCGATCAGGCCCTCATCAATCAGCGCCTGCATTCTTTTATTCGGTTTCATGCGCTGTATTTTGCCGTTGTGCGCTAGAGCGCAGCTTCTACAGCTCTCCGCGCGTCATCTTCAGCAGCCGATCCACAACGTGTTCACCATCCGCGCGCAAGCCGTTGTGTTCGTATTCGCTGGTCACCCAAAGCTTGACATTCGGCACGATCTGCGCCGTCTCTTCCGAGAATTCGCGATGCACGTACATATCGTCGTAATACACCGCTGCTGCGACTGGCACGCGATTTTTGCGTAGGCTTTCGACGTCGTAAAGCATCGGCCAATCCGTCTTTTTCGCCAGAAGATCGGCCGCTTTTTTTAGCGGCTGCAGCTGTGGATAATGATCGAACATCCACGGATAAATCATTTCGCCAGTAAACATGATCGTACCGTCGGCATCATGGCTGAACTGCGGAAATTCGTGAATCAAACGCTCCGCCGACCAGTCGCTCGCGGCCTGCTGCGTGTAGCAAGCCTCTTGCAACAACGAGTAAATCGGATTCGTGTCGAAGCTCTGCGAATGCTCCAGATGCGACAGGAAATTCCAGTTGATTTCACGGCCCAGACCGTCACCCGTGCCATCGACAAACGCTTCTTCGATTAGATAATGAACTGCTTCATAGCCGTCGCTCATGCCGAATGAAAGCCCAAGTTGCAGAAAGCGCTGCACCGTAAGCCTGCCACCACCGGGCATCCGCACATCGTGCACAGCAAGATGCCGCACGATCTCGCGCACGCGCTGCACATCGTCGGGATAGCGTTGGTAATAGGCGCGATTCTTGGCGATCACGCGCGGGTAGGTTGCGCGATACACGTCATCGGTCGGGCGCGTGAGCGAAGGAATGCCACCGGTGATCAGCACCTCTTTCAAGCCCTCGGGCGCTGTCGACAAATAATGCATTGCACAGAAACCACCAAAGCTCTGCCCGAGAATGCTCCACGGCTTGTCGCCAATCAGCGCTTTGCGAATTGCCTCGGCGTCACGCACGATGTTGTCTGCGCGAAAGTGTTGCAGGTAATCGGCCTGCGCTTCAGGCGTGAGGTGGCGCAGCGTTTGCGCAGTGATCGGGGTTGAGGCACCGGTGCCGCGCTGGTCGAGCAGCAATACGCGAAATTCTTTCAGCGCACGCTTCATCCACCCACTATTGGCCATCGGACGAGGTGCACCCGAGCCCGGCCCGCCCTGAAAAAAAACTAGATACGGCAAGTCAGAGTTCTTATTGCAGGGCGCAACCACTTCGCGCGCGAACACGCTGATTTTTGCAGCGTCGGGTCTCGCATAGTCGACCGGCAGTTCGAACCGATGGGAGTGGAGGATAAGACCGGGAATAGTGTGACTGACCGTGTTCATCATCAAGAGTTTTTGTGAATTTCGTTAAGCTTCAGAATCATCGGTTCGGTCAAATCGTGATCGTAGCCAAGCGTGCTCACTGACGCCGTGGCAAGATGCATACGACAACCTTCAAATGCGGGCTGCGCAATCCAGCGCGCGATGATCACACGCAAGATGTCGCGATGCGCGAACACCAGCGCATCTGCTTGCGAGGCGCGTACCCGCGCTACTAAACGGTCAGCGCGCTCGCACACCGCTTCGAGCGTTTCGCCCTCGGGACAACCGTCAACAAACTGCCGCCAACCGGGGCGCTCAGTTTGTATGTCGTGCGTGGTGCGGCCTTCGTAGGCGCCGGAATTCCACTCGACCAGATCGGGGTCACGCTGCGCGTGCGCAAATCCCGCGATTTCAGCCGTGCGCCATGCACGCTGCAGCGGGCTTGTGAACACTCGCTGTGGCCGCAGTTTCGCCAGCGGCGCTTGCAGTGCACGGGCCTCGCCTTCGCCACGCGCGGTCAGCGCAATGTCAGTCAGGCCGGTGTGTTTTCCAGCGAGTGACCATGCGGTTTCGCCGTGACGAACAAGCGTGAGTTTAGGAAGGGAGGTGTCCATGGCGCAATTGTTACCGAGTCTGGGTCGGTCTGGCTGGGTCATCGCCAAAACATCGCCAATTTTTGCGCAATGGCGAATGACCGCGGTGCAGAGACGATCACCCCCTTTGCCGATACCTACGACAGGCTGACGCCAGTGCAGCTGCAAAAGGTGTGCGATTTATCAGAGCATTGCGCATACGGGTTTCGCCACAGCTGATGCCGTGCGTCGTCCCTGATGAAAACGTGAGTGTGCCCCTTTCGCAGCGGCTCGGCTGCAACCTAACGGTGCATGAGTTGAAACCCGGTTCGCGGCAGAGCCGCTCGGCCATGATGCTGCACAACAAACACCGCCACGTGCGTCGCCGCTTAAACTTGTGGCTCAGTCGATCTGCCGCTCGTCATCTCCCACGCACTAAATGCCCTTCGCCTCACTTGGTCTATCCACCGCCCTGCTTCGTGCTATCAGCGCCCGAGGTTACGCCACGCCCACGCCGGTTCAGCTAGTAGCCATTCCGGCGGCGCTGCAGGGGCGCGATGTGCTCGCTTCAGCACAAACCGGCTCCGGAAAAACGCTCGCATTCGCTCTACCCATTTTGCAGCGGCTCGAAGCAGCGCCGGTCACAAAACCACGGCAAGTCAAGGTGCCATCAGCGCTTATCCTCGTGCCTACGCGCGAGCTTGCGGTTCAGGTGGGCGAGACGTTTCGCGATTTGGCACGACAACTGCCGCATCCACCGCACCTGGCCGCTGCGATCAAGATCACCACCGTGTTTGGTGGCGTGTCGATCAACCCGCAAATGTTGGGGCTGCGCGGCGGCACCGACATTGTGGTGGCCACCCCCGGCCGATTGCTCGATCTGATTGACCACAATGCGCTTTCGCTCGCAGACGTAACAGCGCTGGTACTCGATGAAGCAGATCGGCTGTTTGATCTCGGCTTTGCTGAAGAATTGCAACGCACGTTGGCACTGCTGCCCGCGGTACGGCAGCACCTGTTTTTCTCAGCAACGCTGCCACCCAGGGTCGCACAACTAGCGCAAACGCTGCTGCGTAATCCGCTGCGAATCGATGTGCCTCGCGAACCAGAAACGCAACCCGACATCACGCAGCGCGCATTACTGGTGGACGCGCCACGTCGCACGCAATTGCTGCGTCACCTGATCACGCAACACGCATGGCAGCGCGTGCTCGTCTTCGTTGCGACCAAACATGGCGCTGAAATC
>JAYSUK010000311.1:0-9192 GCA_043719085.1 Burkholderiales bacterium | reverse complement strand
TGTTGGTTGCCTTGGCTTTTACTTTTGCGGCGGAGTTCGCCACCGATTTAGCCTTGGCGGTGGCGACCGCACCCTTTGCAGCAGCTTTCACCGGCGGCTTGGCAGCTTTTACTTTGCTGGTTTTGCTGGTTTTGGCAACAGCCTTGGCGGCGGGCTTGACCTTGGCATAAGCCTTGGCTTTGCTGGCCGGGGCTGCCGCCCGTGCTTTGGGTTGCGGTTTAGCGGCTTTCGTCTTGTTGCCTGAGGCAGTTTTGGCGGCCTGTCTGGATTGCGTCACCGGTTTCGGTTTTGCTGACTTCAAGGCGGCGTTGCCGCTTTTGGCGACCTTGGCGACCTTGGCGACGGATTTCAATTTAGCGTTTGCCATGTGTGAAAAATTCCAGTTACAAGACGTGGACGGCGAAGGCAGCGCTCAGGCGCGCTCTTTTTTGAGTGTCCAAAGCCGAGGTCTGTCGCGTAAATCGCGAAAGACGACAGCAAATAGATTGGGGTAGCCCGCTATTTTACCAGCGGCTTGCCAGTTCTTTGGGCACCGGACGCAAAATAACCCTGTGCGATGGCCTCTGTCGAGACGTCTGTCTCACGCGACGTTGCGCGCAAACGGATTAACCGGCCGACACACCTGCTGTGGCAGGCGCAGTTACTCAAAGAGGCCACGAAACAGCTTTCTGTGTAAACCGTTTCCACAAAGGGGCTGCACGGACAAATACTTAAATATCGACTTAAGGTAAAGGGAAGACGCTTGCCAATTCAATAAACGCTTGCCTTAAAAAGCTGTATCTCGTCAGACTTCCCGCGGTTCACGCCGTTTTCAGGGCGGTTTGTCGCAAGCTCCTGCTGGTTCACGACAAATCTTTTAGCCTTACGGCTTAAATTGTCAAAGGATGGGCTCACGAGGCCCTGAGTATTCATGCGAATCAAACGATGGATGGCGGTCACCGGTCTCGTCTTGGCGCTAGCCGCAGTGGGCGGTTTCTTTGGTTTCAAGGCGGTCGCAGCCAAGCAGGCATCCGCAGCAAAGGCCAGCGCAAAAAAAACTGACCCGACCCTCGCACTTGCCGCCGTAGATATGGCCATCGTAGGGCCCGCAACTTTGGTGCAGACGGTTGCTGTGGCAGGCACGGTAGACGCTGCTCGTCAAGCGGTCGTGCGCTCACGCCATGCGGGCACGGCCACCGGCATGGTCAAACGGGCGGGTGATCGGGTGCAGGCTGGGGAGAGGCTCGCCCGTGTCGATAGCGACGAATTACGGCTGCGCATCGCTGAGCGCGAATCGACCATTCGCCAAACCCAGGCGCAGCTCGCCGTGGCCGAATCGGCCCGCGCCCAGCAGCGCTCGCTGTCCGACCGTGGTTTTATTTCAAAGGCTGCATTCGATGCCTCTGACAGCAGCTACATCAGCGCGCGTTCAGCGTTTGACAATGCAAAGACCAATCTCGACATCGCCAAGTCGGCGCTGGCTGAGACGGTGCTGACTGCCCCGATCACGGGCATCATTTCCAAGCGCAGCGTGGAGCCTGGGGAGCGAATCAGTAACGAGATGGCGGTGTTTACGTTGATTGACCCAAGCTCGCTGGAGATCATCGTGCCGATTGCGGCTGAACGTGTGGTTGAGCTCAAAATCGGGCAGACCGCCAAATTTCAGCTTGATTCAAGTGGCGCGGTCATCGTGGGCACATTGTCACGCATCATCCCCACCACCGGCAGCGCTGCGCGCACTGTTGAAACGCGGTTTTCGCTGCCCGCCAACAGTGGGGTGCCAGCAGGTGCTTTCCTCGCTGGACAGCTGCAGATCGCGCAAAGTGTGGCTCCAGTCACCATCCCCCGGGTGGCGCTGAAAAGCGATGTGAACGGGAGCTATGTGTGGGTCGTGCAAAACAATAAAGCGATGCGAAAACGGGTGAAAATCGCTGATGGCAGTGACCCGGCCAACCCGTTGCTGCCCGTTAGCGAAGGTTTGGTTGCCGGCTCGATAGTATTGACGCTTCGCGGGGTTGAACCCAACGACGAGCAGCCTGTGCTGATGCCGGGTGCGGCACCGGCGCCCGCGCCCCCAGCGACTGGTGCGACTGGTGCGGCTGGTGCGGCTGGTGCGGCTAGTGCGGCTAGTGCAACCAGCGCATCAAAGTAGTCAGGGGAGCTTCTCATGTGGATGACGCGCGTCGCGATAAAAAATCCGGTGTTCTGCACCATGGTGATGTTTGCGCTCATGGTGATGGGCGCGGTGTCGTATTTCCGCTTGCCGATTGACGCCATGCCCGAGGTGAACTTGCCGTTCGCCTTCACCGTCGTTGCTTACCCCGGTGCCAGCCCGCAAGCCGTTGAAAACGATCTGACCAAGCCGATTGAGAACGCACTGAACACCATTTCTGGCGTCAAAAAAATTACGTCCCGATCGCGCGAAAACTCGAGCTTGGTGATCGTCGAATTCGCAATGGGCACCGAGATCAAAGTCGCGATGCAAGAGATGCGGGACAAGTTGGCGCAAATTCGCCCCAGCTTCCCAAAGGAGGCCAAAGAACCTTTCGTTTCGCAGGCCAATCGCGACGACGACAAAGCCATCGTCTCGCTGGGCGTCACCTCAAAAACGCGCACACTGCCAGACCTTTCGTACGTCGTCGAAGAGGTCATCCGCCGCCGCATGGAAAACGTGCCGGGTGTCGCCACGGTCAACCTCAGCGGCTCGTCAACACGCGAGATTCAAATCGAGCCTGATCCGGCGAAACTGCGCGCGCGGCGCATCGGCGTGGATCAAGTGCTCAGCGCCATCCGCACCGACAATATTGATGCGCCCGTGGGCAACATCACCATTGGTCAAAACGACAAGTCAGTTCGCGTCGATGCGCGCTTTAAAACGGTTGCCGATTTCGCCAACCTGATCGTGGCGCGGCGTGACGGTTTGCAGGTGCGGCTAGCGGACGTGGCAACTGTTATCGACGGCAATAAGGAGCAGACAAGTTTTGCGCGCATCAACGGCGTTCGCGCCATCAGCCTTGACATGCTCAAGGTGCGAGGAAGCAATACCGTTGAGGTGGGTGCGGGTGTCAAAACCGCGATTGAGCGACTGCGAAAAGAGCTGCCATCGGACGTTGAGTTGACCATTCTTTCTGATCAATCCAAATACGTGAAGTCGAGCGTTGATGGCGTGAAGAGCACCATCCTTGAGGGCGGTTTGCTCACCGTGTTCATCGTATTTTTATTCCTCGCTTCCTGGCGCAGCACCGTGATCACGGCGCTGACCTTGCCGATTTCTGTGGTGGCGACGTTCATCGCGTTGTACGCGTTTGGCTTCACACTTAACAACTTGACGCTGATGGCGTTGTCGCTCTGTATCGGCCTCTTGATTGACGACGCGATTGTGGTGCGGGAAAACATTGTGCGTCATCTTGCAATGGGCAAATCGCACAAGCAGGCGGCGTTGGAAGCCACTGAAGAAATTGGTCTTGCCGTGCTGTCAACCACGCTGGCGATTGTTGCCGTGTTTGCACCCGTGGCGTTCATGGGTGGCATCATTGGTTTGTTTTTCTATCAATTCGGTGTGACGGTGGTGGTGGCCGTGCTGATTTCGCTGTTCGTCAGCTTTACGCTCGACCCAATGCTTTCTGCCGTTTGGCCCGACCCTGCTGGCAATCGCTTCAAACGGCTGCCGTGGCTTGGCCGCTTCCTCAACTGGTTTGACAACAAAATGGAAGCGCTGCAGCATCAGTATGAGCGGGTGATTCGCTGGTCACTCAGTCATCGCAAAACGGTGCTTGCGATAGTGCTGGCCCTTTTCGTGGGCAGCATGGGATTGTTCCCTCTTATCGGTAGCGAGTTTGTACCCAAGGACGATCAAAGCGAATTCGGACTTCGCCTGGAAACCCCTGTCGGCTCAAGCCTTGACTACACCACGATTAAGGTGGCGCAGGCGGAGGCCGAGCTTAAAAAGATTCCAGAAATCAAACTGTTGTATTCGGGTGCAGGTGGCGGCCGCGGCAAGAATACCGGCTGGATCAACGTGATTTTGAAGCCACGTACTGAGCGCACGCGCAGCCAAAAGCAGCTTGAAGACGTGGCACGAGACGCAGTCAAAGGCATCGCGGGCATGACCGTAACAGTCGGCTGGAACAAACCGGTGCAGGTGTCGTTCGTAGGCCCAGACGCAACCATGCTTAAGCAGCTTTCAGAGCAGTTCGTCGAAAAGCTGGAGAAAATAAATGGCGTAGTTGACATCGAAAGCAGCGAAAAGGCGGCCGTTCCGGCGTTGGTCATCATGCCCAAGCGCGCGGAAAGTGCAGAGTTCGGCATTACGCCGGCCACCATCGGCAGCGTATCGCGTGCGTTGGTCGCGGGGGACGCGGTGGTCACCTGGTTGCCGCCTTCGGGCAACTCCGTGGACGTGTCGGTGCGACTGCCTGCGAACGTGAGGAACGATCCGGCGCAATTGCTGCAAATCCCGCTGACCAATCCGCGCGCTCCGGACGGCGATGCGCTGTCGCTTGATCGCGTAGCCACCATCAGCGAGAGCACCAATCCCAAAAGCATAGAGCGTGCGTTCTTGCAACGTCAGGTCACCATCAGCGCGAACGCCAAAGGTCGCACGGCGGGCGAAGTTGGCAACGACGTCAACAAGTTGATCGAATCGTTCGCACTGCCACCGGGCTATCGCTTTCAGCAGGACGGCGATAACCAGATCATGCGCGATTCGTTTGGTTATGCGATTGTGGCCCTGGTGCTCGCGGTTACCTTCATTTACTTCGTGCTCGGCTCGCAATTCATGAGTTTTGCGCAGCCGATTGCCATCATGGCGACGCTGCCGCTGTCGCTGGTAGGGGTGATGCTGGCATTGTTCGTGACGCGCACCACCTTCAATATGTTCGCGATGATCGCATTCATCATGCTCATGGGGCTAGTGGTCAAAAACGGCATTTTGCTGGTCGACTTTGCCAATCAGGCACGGCGCGATCAGGGCTTGAGCATTGCCGAAGCACTGGTGCGGGCCGGCCACATTCGCCTGCGCCCTATTCTGATGACCACGGCGGCGATGGTGTTCGGCATGTTGCCAATGGCGTTGGCACTGAAAGAGGGCGCGGACGGCACGATGGGCCGCTCGATCATCGGTGGTTTGCTGAGCTCGGGTATCTTGACGCTGGTCGTGGTACCAGTGATTTACGCCATGATTGAAGAATTCAAAGAGAAGCACGCGGCGAAGAAGGCGGCAAAGCACCCCCCAGTGGCGGCTGTGCCGAGCATGGCGGAGGCTCCAGCGGAATAATTGCTTAACCTTCGTTGGCTTGTAGTTGTGGGAGCGGCTCAGCCGCGACCCAACGTTGACCGAAGCGAGGGTCGCGGCAGAGCCGCTCCTACAGGCGACCTCAATCGACACAAGAACGACCATAAAACACTTGCAACGCTACCCATTTCCGCTAAACTCAGTTAACTGACCGCGAGTCATTTAGCTAAATCAGCCCTTAAAATCAGGTTATATCGATCACCTCACCGACGCTGCCCGCAGCGTAAATCGCGCTTATGAATATCGAACAAGTCCGCTTTAATATGGTCGAGCAGCAAATCCGCACCTGGGATGTGTTGGACACTGATGTGCTCGATCTGCTGCACGCACTCAAGCGCGAAAATTTCGTGCCACCATCGCAGCGTGAATTCGCGCTGATGGACATTGAGTTGCCGTTGTCTGCCGTTGCGCCTGAGGCAGTGGCTGAGCGCATGTGGTCGCCAAAAATGGAAGCCCGCGTGGCGCAAGACGTAGATTTGCACGGCTTCGAGCATGTGCTTGAAGTCGGCACTGGCAGCGGTTATCTGACCGCGCTTTTGGCCTCAAGATCGGCCAGCGTGACGAGCGTTGAAATCAATCCACTGCTTGCGAAGTTTGCCGTTGCGAATCTGGTGCAAGCGGGCATCACCAACGCGACTGTGGTCACGGGCGACGCAGCGCGCGGCTGGACGGCCGCGGCACCATACGACGTAATCGTATTTACAGGCTCGATGGAAGTGTTGCCCGACGAGGTACTGACGCAACTGAAATCCGGTGGAAAAATTTTCGCTATTCTTGGAAAAGCACCCGCCATGCGTGCGCAATTGATCACTGTGACTGCCAACGGCGGGCGCAACGAACGTACTCTTTTTGAAACCGTCGTTGCCCCGTTGACCCACGCCGCGCTGGCCCCCGGATTTGTGTTTTGATGGTCGAGCCGATGGACGTTGCGTCAATGGCCGCGGCGCGCAGCGATGCGCTGGCGAGCGCGGTGCTCCTCGACGTGCGCGAACCGTGGGAGTTTGCACTGGCGCGCATTAAAGGCTCGGTCAATATTCCGATGTCGACACTGGTCGCCCGGGTCGACGAAGTGCGCGCCATGCAGTCGGTCGCCGACGCGCCGATGGTGGTGATCTGTCACCACGGTGTTCGCAGCATGCAGTGCGCCCAGTTTTTATCGAAGCAGGGGCTTACGCGTCTCATCAATTTAAGCGGCGGCATCGCAGCGTGGTCTTCACACGTTGACCCGTCCGTTCCCCAGTATTAATCGTTGGAGCATTGAATGCGTTTTTTCCACACTATCGCCTTGTCCGCACTGACCGTTGCTACAGCCGGTGCCAACGTTGCGCATGCGGCCGATCTGGTCACGCTGTATGGCGATGCAGCCAAGCAGGACCCGGCGGTGGCCTCGGCCCAAGCCTCACTGCTGGCAGCGCGCGAACGGGTCAATCAGGCCGAGGCCGCCAACGGGATCAATGCCGGGATCAATGCGGGGGCGAACGCCAACTATTTTGATTTGCACGCACGCGGTTTTGCAAGCGCGTCGACCGACCGGGCTTACCTCGCAGCGAGCGTGTCGGCCTACGTCAATAAGCCCCTCATTCGACCCGCCAATCAAGTAGCCATTGAGCAGGCCAACGCCTCGGTGAAACTGTTCGAGGTGTCGTTGGCAGCGGCGCAAATGGATGTGGCCACCCGCCTTTCGCAAGCGTATTTCGACGTGCTGCTCGCGCAAGACAACTTGACCTTAGTGCAGTCGCAAAAGGCGGCGGTTGCCGAGCAATTGGCCCAAGCCAAACGCAATTTTGAAGTCGGCACGGCGACCATCGTCGACACCAATGAAGCGCAAGCCCGCTACGACCAGGTGATCGCGCAGGAAATCGCCGCCAACAATGAAGTTGAGCGCACCCGCTTTGCCCTGCGAAACGTGGTCGGTCGTTATGAGACTAACCTGAAGCGGCTGCGCCTGAATGCGCAGGTGCCCGCACCCAGCCCCGCGAATATGGAAGCCTGGGTGACCCGCGCCGAGACCGGCGCATTTGGCGTACGCATCGCGCAGCAAGCGCAAGCAATTGCTGAGTACGACATCAAGCGGGCGCAAACAGGAAAAGACTGGACGCTTGATGCAACTGCAACGGTCGCGCATTCGCAAGCCACCGGCAGCGCGAGCAGTGGTGTTGGCACCTGGACCAACTCGGGCGTCATTGGCGTGACGTTTAACTGGCCGTTCGATGTGTCTGGCGGGGTCAATGCCCGCATCCGCGAGACGCTGGCGCTGGTCGACAAGAACCGGAATGATGTTGAAACGGCACGCCGCGCTGCCGGATTGGGCGTGCGCCAGTCCTACCTGGGCGTGACCAGTGGCGTGGCCAGCGTTTCAGCACAGCAACAAGCACTCAAGTCAGCGGAAACGCTGCTCGCCTCCACCAAGCTCGGGCTTGAGGTCGGTGTGCGCACCAATCTCGACGTGCTTAACGCGCAGCAACAGGTGACCCAGGTGCAGCGCGACTTGGCACTTGCTCGCTACAACACGCTGCTCAACAATTTGCGTTTGAAAGCGGCTGCCGGCGT
Organism: Burkholderiales bacterium; assembly: GCA_043719085.1. GTDB lineage: Bacteria > Pseudomonadota > Gammaproteobacteria > Burkholderiales > Casimicrobiaceae > Casimicrobium. The sequence goes on along the minus strand of JAYSUK010000311.1, from coordinate 1,370 downwards.
GCTGTCTGAGGACGACCTGCGTGCGACTAACGCGTATTTGACGGATTGAGGCGGAACTGATGCGCGCCTTGATGGGCACTTAAAAACCACCTACGAATCAATCACGTACATCACCCAATCGTCATCACGCACAGGGGCCTCGCAATGTCACACCGTTCATCCTCTATCACTGCACTGCTCGGTTTTGCCACGGCCATGGCCGTGTCCGCGCAGGCACCTAACGAGGCCGCGCTTGCCGCTTATGGCGGCTACGAAGGCTTGGGCAAAATCACTCATGACTTTGTCGAGCGCATACAAAAAAATCCGCGCATCAGTGCTTTCTTCAAAGATGCTGATGTTGAGCGTCTGGAGGCGATGTTGACCGATCAGTTTTGTGATGTGCTGGGCGGTGGATGCAAATATGCGGGCAAGTCGATGAAGGAATCGCACAAAGACATGAAAGTCGCAACGGCTGATTTCAACGCGCTGGCCGAAGATTTGCAGGACGCGCTGACCGCTGCCCGTGTGCCAACCTACCAACAAAATAAATTGATTGCAAAGCTCGCGCCCATGCATCGAGATGTGGTGACCCGATGACAACCAAACGAGTTAACCGCCCGGGCATCCGGCTCGTCGGCACTGCATTCGCTGCGTCGATGGTGATGAGTGCTGCACATGCGGGCACCTTGGTTGCGCTCGCGGGTGATCGCGACGGTCAGGCGCTGGCAAATGTGGTGATTTCGGTGAAACCCATCGGACGCGCAGCGCCGATCACGCCGGCGGAGGTGATTGTCGTTAGCCAGCAAGATCTAACGTTCAAGCCCTACATTTCGGTGGTGCGCTTGGGCTCCAGCGTTGTATTTTCCAATCGCGACAAGGTTGAGCACCACATCAAGTCGTTTTCGAGCAGCAAGCCGTTCGAGATCGCGGTACATAAACCGGGTGATACGCCCGCCCCAATTCGTTTCGACAAGGAAGGCGCCGTGGTCGCGTATTGCATTCTGCACGACTGGATGCGCGCCTATGTTTACGTGGCCGACACCCCATGGTTTGCGCTCACTGCCGCGAGCACCGGTATCGCGAAAATTGAGAACCTGCCACCTGGCGACTACGAGGCCACCGCGTGGCACCCCGATCTCGGGCAATACAAACCGCCATTGCTGCAAAAGGTTTCCATCTCTGCCACGGGCAGCACGGAAGCAACGTTCAGGTTTGAGTTCAAGCCGCGCGCCATCCGGCAGGCCCCCAAGGTGGGCGGTACGGGGAAAACCGGCTAGCTTGGGTCTTCGGACTACTCCACCCGTTTGGCTTTAATACCCTTCTTAGCCAGCGCGTCGAGCAAATTGTTTTCGCCAAACAGGTGACCGACACCGATCACAACGAAGTGGCTC
>JAYSUK010000032.1:0-6414 GCA_043719085.1 Burkholderiales bacterium | reverse complement strand
ATGCTATCGAGCAATTTGATCTGGCGAAGTATGACCTCATCATCTCCAGTCACTACAGCGTTGCCAAAGGTGTGATCACCGCACCACGACAAAAACATGTCTGCTATTGCCACTCGCCGATGCGCTACGCGTGGGATATGCAGCACAGCGCGTTGGCTGATTCCGGCCTGAATCGGGGCCTCAAAGGCATGCTGGCTCGCTGGCAGCTGCACCACATCCGACAATGGGATGAACGTACCGCCAACAACGTTGATCTTTTCGTTGCTAATTCAAAATTTGTTGCCGATCGAATTTGGCGATGTTATCGGCGGGAGTCAATCGTCATTGCTCCGCCTGTAGACGTCGGTGCGTTCGCGTTCAACGCGACCAAGGGCGACTACTACCTGAGTGTCGGGCGAATTGTTCCTTACAAAAAAATCGATATTCTGGTTGATGCGTTTCGTGAGATGCCCGACAAGCGCTTGATCGTTGTAGGAGATGGCCCCCAGCTGGACGCCCTGCGCAGTGCTGCGCCGGCTAACGTCAGTTTCTTGGGGCGTCAGCCGTTTTCGGAAATGCGCGACCTCGTGGCAGGCGCTCGCGCGCTGTTGTTTCCGGCTTACGAAGACTTCGGTATTGTCCCGTTGGAAGCACAGGCCACCGGGACACCTGTAATCGCATTCGGCAGCGGTGGATCACTGGAAACGGTGGTGCCCGTTGTCGATCCTGCAGACGCCTCTTTGGACACGCCAATGGCCACGTCCAAGCCTACGGGACTGTATTTTTATGAGCAAAGCAGTGCAGCGGTTCGGGCGGCGGTTGTGAAGTTTGAGCAACTGCCCGAGGGGTTGCTGCTCGCTGCAAACTGCCGAGAGCACGCTCTAGCTTTCAATTGTGATCGTTTTGACGTGCAGTTTCGAGAAGCAATCGATCAGGGGCTCAAATCGGGCAGGCCTTCAACGCAAACGCGGGGCGGGATTCTCCATCACGGCGAATGAGACCGAATCGATGTTCTGGGTTGCCAGAATCTGTACCCGAGTCAAGCAATCCATAAAAATAAATGGACTTAACGCTCGGTATTGCGGCCATCATCGAGACAGTCTTACAAACGTACTCTCGCTGCGTTAGTTCTGAAACTCCACCCCGTCCTTGAAAAGAGCTGTTGTGTGTCGGCCATCCAATTTCCGTCACGTAAATGGGTTTGCCTCGCGTGTAGCTGAGGATGCTGCTCACCCAGTTGGCGGCGTCTTGGGGCGTATTTGCGCTGCGAGACCACACGTACGCATGAACTGAAATGCCATCGAGCCAGTCAAGCAGGCCCAAGTTCACTAATGCTCGCAGGTACCCGCGATCAACTCCCTCCGGGGTGAGCGATCCGCCGATAATCTTCACCTTAGGTGCCGCCTTGCGAATGTGCGGAACAACTTCGCGCAGCAACGCAATGTAGTCCTCAGGTGTACCGTCCACGCCGCCGCCGATGTCGATGTCCCATTCGTTCCAGATCTCAAGTGCGTCGACTAGATCTTTGGTCTGCTCGGCAATGAAGCGCGCATACTTTGCAAACGCGGCTCGTTGTTCATCCGTTGTTGGCTTAACGCCACGGGTGTGGGCAGGATGGCCGTAGCCGAGCAGAAGTGTCGTTGTCATGCCGTGTTGTCGCGCGACGGCCAACGTGCCTTGAATCGGGCGCGGGACGACAAAATGGCCGGGAGACCTTTCGGTATGCGACCAAAAAGCCTCGTCTCGCAACGCACCCCAACCATTCTGTTTCATTCGTGGAATGTGCGTCGATGGATCGCCTTGTCCTTGTGCAAAGTGCGTTGAAATACCGACCACTGGCGGGGGCTTCTCCGGTGTCACGGCACCAATCGCGAGCGTTTGTGCAAAGCCCGGTGTCGACGACGCTACGCTCACCCACACCACCGCCGACACCAGAGCGACTACACATACGCGAATACAGGAATCACGCAACCGCATTACGCCCGCCAGTAACGCCTATCGATCGGTCGCTGGCGACGCGGCCCACGAATCCCAGTATGAGGGCAATGGGTGCGCTTTCGATGGCATTCGCTGTCAGCCCATACGTCAACGCGGCAATGAAAAGTACCAGTGGGATGCGTTGACTTCGCGCAGCGCCAACCGGTGATCGTGCAACCAGCCAGCACACGTGCAAGATAAGTGGAGCTGCAAGTATTCCCAGACATACAAAGAGGTAGAGATGAAGGTTGTCACCGGCGTTAAACAGGTGTGACTCAAAGTAGGTTTGCGCCGTTCCCAGACCTCCGAGTCCCCGCCCTGTGAGCCACCATCCATCCCGCATCCAGAGATTAAAGGCTTCCGGCCACATGTTTCGAAGACGATCCTCGTAAGAGTGTAGCGAGGACATTGTGTTGAGCGCGTTCAGCCTGGGCAAAAAAACCACGCCGACTAGCGGCATCGCCCATCCGAAGCCAACAAGTGTCGCGACTGCGGGAACCCGTAAACGATTGGCCCACGCGTCGGACAGTTCGATGCAAATCACAACAATCGCGAGAACCACAAGAACCGTCTTGGAGTTGGTAAGCCAGATGCAGTAAGCAGTCGTTGCGTACATTAATAATCGGCGGGATCGTCTCTCGGTGCTTGCTGCGGCTACCGTCATGAGAATCACCGCTTGAATGGCCGCATCAAACGAGGCTCGCGCCACGCCGCTGTATCGTTGCACGTCGCCTGACCACCACTCGCGACCGGTTTCAACCGACACGCCGCCCACCGAGTACTCGAATCCCACCCACGGATACGCGAGGTATGGATTAAGTATTACGGCAACAACGACTGCCGTCCAAAGCAAGAATGCACCCCGTTTCCAGTTGATTATTCTTTGCCACGCAGGCGCCAGAAGCAGACCTAGATAGAGGGGAATTAATAAATACACTGCAAACGCAACCTGCTGCGGATTCGGAATAAATATCAGGCCAATAAAGATCGAGTAGCAGAGGACGCCAACCAGCAGAAGCGCCCGAGCGCCAAATGCGCCAAACATGAAATGCCAGCAAAGCGTGAGTACCGCTACGCCGAGCCCGCCCACAATAGGCACGTACGCCACGGCCGCCAGCCCGGCGCTTGCAAGTATCCAGCGCACTGGACCGGAAAACGTAGTGGATAACAAGAATGCGAGTGCAGCCAGCACCTGAAGGTTATCCAGCCACGCGGGCTGGGCCGATGACGCAGTCGGCTCATTTTGATTTTTCAAGTACATCGGTGATGAGCGATTCATAGGCATCCGCCTGATGATCGGGGTGAAACGCTTGGCCTCGCAGGTGAGCGCCTTCGCTTTTGGTGATCAGATTCGGTATCGAGTCAGCAAAGGACTGTATGGCTTTAACTAGCGCCGGGACGTCTTCGCTCGGTGTAACCAATCCACAGCTCGCGTCGGGAATTTCGGGTAAGCCACCCTGATCAGAAACAATGACCGGACGGCCAAAAACCATGGCCTCAAACGCGACGTTGCCGAGCCCCTCGAACGCACGCGACGGCACCACCACAAGATCGACTTTGGGAAAGAATAATTCGGGTTTTTGCATTCCTAGAAAACTAGAGGATGGCACGCCATAGTGCTGTTGCAAATACTCAACATATTCGGGTCGTCCCGTACCAGCAATCAACAATTTGATGCCGTAGCGTTGGAGCTGACGCCACGCATCGCACAGCACGTCAATTCCTTTTTCACCTTCGATGCGCCCCATAAATCCGACAGTCAGACCCGCATGCGGGTTTGCTTCGATCGGTAATGGTGTCCGCCGAGCGGGCCAAGCGCCACGCCACGTGTTGTAGATGACTTTTTTTTGTTTGGCGTCGGCAAACATTCCGTAGTGCTCATTGCGTTGGAGGATTGCCTGACTAACCGCCACCACCGCTGAAACATTGTTTTGAGTCGCACGGCGTGTGACGCTTAGAGCATCACACGAAAAACACTGTGATTCGCAAGCTCTACCATTGCGAAACATCGCGGTCTGTGGACAAATGAGTGACTGATCGTGAATGACATGTATGACTGGAATTTTGCGTTCTGCCGCTTGTTTCCATATATTGCACGACCAGCCCTGCAGGTTGTGCGTCACCACTACATCGGGCTTTTCCGCGTCGATGTACGAGCCGAAAATTTTTCCCATTGCAGGATTCCACGCATCTCTCGCGTGCCAGGCGAGGCGTTGATAAAAAGGTCGTCGCGTGTCATCAAATGGCCAGTAAAAATTCTGTAAGCCGACAAAGGTGCCGGTATAGTTGTTGCTGACTTCATGGCGAATACCTTGCTCTTTCGGCGCGATCGAAAACACGTGTATTGAGTGGCCCCGAGCCGCGAGCGAATGAGTGACGGTCGAAACGGTGCGCTCCGCTCCGCCTATCAAATTTGGCGGCTGCAATGTGTTGACGTGAAATATTCGAAGTTTCATCGTAGGTGCCTTATGGCGCCGCCAAGGCGCCAAACGAAAAATAGTTCGCACAGCGCAATCGCAGCAGCCCCGCCCACTGCGCCCGCAAGCGACGCACCGAGCACAAGCACGGCCCATTGCAGCGAAAGTACCCAGCGCATGGCGCGCCAGTAGTCTCCGGTTCGCCCCGACGCAACAAATACTCGGACCTCCATTACGCGCAAAATTGTGTGCAAAGTCATCCAGATCGCCAACAGGCGCAGGACGGTGCCGAGCGTCGAGAGGTCAGAGAATTTTGAGCCGGCCACGAGTTGCACCCAGTAAGGCGCACCTGCAAACAGCACGACCCCAGCACAAACCGCGACAACTCCAACCCGTGCCAATATCGGCTCCTGAATCAAGGTGCTAATCGATGGCACAACGGTTGGACCGCCTTTCGTCCACCGCGGCAGCATCGCGTGCAGAATCGGCTGGAATAGCGACGAGCACGTTCTCGCAATCTTGTCACAGAGTGCATACACCCCCGCATCAATAGCGCTGGCAAGGGAACCCAGTATCAGCACCGGAATACTGGCCATCGCGTGCAGTTGAATTTCGGGAAGGTACGAAGGCCGCGCACGTCGCACTAGTACACGTGCGACTCGCCCGCTGAACAGACCATAGGCCGGCAAGCCATGCGGGCCTCGCAGCAGGTGCGCCAGCAATCCCGAGAAAAGGGTGGCGCCGCTCTGCAGTGCAAGCGCGACTGCAACATCTTCGGGGCCGCGAACCAGAACAAAAACCAGCCCAACCGCTACGCAGCGGCCGGTGAAGTGCAACCACGCCGTATGCTCGCTTTTCTCCATAGCGACATAGAAGTAAGTGGGAAAAGATAACGTGCCCAGGACATTTAGCATTCCCAATGCCAACAGCGGTATTTTCTCCGTCGCTATGCCCACGCCCATGACAATCAGCCACAACATACAAGACCCCAGCGCGGCGAGGCAAAGGCGAACGACCTGAATCGTCGTAAAGATTTTTTGCACGCTCTCCCGGCAATCGCGGCGATGAATCAGTGCTCGAATGGCGACTCCGTTGATCCCGCTATCGGTTGCCAGTACAACAAGAAATGTCGCCGCAAAAATCCAAGATAGCAGCCCAAACCCTTCGACGCCGAGCGTCCGGGCAAGGTAGGGCACCGTAAGAAGTGGCAAGATCGTATTGGTAATCTGCACGACGTACAGACCACCAAGGTTGCGCAATTTCAAGATCGTGCTCTCAACAGACGCTTGAACTCTTGCCAGAATGGCCACGTTGCACGATGGGCAAGTAGTTGATGCCGAATCAGTACAAAACCGCAGACGAAAAAGAAACCTAAACCACAGCCCAGAATTGCATTTATCGTCTTACGCGGACTAATGGGCTTTGAGGGAGTGATGGCGCGATCAAGTATTTTGATGAGCGACAGGTCACGAGTCTCGTCGACCTTCGACAATTCGGCAATGCGTGAGACCATATCGAGTAGAGTTTCCTGCAGCTTGGCGTCTCGCCGCAGTCGTCCGATTTCTTCGGCACTTTCTGCCGCCGCCGACAACGGAACGTGCAACGACGTCGCAGCACCGGCCGTTCGCTGATCCATTTGCGTGAGTCGACCTCGCAACCCTGCAAGCTGAGCCTCCACTCGTTGCAACTCAGGATTTTCACGGGTCGCATAGGCGCGCATCGCTTGCACTGTGGCGGCCAAAAGTGTGATTTGACTGCGCAGTTCAGCTGCAGAAAGTACGAGACTTTCCTCTTGGCCTTTGATTCGTGAAAGCCCGGTTCGCAGTTCCGCTTTTTTAAGCACCGCCTCTGCGGTAGCCAACCGTGCGCGCGCATCAGCGAGCCAGGGGGCGTAAAAATTTTCGCGGCGGTCGCGCTCGTCGATCGCCAGTCGACGGGAAACGACATACATTTCCTGAATGATTGCATTGCACAGCGTTGCTGCCAGTTCCGGGTTCTTGTCGGTCAGCTCGACAACAATAATGCCGTCTCTGCCTAGTGT
>JAYSUK010000310.1:0-29629 GCA_043719085.1 Burkholderiales bacterium | reverse complement strand
GCGGTATTTGCCTGCCTTATCTTGGTAGAACTCCCACTTATGCTCTTTTGTTGCCACAGATCACCTCCCTTCCTTAAGGTACACACACTCGACCGAATATTTCAATCCAAGGGTGTGCAATACGCAGTGACCGCCTAGCGCGAACTAAGGAGATCACCACACGTACAGCGCGCGTCACGCCCCCTTCGCTCGGGAGGCCGTCTACGCCCGAGGGCGCAAACCGCAAAGCAACATTCGCTGCGGTCAGGGTGCTGTAGCGAACTGCAACTCCCTCACCGCAACGCCTCTCCGCACAGGAGAGGCGTCAACGTATTTTTTCTTCAGCTTAGAGCGGTGGAATGCGCAGCTTCTGGCCAGGGTAGATCTTGTCTGGATGCGAAAGCATCGGTTTGTTAGCTTCGAAAATCAGCATGTATTTATTGGGGTCGCCATATGCGGCCTTGGAGATTTTCGACAGGTTGTCGCCTGACACCACATCGTGATAAGTTGCTTCAGGTTCGGACTGATCAACAGACATGTTGTCGGTGACATTTGACACGCCTGAAACGTTACCCGCGCACAACAACGCCTTTTCTTTGGTTGCCTGATCTTCGGCGACACCGAACAGTGCGACTGTGGAACTTGCCGCATCGAAGGTGACCAAGAGACCCGTGATGGTCAGATCCTGAGCCTCGATGTAGCTTTGAATAGCGTCGCCTGCGGCGCGATTGGTGGCATCAAGCTTGGCGTTGGCGGCTTCGTCGTTAGTTGCTGCTGCAGCGGCCGCTGCGGCCTCGGCGTCTTTACTGCCAAAAAGCTTTTCACCGGCATCTTTAATAAAACTGAAAAAACCCATAATCGTCTCCTGTTAGAGTGGTTGTTGAGCAAACATCAGCGAATACTGATGCGCCCCCCAACGCTAATTATTGCTCGGTTAGGGCCTAAGAAAAGTAGGATTCTGCGCCGAGTTACTGACACGCCTCGCAGTCGGGATTGTCGATGTTGCAAAACTTCATGTCGGTGGCGGGCAAATCAGCATTCGCGGATTCGCTCGCTGGCACCATACGGGGTGGCACCACAATCGGGCCTGCCGCTGCCGTGGCAATTTTGTGAGCACCGCCAGAGCTGGATACGGCGTTCAACTCGCCGCCCTTGCCGGTCGACTTCTCGGCGCTGGTCGCGCCCATGGTGCGCAAGTAATAGGTGGTTTTTAGGCCACGCGTCCACGCCAACTTGTAGGTTTCATCGAGCTTTTTGCCTGATGCACCAGCCATGTAAATATTGAGCGACTGTGCCTGATCAATCCACTTTTGGCGACGTGACGCGGCTTCAACAATCCACGATGGATCCATCTCAAATGCGGTGGCGTAGTTCGCTTTCAAGTCATCGGGGATGCGATCAATCTTGGCCAACGCTCCATCGAAATATTTGAGATCTGAAATCATCACTTCGTCCCACAGACCGAGTGCTTTCAGGTCATCGACGAGGTGCTCGTTGATGACAGTGAACTCGCCGGACAGGTTCGATTTGACAAACAAGTTTTCGTAGTTCGGCTCGATGCAGGCGGATACACCAATGATGTTGGAAATGGTTGCTGTAGGCGCAATCGCTACGCAGTTTGAGTTGCGCATGCCATGAATCTTGATGCGAGCTTTCAGTGAGTCCCAATCCATCGTGATTGATTGATCGACCTCGACATAACCGCCGCGCTCTTGCGCCAGCAATTTAAGCGAGTCGTACGGCAGGATACCGCGATCCCACAGTGACCCTTTGTACGAACTGTAGCGTCCGCGCTCTTCGGCAAGTTCGGTTGACGCGAGATACGCATAAAAGCAAACCGCTTCCATCGAGCGATCCGCGAATTCCATCGCGTCTTGCGAGGCGTAGGGCGTGCGCATCATATGCAGCGCATCCTGAAAGCCCATGATGCCAAGACCCACGGGGCGATGCTTCAAATTCGATGTGCGTGCTTTTTTGACTGCGTAGTAATTAATGTCAATCACGTTGTCAAGCATGCGCATCGCGGTGCGGATGGTCTTTTGCAGCTTGGTGTGATCGAGCACAAAGCCACCCACGCCACCATTGGCGTCGCCTTTCGCTTGCGTCATGTGATTGACGAGATTGACAGATCCCAAATTGCAGACGGCGATCTCGGTATCGCTGGTGTTCAGCGTGATCTCGGTACACAGATTGGATGAATGCACCACACCGACATGCTGCTGTGGCGAGCGAATATTGCACGGGTCTTTAAACGTGATCCACGGATGGCCCGTCTCGAACAACATGGTGAGCATCTTGCGCCACAGCGTGGTCGCCTGAACGGTCTTGAACAGCTTGATTTCGCCACGCGCCGCTTTGGCTTCGTATTCGCAGTAGCGAGCCTCGAACGCCTTGCCGTACAGGTCATGAATATCGGGTGTATCCGCTGGCGAAAACAACGTCCACGGGCCGTTTTCCATCACCCGCTTCATGAACAGATCGGGGATCCAGTTGGCGGTATTCATGTCATGCGTGCGACGACGGTCGTCGCCGGTGTTCTTGCGCAGTTCGAGAAATTCCTCGATATCCATGTGCCAGGTTTCAAGGTAGGTGCACACCGCGCCCTTGCGCTTGCCGCCCTGATTCACGGCCACCGCCGTATCGTTCACGACTTTTAGGAACGGCACTACGCCTTGCGACTCGCCGTTGGTGCCCTTGATGTGCGAGCCCATGGCGCGCACCGGTGTCCAGTCGTTGCCGAGGCCGCCAGCAAACTTGGACAGCAGCGCGTTCTCTTTGATTGCCTCATAGATGCCGTCGAGATCGTCGGCAACGGTGGTCAGATAGCAGCTGGATAACTGTGAACGATGTGTAGCCGAGTTGAACAGCGTTGGCGTGCTCGACATGAAGTCAAAGCTCGACAGCAGTTGATAGAACTCGACTGCGCGTGCTTCGCGATCCGCCTCGTTAAGCGCTAAGCCCATGGCGACGCGCATGAAAAACGCCTGTGGCATTTCAAAGCGGCGATCCGCTCCGTTTTTGCCAGAGCGATCAATGAGGAAGTAACGGTCGTAGAGTGTTTGCAAGCCAAGGAACCCGAACTTGAAGTCACGCGTGTGATCAAGTGCTGCACCGAGCTTAACTAGATCGTAGCTTGCGAGCTCGGGGTTCAACAGGCCAATGCTGATGCCGTGCTTGATAAATTTAGGGAAGTATTCTCCGTATTTGGTCGCCATGTCCGCTTGCGACGCTTCTTCTTCAAGAATTTCATAGCGGATCGAGTCAAGCAGCAGGCGAGCCGTCACGAAGCTGTAAGCCGGGTCTTTTTCAATGTACTGACGTGCAGCGAGCACCACACATTTGCGCACTTCCTTGGCCGACACGCCGTCGTACAGGTCCTTTAGCGTGGCCTTCAGGATCACATCAGCATCGGCCGCGCCATGCAGGCCGTCGCACGAAGAAATAATCAATTCACGCAGGCGCAACAAATCAAGTGGCTTACGCACGCCGTCTTCGACCACATGCAGAATCGGCTCCTGATCGGCTTCTTTTGTCTTTGCGTGCGCCGCCCGTTCTTGCGTGCGTTTTTCGCGATAGAGCACATAGGCACGGGCGACTTCGTGTTCGCCGGAGCGCATCAGGGCGAGTTCAACCTGATCCTGAATTTCTTCAATATGAATCGCGCCGCCTTCAGGCTTGACGCGCATCAGCGCCTGCATCACCGCATCAGTCCAGCGCTGTGTCAATTCGCGGGCGCGGGCAGACGCGGCGCTTTGATTGCCGTGCGCAGCAAGATAGGCCTTGGTCATCGCGACCGTGATCTTGCCCGGCTCAAAGCTGACCACCGAGCCATTGCGACGGATCACTTTGTAAAGAGTGGCACGGGCTAACTCGGGCGTGGCACTCGAGCCCCCTGTAACCAAACCCAAAGTGGTTGGGCTCAAAGCAGGATTCGCGGCAGGTTTGCCGAAGCCGCTGCCAGTGGCGGTAAGGCCGGGTGCCGTTTCGAGCATGTAGTCGTCTCCAAAATTCTATGTTTCATCTGTGTGTGGGGCTCAAAGCTCGCGGTGTCAGCGACATACCGCTGGCGAATCGTCATTTCCCGTTGGCAATTGCTTCGCTCGAGCCTCCCAGCCCGCCCTTTTGGTCTGCTCAACTCAAGAAATTCCAAATCGTCATCAGCGTGTCTCCGGTGAAATGTGATGCCGTTGGCCGGGGCGTGATTATTTGCTCGTTGCGCTTACTAAAAACCGTGCAGCAAACCCAAAACGGATATCGCAAATCGTACGACCTCACCGCAAAGCAGCGACGATAAAGAGGTTAAATTGAGTGAATACGTGAAGGATACGACCAACAACATCTAGTGGTCAAGGGGCATCTTCACCACAACATATGGGGTTCTTTTGGTTTTTTTCATCGGTCTGACCGAGTCGCCTCGCCGCAATGCCCCGTGGGTCAAGGCTTCACGCTGCCAAAGCGACTAACTGCCCACAGTTTGGCGTGAGTTTCCCCGGAGTTGTCCACAGCTTTATTCGCGATATTTAATTTCGTGAAGTTGTCGCCCCGCGATGACCACAGCACACTCAAGCGGCTGCAGGCGGAGCGCGTGATTGCCGGTCAAGCTGCCAAACGCTGGCAACACAATGCCGTTCGCATGCTGCCAAAAGCACGGCAAGGTGATGCCATCAAGAGCAGTTTGTACGCGCATCGCCGGGTGGAGGTGCCCCGCGAGCTCGTAGCCTGTGCCGTCCGCCGTTCCGGGTGCGTGGGTGCATGCGAACGGGCCCAGCGCATAAGGCTCGGCCACAAACCTCAGCCCCCAAGCCGACGGCGCATCTCCGGCGTGAAGATCGTGATTGCCGCGCACCAAAATCATGTCGACCGAGTCGTGAAGCGCTCGGAAAATTCTGAAATTGCGATCAAGCGCATCGGTATAACTTGTGCGCGCGTGCACCAAGTCGCCCAGAATGACCAGGCGCGTGGCTCGTAGCCCGACTAAAAGTGCTGCTATGCGGTCAAGGTCGTGAGCCGAATGGCCTGTGGGCAGCGCTATCCCAGTCGCTCGAAAGCTCGCCGCCTTGCCAAGATGCACGTCGGCGACGAACAGGGTGCGTTGCTCGGGCCAAAACAGCATGCGCTGCCAAAGGCAGACCAGGGTGGTGCCGACGACGTCGATGCACACCTCGCTACGGTCGATCGAAGCCCTCATTGGCCCGCAGGCGGTTGGTGCGCCGAATGGCTCTGTTGCACAAGCGCCCGGCGTAGCGGGTGGCGCAAGCGGGGCGGGGCGGTTTGAGTCACGCTGACGTTTGGCGTTTGGTGCCAGCGCGCGCATCGACTGATGACGTCAGCGATGTCGGCGACCAGCATCTCATCAACCGACACATCGGGCTCCAGATGCAACGTTCTGATTTCAAATACTCGTTCATTCCGGTGCGCCTTTGCATCGAGCCGCCCCACCAGCGCGCCACGCACCAAAATAGGCAAACAAAAATATCCATACCTTCGCTTGGCCTCGGGCGTGTAACACTCGATGCGGTAGTCAAAGTTAAAGAGCGCCAGCGCGCGTTCGCGATCCCAAACAAGCGGGTCGAAGGGCGACAGCAGCGTACTGTAACTTGCTTGAAGTTGCCCCTTTTGAGCAGCCCACAACAGCTTCATGTGATCCGGGTGAACGTAGGCACCCTGAGCAATGCCCTCCACCTGAATATGCAACAACTCGCCCGATTCGACCAGTGCCTTTGGGTGCGGCAGCGGAACACGCCCGGCGTGGCGAAAGTAATCGCCTATCCAGCGCGCCGGCGCGAACCCCATTGCTTTAACCGCAGCGAGCGTCCATTGACGATGCACCGCATCCTGGCTTGGCACCGCCTCGTCGTTGAGCAGGTGTGGCGGTAGAACCCGCTCTCGCACGTCGTAAATTCGATGAAAATTGTGGCGCTGCCGAACCATAAGTTCCCCGGCGGTGAATAGCGTTTCAAGCCGAAGTTTGTCGGGTTTCCAGTCCCACCAGCCCTTGCCTTTGCGGCCATCGACGTGGTCAAAGTCGGTGGCCTGGACTGGGCCGGCTGCACGCACGTGTTCCATGAGTTCGAGATGGGCGACCGGATCGTCAGCGAGGCGCTGCGCCGCGCGCTGGTGCCCGACCGCCTCCAGATGCAACATCTGCCGTCGATAGCCCGGATAGGACTCAGTCGGTAAAAAGCAGGCCGCGTGCGACCAGTATTCGAATAGCGCGCCTTCCGCCAGCAACTCGTCCAGCCACCGCAACGGATAGTCCCCAACGCGACTCCACAACACTAAATATGGGCTGCGCGCGACGATGTGAATCGTGTCGATCTGCAGCATATTCATTGATCGTATGGTAGCCAGCACGTCCGCTTTGCGCGCCACACGTTTGGGTGGTGAGAGCAGGCCCATCGCTGCCAGTTGCAGCGTGCGGGCTTGCGCCAGCGACAGATAAGTGTGGTGGGTGCCGGTCATGGTGATGCTGGAGGCAGGGGCGGGCAGATAGTCATCAACAAGGCGAAGTCGAGCCGCTTTCTACAATAGAGGACTTTCACATTTTGCCTCTGGCCCGTTTTCAATATGTCCATCAAGTCTGACCACTGGATTCGCCGCATGTGCGAGACAACACAAATGATTGAGCCGTTTGTGCCGGATCAGGTACGTTTTGTGAACGGGCAGAAGATTGTGTCGTACGGCACCTCGAGTTATGGCTACGACATTCGCTGCGCCAATGAATTCAAAATCTTCACCAACATCAATTCGACAATTGTTGACCCGAAAGCGTTTGACGAAAAATCGTTCGTCGATTTCAAGGGCGACGTGTGCATCATTCCGCCGAACTCGTTCGCATTGGCACGTACCGTCGAATACTTCCGAATCCCACGCAGCGTGCTGACCATTTGCGTGGGCAAGAGCACGTATGCGCGCTGCGGCATTATCGTTAACGTAACCCCGTTTGAGCCGGAATGGGAAGGCTATGTGACGCTCGAGTTCTCGAACACCACGCCGCTACCTGCAAAAATTTACGCTGGCGAGGGCTGCGCGCAAGTGCTGTTTTTTGAAAGCGACGAAGTGTGCGGCACGTCATACAAAGATCGTGGCGGGAAGTATCAGGGGCAGAGCGGCGTGACCTTGCCGCGCGCTTGATTGGCTCTACAGCGTCATCACGCCGACGTTATCGAGCTGGGTTCTCCACCATCCCTCAATGGAGCATGCCTCCAGAGGTTTGGATACATAAAAGCCCTGAATTTCCTCGCAGCCGAGATCGCGAATAATCGAGAGCTGCAGTGGTGTTTCAACGCCCTCGGCGATGACTCGCATGCCCAGAGTGTGGGCAATCGCAACGATGGCCTGCACGATGCCACGTCGCGGTTTTTCGTCGATGTGCTGAACGAAACTGCGGTCGATTTTGATGGTGTGAAAGGGCAGGCGCGTCAGATAGCTCAGGCTTGAGTATCCGGTGCCGAAATCATCGAGCGTCAGTGTGACACCCATCTGGCCAAGCGTGTCAAGCGTATCGATCACATTTTGCGGATTGCCGACCAGCATCGATTCAGTGATTTCCAGATCAAGATACTTGGGTGGAATGCCAGTTTTCTGGATCACGGAATCCACCGATCGAAGCCAGTTTGGATCCTGCAACTGACGAGCCGAAACGTTAACTGAAATTCGTGAATGGATGTCCTTTGATTGCCAGACTTTGAATTGTTCGCAGGCCATTTCCAGCGCCCGCTGCCCAAGCTGATTAATGATGCCGCTTTCCTCTGCGACGGTGATGAACTCGCCCGGTTGAATCAGGCCGCGGATGTGATGGCGCCAGCGAAGCAGCGCCTCAAGGCCGGTCGGTGAGCCGGTTGCCGCATCCACCTGTGGCTGAAACATCAGGAAAAATTCGCCCGCCGCAATTCCGCGCCGTATGTCTGTTTCAAACTGCAAGCGTTGCGCCTGCTGGCGGCTGGAGCCGCCTGAATAATGCTCAATTCGGTTACGGCCCGCCTGCTTGGCCGCGTACATCGCGGTGTCGGCATTTTTGAGCAGATCGGCGGCGTCGGTGCCGTCTTGCGGATAGAGCGCAATGCCCACGGAGACCGGCAGACTGTGTCTTGCACCAGACACCTCGATGGGCTGATTCAGATTTTCAACGATACCCTCGGCGACGTTGAGTGCGACCTGGTCGGCATGTTGCGCCTCGAGGCGAGAAATGAGCACCACAAATTCGTCGCCACCGAATCGAGCGACCAGATCGTTTTGCCGGATCGCATTTTTTAGTCGCACTGCGGCCACGCGCAGTACTTCGTCGCCAGCATCGTGGCCCAGGCTGTCATTAAACGATTTGAAGTAGTCAAGATCGACAAACAGCACCGCCACGCGGGTCTTGTCGGAGGTGGCCGCCTTGATGGCTTCTTCAAGTTTAGTCCGAAACAGCAATCGATTCGGCAGCCCCGTGAGCGGGTCGGTTTGCGCGATTTGCACTGCCCGAAGTGTCGCCGAGTGCAAATCCTTGGTACGCTCGCGCACACGGGTCTCAAGCGACTTTTGGTAGTTTGTAATTTGCGCGCGGCTAGCTGCGAGCTGATGCGCCATTTCGTTGAAGGCACGCGCTAGTTCGCCGGCCGGGCCGCGCGAGCGAATGGGCACCTCGATCTGAAAGTCTCCCTGCGATAGCGAACGCGTCGCATCGGTTAGCGTTTGCAGCGTGCGCCGCGTGCGTCGGCTGCCGAGCCAAATGCCGAAAGCGAGCGCACCCAGACAAGCCGCCAGCAGCAAGGCGGCGAACGGAGTGAAGTAGTCTCGCATGAACCCCGTGAGCAGTTTACGCGGTCACCACTGCAATCTTGCCGATTCGACTCTGCCATTCTTTCGGCCCGGTTTCATGCACGCTGGTGCCGTTCGAATCCACCGCCACGGTCACCGGCATGTCGCGCACCTCAAACTCGTAAATCGCCTCCATGCCGAGGTCCTCGAAGCCCAATACTTTGGCTCCGATGATCGCTTTTGACACGAGATATGCCGCGCCGCCGACGGCCATCAGATACGCCGCCTTGTGGTTCTTGATCGCCTCGATGCCCGTCGGGCCACGCTCGGCTTTGCCGATCATCGCGATGAGGCCGGTTTTGGCGAGCATCATCTCGGTGAATTTATCCATTCGTGTCGCGGTGGTGGGGCCTGCGGGGCCGACGACTTCGTCACGCACAGGATCGACGGGGCCGACGTAATAAATCACGCGATTGGCGAAATCGACAGGCAGCTTTTCACCCTTCGCCAGCATCTCGCTAATGCGCTTATGTGCCGCGTCGCGACCGGTCAACATCTTGCCGTTGAGCAACAGCGTTTGCCCCGGCTTCCAGCTGGCGACCTCCGCTTTGGTCAGCGTGTCCAGATTGACGCGCGTGGACGTTTTGACATCCGGCGTCCAGTGCACGTCCGGCCATGTCGACAGCGGTGGTGGTTCGCAGTACGTCGGGCCAGACCCATCCAGCACGAAGTGGGCATGCCGCGTCGCTGCGCAGTTTGGAATCATGCCAACCGGCTTGCCTGCCGCATGCGTCGGGTACATCGCGATCTTGATGTCGAGCACCGTGGACAGGCCACCCAGGCCCTGCGCGCCAATGCCCAGGGCGTTGACCTTTTGATAGAGCTCAATGCGCAATTCTTCGGTCTTGTTTTGCGGACCGCGCTTGAGCAACTCGTACATGTTGATCGGCTCCATCAGCACTTCTTTGGCCATCAACATCGCCTTTTCCGCCGTGCCACCAATGCCGATGCCGAGCATGCCTGGCGGGCACCAACCCGCGCCCATCGTCGGCACCGTTTTCAGCACCCAGTCGACCAGTGAATCGCTCGGATTCAGCATCACGAATTTGCTCTTGTTTTCGCTGCCGCCGCCTTTGGCCGCGACGTTCACGTCAATGGTGTTGCCGGTCACCAGTTCCATGTGAACCACGGCGGGCGTGTTGTCGCCGGTGTTTTTGCGGACAAATTCAGGGTCGGCGACGATCGAGCCGCGCAGCTTGTTATCCGGGTCGAGATACGCCTGACGCACGCCCTCGTTTGCGGCATCGGTGACGGAGCCCGGAAAGCCCTCCAGCCGCACGTCCATACCGATTTTCAGGAACACGTTGACGATGCCGGTGTCCTGACAGATTGGCCGATGACCCTCGGCACACATCTTTGAATTGGTCAGGATTTGCGCAATCGCATCCTTCGCTGCGGGCGACGCCTCGGCCTCGTACGCGCGGGCGAGATGCTCGATGTAGTCCTGTGGGTGGTAGAAGCTGATGAACTGCAATGCAGCGCGAATGGACTCAACAAAGTCGAGGTACTTGATAGGAGTAGGCATGGCGTGAATGCTGTGCGAAGTGGGGGGGCGACAGGTATCAGTGCGCAGAGGGCGGCGGAGACATCAACTTGTCGGTATATGCGATGGCAATTGCGGAGAGCAGAAACACCACGTGAATGGTCGTCTGCGCGATCAAGGTTTTTTCGCTGTACTGCTCGGCATTGATGAACGTTTTTAATAGGTGAATTGACGAGATGCCAATGATTGCAGTGGCCAGCTTGACTTTGAGCACCGACGCGTTCACATGCGACAGCCATTCCGGCTGATCAGGGTGATTTTCAAGATCCATGCGCGAGACGAAGGTTTCATAGCCACCAACGATGACCATGATCAGCAGGTTCGAGATCATCACCACGTCGATCAAGCCCAGCACCAGCAACATGATTAATGTTTCGGTGAGCTTGGTTGGCGCAGCCGCGCATAGCTTACCTGCCAGCGCCGCCTGATTTGCGTCACACGGTTGCACCGCCGCGGCGATGATTCGCACCGCGTCGACAGAGCCAAACGCAGCTTCAATCAGGTGAACCAGCTCGACCCAGAAGTGAAACACGTAGACCATCTGGGCGACAATCAAGCCAAGATAAAGGGGCAGTTGCAACCAGCGGCTGGCAAAGATTATGGCGGGCAGAGGCCGCATTTTTTTGTGCGGAGATTTGGTGGTCGTGCGAGGGGTGGTCATGAATCTGTTGCGGAAACGTTCGTGAATAGGTTTGCGTGTAGTGGGACGTGGAGGCTGATGCATGCCCGAGTACACCGAAGTAGCCAGAGGCAACGACAAAATTTTCCAAAGCAGTTTAGCACTGGGCTGCGGATGGAAACTTTCCGCCAATTTGTTCATCGATAGGCTACGGAGACGCGGAACAATTGAAATTTCCCGCCACACCATTGATGCCCAGCATCTGCGCCCACTCCGTAACTAATGACTTGCAGCGGGCGTGGGCCCCGGCCTTCGTCGGCGTAGCGATTACATCTGCGTTTTCCTGACCCTATCTCAATTTACCGCCCTCTAAGTATTTGGCAAAATCGTACAGGTTCGATTGGACGATCTGCTTGGGCGCGGCGTCGCTCCGCGCAACGCTTTGCGGAGGGCGCCTTTCCTCGCTGCGGCAACACTCAATTGGCGATGTGCGTATTTCTACGCTTTGCACGCACTACGCGTCGGACTACGATTCATTTGTCGCATCATGGAGTCTGTCATGAAGAACGTTACCAACAATCGCGGTCAAAGGAATTTTTGCTACGAAGGCACGCAGCGCCGCCCAACCGTCGCAGCATTTTCTACGGCCTGGTTGGCGCGTTTTATGGTCATGAGTGTGCTTTTGCTGCCGGCTTCAGCAATCAGCCTGGATGACATACGGCGACAGCAGAATGGAGCCGCAGCGCTACCGGTTGAAATGGTGTATTCGTGGAAGGTTGAGGAGAAAAGTTTGTCTGCGACGGTCGCGGAAATCAAGTTGCGCCACGTGCAGTTCAATCGAGATCTTCCCCAGTTCAGCCAAGTGCTTGTCGATGACACACGCTCAAGAATGGTGCATCACATCGGTCGTGGTGTGGCACCATCGCGAGCGCTGCGAATGGCCGTGGCCGAGATCGAACGCGAGGGCATGCCCCAGCTGGTGCTCACTGAATAGATTGCACAAATTGCGGCGCTCTGAACTTGCTCGTACGAATGTCACGGAGACTTACCGCTTTAAATGCAACACCATTCGTACGAGATCCGGAAGCGAGTCCGCCTGCATCTTGGCCATCACTTTCGCTCGATGATTTTCTATCGTTCTGGCACTTGTGCCGAGAAGGTATCCGATCGCCTTGCTCGAATTGCCTTCGACTAGAACCTCCATGACTTCGCGTTCCCGCTCCGTAAGCGTCGCCAGTCGGATCGCGGTTTGCGCAATCCGCATTTGGTCTCGACGAGAGCGCTCTTCAAACTCGGGGAAATAGAGGCGGAATACGCCGCGCCCCGTTTCTTTTGCCGCATACATCGCGACGTCTGCCATCCTGATGAGCGTATCGAGATCGCGCGCATCGGTCGGGAACGCAGCGATGCCGGCGCTGACGGAAATTTCAATTCGCTCACCGCCGATTTCGAATGGAAGTTTGATGCTGGCGAGCATGCGATTGGCAACAACGGCGGCCTGTTCACGCTCGTCAATTGCTTCCAGAATCAGACCAAACTCGTCGCCGGCCACGCGAGCTACCGCGTCAGCTTGTCGAATCACATCCTTGAGGCGACGAGCCAGCTCTTGCAGCACAAGATCGGCCAATTCGCTTCCGAACTTCGCATTAACCGCCTTGAAATGGTCGACGTTGATCAGTATTACCGCAACCTGTCTTGCGTTTCGCTTTGCTCGGGCCATTGCACCGACCAGCCTATCCCGAAAATCGGTGCGATTTGGAAGTTCGGTGAGCAGGTCATGACGCACGAGAAATTGCATGCGTCCCTCAAGTCGCTGACGCTCTCCAATGTCCCGCATCACCACAAGCGTGGCGACTTCATTGGAGAAAGTGCACGGCATGTGCGTGACGCTCGCCGTGACATCGCTGCCATCCAGTCGCGCAACTTTGCAATCCGTGAACGACGAGCGGGCGCTCTCAACCACCACGGTATCAGCCGGCGCGAGGCCGAAGCGAGCAACCAACTGTCCCACCACCTGTTTGCTATTTACGGCGCCTAGCATGCCAATGGCTGAATCGTTGGCAAACACCACGACGGCGTTCGAAACTATCAATACGGCGCGATCGCAAATGGCGGAAAGTTGGTGAAAGAGCGCGTCGGATCGATGCTCGTGTTCGCGGTAAGTGGCTAAATTCATTGGCTTTGTCCCTCGACATTCAAAATAATCTGACAGGCCGGTCACGCGGCAGTGACCTCGCCCTTGCATGTTTTAATTTTGTTGCCCTGAGGCGGCCCACTTCAAATCAAAGTTGCACCAGTGTAGAGTGGAACCGAAATTTTTTTGACCGCATAAAGTTTGCTACAGGATGCACAAGCCTCGGCGGCGCGTTTGCGGGCACTCATCGTGATCAGATACGAAAGTGTTAAGACGTCGCTGAACGCGCATTAAGCGCAAAGACTTGCCGACCGCGGTCGACGGACTGCCTCAGGATCGCGCATTTCTCATTTGCCGCCTTACCGCACTCAATGACAACATCCATCACCTTGGTGAGTACTTTTACCTATGGTACAAGTCTTGTTGCGGCGATATGATCAGGATGTCAATTCGCGACGCTCTACTACTTTGACTACGCCGTCAAAACAAGGTAGTTGGTGTGGCGAAAAAGATTCCTCGACGGTTCTAGTATCGGATCCGTCATTGTCGAATACTCTAAAAAGAGGAGTTCGGAATTGAACTCAATTGTCGCAATACCCTCAGCGCGCACGAGCGGATCGAAGCAGACTGCGTTGTCTCGATCGGTGACTCCTGTTGCCGCCAACATCAAGCCCGCGAAACAAATTCAGCCAAGCGTTGACGAAGATCACGCTCGAGCCGAAATTGCGACACGTCTCAGTGAACTTGAACAAGTTCTCGCACAGACTGGCGAAGCCGTGATCGTCAAAGATTTGAATGCAGTGGTCATGTTCTGGAACCGCGAGGCAGCCTCTTTATATGGCTTTTCCGCAGCTGAGGCGATCGGCCAGCCGTTGCGAAAATTGCACGCGGCTGACCTTTCTGACGTTGACTATGGCCACCTGCTGAATCGAGTTCGCGCGGGTAAGCCGACGTCGAACTTCACTGAGCGGCGCAAGAAAAATGGCGAAACGGTGCGCGTTGCATTGAAAACCACACCGCTCCTCGACGCTACGGGCCAATTGGTGGGTGAGATCACTGTTGCGCGCGACGTCACCACGCTTCATCGTACCGAAGAGGCCCTGCGTGCGGCCGGGATCACGCTGGAAGCACGGATGCGAGCGGTTCGCGAGGCAAATCGAAAGCTGACCGCAGAGATGCAGGCACGCCGCAGCGCTGATGAGGCGATGCGGCGCAACAATGAGGCGTTGACAGTCACCGTTAGACAGCTCGAGTCGTTTCATCGCGATGGTGACGTCCTGTCACGAATGGCCGAACTGCTGCAGGCCTGCACGCTTCGCGCCGAAGCCTACGCGATTATTCGTGAGACGGTCGCGCAACTGTTTCCAGAATCGTCGGGCTCCCTTTTCATTTATCGTGAATCACGTGATTTACTTGAACACGTCACCACCTGGGGGCCGGGGGCCACTCCGCTGGTGACACTGGCACCGGACGAATGCTGGGCACTGCGTTTAGGCAGTCCACATGTGGTTCCACGAAAGGGAAGCATCCGCTGTCGGCATGTGCCCGACAACGTTGAAAGTTATGTTTGTATGCCGGTACAGGGACAGGGGCAAATCCTCGGCCTACTGCATATCGGACTCGAGGTCACAGCGGGTAGTATGCGTCCTGCTCGCGAAGTTGATCAGCGTTTGCGCGCATTGACGGATAGAGTGGGCCCTGCGTTGGCAAATCTCAAATTGCGCGATGCATTGCGCGAAATGGCCTTGCGCGATGGGCTCACAGGTATGTACAACCGACGCTACCTTGAGGATGCGCTCAGCAGGGAGTTGCACCGCGCGGAGCGTACCGGCAAGCCTGTCGCGGTGATGATGATTGACATTGACCACTTCAAGCGTTTCAACGACAAATTTGGTCACGATGCAGGTGATTTTGTGCTCGGCGCGATAGCGCGCGCGATACTGAAGGGAATCCGTCCTTCCGATATTGGCTGTCGCTATGGCGGCGAAGAACTCGTTGTGGTTCTTCCGGAAGCGACCATTGAAAACGCGCGTGCTCGTGCGGAGGAGCTGCGGATCGCTATTCGCGAAACCAATCTGACTCACCTGGGACAAGTATTACCCGCTCCCAGCGCCTCGTTTGGCGTCGCCATCTCTCCAGGAAACGGAACGGTACCGGTCGACCTGCTGAAGGCTGCCGATCAGGCCCTGTATCGCGCCAAACAAGAGGGACGAGACCGGGTTTGCGTTGCTAAAGATGGACTGCCAGTGACGGTGTGAACGCTGTGGTGTGGGCGCTACCGTCAGGCAATCTAATTTTGCAGCGTGGCCGCGACGGGCATACCGCGGCGCTCTTTCATAAGTAGTGAAAGCCACTACGCCACAACGTTCCTGCTGCGCCGATCGTTCACCGGCTGGGGCACCCGCGTTGATTTGCTTGCGTCTCCGTCGCACATTCGGTGATAAACATCGTGTAACCATGCGGATGGCGGTGATTGTTTGCGCGCATAGGTAGATTTGCGGATACCGCGCGAACTCACGCTAGCTTACTCTTCACTTCGTGAATTGATCGGTCAAAGCACTCAATGGATTGGTCGATGATTCGACGTTGCGCGGGCTAATCGCGGTTCGCACTCAATCCAAACACGTCCAAGGAAACTCCATCATGGGCAACTACAACGCACGGGCTCAGACGCTGTCGATCACGTCAACAATGGTCGTCGAATGCGGTGACATTCGGCGACGTCCGGCAGATAGTTGCCCGTGTTGCGTGAGTTCATTGTGGGACGAAAAATTTCGCAGCACGTCGCACTGTGCTGCATCCCCCACGGAGTGAGAGGTGGATACAAATGTTCGCACCAGTCGAGAACTTCGAACACGCCGTTTTGCTCACGATGACGCTGTGTTAATTCATGCTGCGGATGGGCACGGTTATGGCGGGCTAAACCCGTTATCGGTCAGTTCGCTGGCATTGATGAGCACGGATGGCAACCTCGAGCAACAACGGAAGGAGCTTCTACAGTTTTTGCATTCGGTGCCCTTGGCCGTCATAAAGTTGACGCCCGAAGGTGGAGTGAAACTTATCAATCCAGCAGCAGTTGAGCTGCTTGAGCGTATTCAGCTGGACTCACGGCAGCTTACCGGGCTCGATATTCTGGATGCGCTTTCACCGGGCCTGGCAAATACCTGGAGAGCATCGCGCGGTAAGGTGGGGCCGGTCGCTGGCTCAATACAAAGCCGTGGTCATTTGGCGGATGGACATCAGCTCGATTTGTTGCTGCGCGTAGTGCGCCCCGATCTTTGCTGCACGATGATTTCGATTGAAGATGTAACCGCGTCAATGGAGCAAGCGCGAGCGCTTCAACGAAGTCGACAACAACTCGATTTGATCCTTGAAAGTATCGAGGGCTTTTGTGTCGCGTTTCTGAACGTCGACGGATCGCTGGCAGAATGGAATCCATCTGTGGACATTGTGTTCCAGAGAAGCACAAAGCACTTGGTAGGTTTGCCGCTGAGCAAGCTGCTTTCGGTTTCGTACACCGATGATTCGTTCCCGCTCTTTCCAGAGATTGAGCACAGCGTTCGAACGCAAGGGGTGTTCCGCCGTGACACACCGCTCAGACTCGAATGTGGCGAGATCGTTTGGGGAGAACTCATCGTCAAGTCAACCCTGGACGGTAGCGGTGCTAGCAGCGGCTACATTGTCACCATCCGCGACGCGTCGGATCATCGCGACGCGCAGCAACGGCTATTGCATGAAGCGATGACCGATCCGTTGACAGGGCTGCTAAATAGACGCGGATTGGCGTTGCGTCTTGATGGACTGGCCCGCGCGCCGTTGCGGGGCAACACGTTGGCAAGCTGGATCATGCTCGACATCGACCACTTCAAGCGCGTCAACGATACCTACGGGCATCACGTCGGTGATCTCGCGCTTAAGCAGATTGCGGCGCTACTCAAGTCATGTTCGCGTGAAAGCGACATCGTCGTGCGCCTCGGTGGCGAGGAATTTGTAGTCGTCTTGCCTGGCGTTTCACTTGCTGCGGCTTTGGCGATGGCTGAGCGATTTCGATATCGTCTCGAACTCATGGAATTGACGGTGGGCTCACACAACGTACGCATGACGGCGTCGTTTGGTGTCTGCGTTCAGGATCGCGACTTGCTTTGGAGTACTGCGCTACGGGCTGCCGATGAGGCGCTTTACGAGGCGAAGTCTTCAGGTCGCAATAAGGTCGCCGTAGGTGCTTCACTCATCTCGCTTAACCAGTGCATAAAAGGCCGAACTCCATGAAAAATTCCACACAACGTGAGCTACGCCTTGTGCCTCAGCACAGAGGCATAAAAGAAGCGTTAACATGCAGGAGTGTTCTTAGCCTCGTGGTTCCGAAGGGGGACGCTTTGATTGCTAGTTTGGCGACCATATTGATCATCGACGATGTTGCAGAGAACCTTGACGTGCTCACGGCATTGCTGTCACCTTCCTATCGAGTACTCGCGGCGACTTCGGGGCGAGAAGGGCTCAGAGTTGCCAACGGAAAGGTAAAGCCCGACCTCATTTTGCTGGACATTATGATGCCCGAGATGGATGGGTTTTCGGTGCTCGCTACACTTCGCGAGAGCCCTCGCACCCTCGATATACCCGTTGTTTTTCTCACAGCCCGAGCGGACGTCGGGGACGAAGAACGTGGCTTGCTCCACGGTGCTGCTGACTACATCACCAAGCCAATCAGACCCGCCGTCGCGCTTGCTCGCGTGCGGTTGCTTCTTGAAGCCAAACGGGCGCGCGACTGGATGCAAAACCAGAACTCAATTCTGGAAGAAGAGGTGGCTCGTCGCCTCGCTGAAAACGATCTTACGCAGCAGGCCAGTATTCGTGCGCTTGCACACCTCGCTGAGGTTCGCGACCCAGAGACTGGCAATCACATCCTGCGCACGCAGGAGTATGTGCGTCGCATGGCGATAGGCCTGCGCAAGCACCCGCGTTTCTCCGCCATTTTGACCGAAAAGTACATTGATCTGCTTGCCCGCTCGGCACCCCTTCACGATATCGGAAAAGTGGGCATTCCGGATCACATCCTGCTTAAACCGGGCAAGCTCACGCCGGATGAATGGGCCGTCATGAGAACCCACGCCAAGCTGGGTAGTGATGCAATAGAAATGGCAGAGCAAGACATCGAGATGTCACTTCCATTCCTCTCAGCCGCGAAGGAAATTGCCCATTGGCATCACGAAAAATGGGATGGAAGCGGCTACCCCGATGGGCTCGCGGGCGACGCCATTCCGATCTCTGCACGCCTCATGGCGATGGCAGATGTCTTTGACGCGCTGATTTCTGTGCGTGTCTACAAACCTGCGATGTCGCCGGATGAGGCGCGACAGATCATCTTTGCCGGACGCGGAAAGCATTTTGACCCTGACGTGACGGATGCGTTTCTTGAAGGCTTCGACGACTTTGTGGCAATCGCTGCACAGTACAGTGATGCTGAAGTCGAATGAAATCTGAGGGTACGAAAAGTGGATACGGGCAATGCTGTCGAGCCACAAGTTTTTTCCCGGAAAAACGCGCGGTGGTCTCGCTGGCTAGCGCAGTATTCGCATGGGCACGAGTTGCTGTGGCTGGCGACGGGCGTGGTTGTGGTGTCGGGCTGTGTAGTGGCGCTCGCGCTCGCCTATTTGCGTGCAGAGGCGGTCGCCTCGGGAACGCGCTTAACGGAATCGGACGCGCAAGTCATTGCCGAGCAGACCTCCCGCACGCTGCAGGCCGTCGAGCAGCGCCTCGAGCTGGCGGTACGCGGTATTGCGCAACGAGACTCCGAAGGTTCGCTTGACGAGGCAACAGCCCGAGCCTACCTGCAGGAACAAATCAAAACAACGCCTTTTGTTGACATATTGGCAATGGGCGATGCAAACGGTCGACTCACGTATGCAAGCTACGCCGCAAGCGTGGGAGTAAGTATTGCCGATCGCGCCTACTTTGAGGTTTATCGCGCAAAACCCGAGACAGGATTTTATGTTGGGCCGCCGACGGTGGGCCGCGTCACGGGCAAGTGGACTATTGGCACTGCCATTCCTCGCAAGTCCGGTGAGGGTGCATTTTTGGGCATTGCGCTTGCCACCCTGAAGCTTGATTACGTGCAAAAAACTTGGAGCAGCATTGATCTAGGTACGGGCGGTTCGATCGCGTTATTTCGTCGCGATGGCACGCTGATGATGCGAGCGCCGTTCGACGCAGCGGTGATCGGAAAAGTGTTTGCCAGCGGTCCGATATTTAAGGAACTGTTGCCAGCAAGTTCATCGGGTAGCCTCGAATTTTCCAGCGCGGTGGATGGCGCGCGCCGTGTGTTTGCTTACCGGACATTGCCCGGACAGTCCGATCTAGTGGTGATCGTCGGTCGATCCATTGAAAGTGTTTTGGCGCCGTGGTTTCGCCTGGCAATGCTGGCAATGGCGATCTGGCTGGCCGCCTCGATTGCGATCATTACACTTTGTGCGTTTCTGGGTCGAGCGTGGCGCCAGCGGGCGATGGTAGAAGCTCGTATCAAGGACGTGGCGGAGCGCCTCAGGCTGGCGACCGAAGCCGGCGCGATTGGCGTTTGGGACTGGAATTTACGCACCAAAGAAAGGCACAGCACCGAAACCGGTTTCACGATGCTTGGTTACTCGGCAGAACTGCTCGTTGATATCAATGAGCATGGGTTGGAGCTAGTGCATCCAGAAGACAGAGCCATGGTTCTTCAAAAAATTACGCGGGTGGGCGAAGGTGTTGACACCACTTTTCAATGTGAGGCGCGTGTGCTGCACGCTAGCGGTATCTACCGCTGGATCAGCGTGCTCGGCCGCACGCTGGATACGGGCGATGACAAGAAACCCATCCGGGTTGGCGGCGTCACAACGGATGTGACGGAGCGCAAGTCGTCGGAAATTGCTGCGATGCGCCTGGCGGCGATCGTTGAAGCTTCTGAGGACGCGATCATTGGCAAAGACCTGAACAGCATCGTCACTACCTGGAACCGCGGCGCCGAAAAAATGTTCGGCTACCCGGCAGACGAAATTGTTGGCACCTCAATTTTGCGACTCGTTCCAGCCGACAGGATCGACGAGGAGACGCATATTCAGCAAACCATCGCGCGCGGAGAACGGGTAAGCCACTTTGACACTGCACGGCAAACGCGAGACGGTAGGCTGATTCAAGTCTCGGTAGCGGCATCGCCAATTTTTGAACGCATGGGGGCCGTGGTCGGTGTGTCGACTAGCGCGCGCGACATCACGGATCGAAAGCTGTCGGAGGCCGCATTGCGTGCCAGCGAGCAGCGTTATCGGGAGCTGTTTGACAGCAATCCGCAGCCGATGTGGGTTGTCGATGTGGAAACGTTGATGTTTCTTGCGGTCAACGACGCTGCGATTTTCAACTACGGATACAGTCGCGAGGAATTTCTCGCGATGACGGTACTCGATGTTCGGTCGCCCGATGACGTTCCGCCGTTGCGGGCTTACTTGCAGACCCCTCAAGCGCACGAGCCGCGCCGCAGCAACCGGGAGTGGCGACATCGGCGCAAGGATGGAAGCATCATTGAGGTAGAAGTTAGCGCTCATGTGTTGACCTTCAATGGTCGCGACGCCGAGCTCAAACTGGTCAACGACGTAACCGCGCGCAACCTTGCCACGGAGAAGTTGCGCATCAGCGAAGAGAATCTGGCCATCACCCTCAACTCGATCGGTGACGGTGTGATCGCCACTGATGCTTCGGGAAATGTCAAGCGCATGAACGCGACCGCGCAGCGGTTGACGGGTTGGACGCTCGCCGAGGCCGAAGGGCGGCCACTGCGCGAGATATTCCACACGTGCGACTCGAAAACGAGAATGCCAACGCTGGACCCGGTGCAAAAGGTCATGGAACATGGCGAGGTGGTCGAAATTGCGAACCACACCGCCCTGCTATCTCGGGATGGGCGGGAATATCAGATTGCCGACAGCGCTGCGCCCATTCGGAATGCGGCCAAGGAGATTGTCGGCGTGGTTTTGGTTTTCAGCGATGTCACCGAGCAGTACAAGGTTCGTGCGGCGCTGGAAAGGTCGTCGGCACTTCTGGAGCGTATCGGTGAGATGGCAAAAGTGGGCGGCTGGGAGCTTGATGTGCGCACCATGGTGCCTTACTGGTCACTTGAGACGGCGCGCATTCATGAGGTTGATAATCCGACGGCTCCCGTGCTGAGTCGAGCCATTGAGTTCTATGCCCCGGAGGCTCGTACGACGATACAGGGCGCGATACAGGCAGCGATTGAAAACGCCACCCCGTGGGATATGGAGCTGCCGTTAACCACAGCGAAAGATCGCAACATCTGGGTGCGAACGCAGTGTTCTGTAGTCGTTGAGGACGGCAAAGCGGTGACGCTGCTGGGTGCGTTGCACGATATTACGGAGCGCAAGCTTGCTGAAGTAGCGCTGATCGAGAGTGAAGCGCGCTATCGCCGCATCGTCAATGCCGCCGACGAGGGCATATGGTTGACCGACACGAATGGTCTCACATCGTTCGTAAACACGAAGATGGCGCAGATGCTCGGGTACTCCCAAGCTGAAATGCTGGGGCAGCCCATTGTGCAATTTCTATGGCATGACGGGCCCAGCAGTGTGGAGGAAATTGTTTTGCGGCGCCTTCCCGATATTTCCGAACGGCATGACCTGAAATTTGCGCGCAAAGCGGGTGGCATGCTGTGGGGATTGGTCGCGACCAATCCGATTTTTGATGCCAGCGGCAACTACACTGGCACCCTTACGATGATCGCGGATATCACCGAGCGCAAGGAGGCGGAGGCGGCGCTGCGCCAGTCGGTTGCGGATAAGGAGGCACTACTCAAGGAGGTGCATCACCGCGTCAAGAACAACCTCCAGGTCATCAACAGCTTGTTGCGGTTGGAGATCGCTCGCCTGTCGAACGATGGTGCCCGCACGGTGTTGTCCGACATGCAGGGCCGAATTCGCGCGATGGCCCTGCTGCACGACACCCTCTATCGAAGTGGCACTTTTGCTGCGGTTGATCTGAGCGTCTATGTACGGCAGTTGGTGGTTCAGATTAACCGAGCACTGAATGCTAAATCCGGACAGATCCAAACGGTGTTCAACGTTGACGTTGTGCAGGTTGGCATGGATCAGGCCATTCCTTGCGGTTTGCTCGTCAATGAGCTGGTATCCAACGCCTTTAAACACGGTTTTCCTGATGTGCAGGGCGGCGAGATTCGGATTGACCTGCACGCGGTTGATGGCGGACCGCAGTTGCGATTGCGAGTGAGCGACACTGGAGTTGGACTGGCTTCAGATTTTGAGGCGAGACGTAAAAAATCTCTCGGATTGCAGTTAGTCTCTGATCTTGCAGGACAACTGGGAGGCCACCTGGAAATTGGCGCGGGTCCCATGGCAGAATTCGCAGTGACGTTCACCCCTGTTCGGGCTTGACCGTGATCAACGCACCTGTGCGCCGGACGCCAACGTTGAGAACGGTGTCGATATCGAGGGCTTCAATTGATGGATGGTCACTGTAATGAATAGTCCGCTGCGTAATGCCGACAACAGACCGCGGATTCTGGTCGTCGAAGACGAGGCCATCATCGCTCGAGACATTCAGTTGCAGCTTGAAGAGCTGGGTTACGAGCCGGTGGGGCACTGCACCCGCGGTGCACAGGCCATCGAACTGGCCGGACAACTGCAACCCGATCTGGTGCTCATGGACATTCAGCTTGCAGGCACCATGGACGGAATCGCCGCGGCGCACGCCATCCGCATGCAATTTTCGCTCCCCGTAGTGTTTTTAACCGCATTTTCGGGGGACGAAACGCTTAATCGTGCCAAGCTCGCTGAACCATTCGGTTACATCCTTAAACCATTTTCAGATCGCGAACTGCGAATAGTGATCGAAATGGCTTTGTACAAGCAGGCCATGGAGGCGAAGCTCCGGCAAAGCGAGTCGCGCTTCAGAACGATGTTCGAATCCGAGCCTGAATGTGTGAAGCTGGTGGGCAGCGACGGCACGCTATTGGAAATAAACACGTCAGGCCTTGCAATACTTGAGGCGGAATCGGTGACTGAGGCGAAATTGCGGCCGCTGGACGAATATGTTTTGCCACAGTACCGATCTGAGTTCCTTGCTCTTCACCAGCGAGTCATGCAAGGCAACAGTGGATTGTTGAGTTTCGAGATCGCTGGACTTCGTGGCGGTCGACGCACTCTCGAAACGCATGCGGTACCGATGCGTAATGCCGAAGGCGCTGTGGCCTCAATGCTGTGTGTCACACGCGACACGACCGCGCGGCAGCTGGTAGAGCAGCGCCTTCGCCTCAGCGACCATGCGCTCAGGTCGGTTTCTCAGGGGGTGCTGATTACCGATCTCAACCAACGGATTATTTCTGCAAATGGCGCGTTTGAGGCCATCACGGGTTACGCAGAGGCCGACATACTGGGTCGAACCTGCAGTTTCGTTCAGGGTCCACTCACCGACAGCAAGACGATACTCGCCATTCAGGCGGCCACACGCAGCGCAGTCGAGTTTCGTGGTGAGGTATTGAATTACCGGAAAGACCGGAGCACCTTCTGGAATGAACTTACGATTGCTCCCGTCAAGGATGATAGCGGTGAGTTAACGCATTTCATTGGCATTATTCGAGACGTCTCCAAGCGCAGGAATGACGCAGATCTGTTGCGCAAACTCTCCGTGGCCGTTGAGCAAAGCTCAGACAGCATCATCATTACTGACGTTGACGGCGCGATCGAGTACGTCAATCATGCGTTCGTGTTGTCAACCGGCTACAGCCGTCAGGAGGTGATGGGACAGAACCCACGAATGCTGGGTTCCGGAGCCACCTCTGCGGCGACTTTTGTTGAAATGTGGGACGCACTTTCGAACGGTCGAGTGTGGAGAGGACAACTATTCAACAGAACGAAAGACGGTCGAGCCTACACCGAGTTCGCGGTGATATCTCCGCTGCGTCTCTCGGACGGGCTCATTACTCATTACGTTGCGGTAACCGAGGACATCACTGAAAGAGAGCGTCTTGGCCTCGAGCTAGAGCGACATCGGCATCATTTAGAAGATCTGGTGGCGACGCGCACCACTGAATTGACGGCAGCGCGACAGCAGGCGGAATCGGCGAGTGTTGCGAAAAGCGCGTTTCTGGCGAACATGAGCCACGAAATTCGAACGCCGATGAATGCAATCATTGGACTAAATCATCTGATGCGACGGGCGGGAGCAACTCCCGCACAAATGGAGCGACTCACCAAAATTGACACGGCGAGCAGGCATTTACTCTCAATCATCAGTGACATCCTCGACCTGTCAAAAATTGAAGCAGGTCGGCTCCAACTGGAAAACACCAACTTTCATCTGTCGGCCGTTCTCGACAATGTTGCATCAATTATTGGTCAGTCAGCGAAGGAGAAAGGGATACTGGTCACGGTCGATGCGGACTCAGTTCCGCTGTGGCTCTACGGCGATGTGACTCGGCTTCGCCAAGCATTGCTTAACTACGCAGGTAATGCGATCAAGTTCACTGAAAACGGAGCAATCACGCTGCGCGCACACCTGCTTGAAGATCGCGGCACGGAACTTCGGGTGCAGTTTGAAGTGGTCGATACCGGTGTCGGCATTGCGCCAGATCAAATGGCTCGTCTTTTTTATGCCTTCGAGCAAGCCGACGCGTCGACTACGCGCAGGTATGGCGGCTCTGGCTTAGGTTTGTCGATCACTCGACGGCTGGCGCAGCTAATGGGTGGGGATGTAGGCGTCCACAGCGAGCCTGGGATCGGCAGCACGTTCTGGTTCACAGCGAATCTGCAACGCGGACACGGCACTGAAACCAACTTTATTGCCAACGAACTTACCAGCACCGAAGCCCGGCTAAAGCAAGAGTTCGCTGGTGCGCGAATTTTGCTGGTGGAAGATAACGTCATCAACCGGGAAATCGCGATGGAGTTGCTGCACGGTGCGGGCCTCACGGTAGACGCTGCCATCGACGGAAACGACGCAGTGGCCCGCGCGAAAGTCGGTGCCTATGATTTGATTCTTATGGATATTCAGATGCCGAACATGGATGGCCTCGAAGCGACGCGTGCGCTGAGAGCGCTGCCTGCATCGCAAACGATACCGATCATCGCCATGACCGCAAACGTGTTCGAAGAGGATCGCTACGCATGCGAAGAGGCGGGCATGAATGACTTCATTGCCAAACCGGTTGAGCCCGACGCGCTCTACGAAGTGGTGCTGTTGTGGCTGTCTGCGTTTCAGGTGAACGAACTTGACGCGGTTGAAGTATCAAGGGAGATCCCCACCTCTTTGTCAACCGACAGTTCGCTCGAAGACGCCTTGAGCCTGGCACCACCGCCAGTGTCGGTTGGTGTGTTGGCGAGCCTGCGCTGCGCACCTGGCGTCGATGTGGAGCGTGGTTTGACGCTGCTGCGGGGTAACTCCACTAAATACGCCAACCTGTTCATGCGATTCGTGGAAGGGCACGTTGACGATGGCGCCCGCCTGTCCGTGCTTCTTGCCAACAACGATCATTCCCAGGCGCTGCACCTTGCTCACACGCTCAAGGGTACTGCCGCCACGCTAGGTGCCGACGCCCTGAGCGAAGTAGCAGGAAGAGTCGAAAAACAGTTGCGAATGGGCACCATGGGGACGCCAGAGCAGGAAGACTTTCAGGCCTTGCTCGACGCAGTCGACATTGAAATCGGCGCGCTCGCCGCCTGCATGCCAACGCAATCGGTGAATGAGTGCGTTGCAGAAGACATTGCGATGTCCGACCCACAACGTTTGAATCAAGTCATCAATGAACTTGAATCATTGCTGGCGCACAACGATACGAGTGCTATCGCGTTTGCAGATAAAAATGCGCCCCTGTTGCGCGCTGCTTGTGGCTCGCGTGGCGATTTGTTTATGCGTCAGATCAGGAAATTTGAATTTAGCGCAGCCCGTGCAACGCTGTTGACGTTGCGCGAATTCGTTGAGAGTGCCACATGACGATTGTCGTGACTGTGTCCGAATCCGTTGTCATGCAAGGGGCGCTGAAATGACCCAAACCTTGCCCCGCACGCGACTCGAAGCGCAGTTGTTGTTCCGAAGCTCCGCGTCGTTCGTTGGTCTCTGGATTTTAATTGCGATCGTTGTTGTTTTGGCAAGCGGCTGGCTTTGCGTGCAGCAGTTGCAGAATGCCAAAGATCATGCGGAGCGTTCGCTCGCGCAAGCAAGCGCCGGATTGGATGAGGCCGTTGCGGCAGGTGACCGGGCCGCGATCGAGCGCATTGGAGGCCATATCGGCGCCGACACCAATGTCCAACGAGTCGTCGTTCGCGATGCCCAGCTTCGTCTACTTTTCGATCTTGACCAGAGTGCCCACGCGTCGCGGACGCGCAGTGTGATCGTCGCCTTGGCGCCCAAGGCCGTCTCCTCGTTTCGCTCTGATCGCGCCCTGGTGGATCGTAAATCGGTGCTCGGTTCAGTCAATGCCACTTACCGAGTTGAGTCGCTGGCAAAATCTTTTCTGTGGCTGGTGGCAATAAGCGTGTTTGTATTGAGTATCGCGTCAATAATGATATGGTGCCTGCACGCCGGTTTGCGACGCGCAATGACACTTCCCCTTCTCGCAATTGAGCGGGTTTGTGACCAGATTACTCGCACTGGAGACATGTCGCTTCGCGTTCCGCCGAGCCCTCCGAATGCGGGGCGGCAACTTGAGGAAACAGTAAACAAGCTGCTTCAAAGACTAGACCAGCAAGAACAGGTCAAGGCGCACTATCGGGCGGGTCTTGAGCGTGAAGTGGAGACACGAACACAGGCGCTTGCCAACACCAACGACCGTTTGCAAAAGCTGGCGTACATCAGCTCGGAGACGTCACTTCCGAACCGTGCTGCTTTTCTCGATCGTCTGCATAAGGTTTGCACATTACCGCACAACTCCGAATCAGTTTTGGGCGTGTTTGTCATCAGAATAGTGCGTGTGCGCTACGCCAATGAAGCGTTCGGTTTTGATGTAGGGGATTTGATGATTGAGTCTGCTGCGCGGGTTCTGTCTGCGATGCGCTCAGCGGAATCAGAATTGTTTCATCTGGGTGGCGGTGAGTTCGCGGTAATTCGTTCCGATTTCCCGGATGTAATGCAGGATGCGGCAAATGAGATGTTGCGTGTTGACGATGTGCCTTTTGTCTACCGCGGCGCAACCTTGACCTTGTTACCCAAAATTGGTTACGCAGTTTTCCCGAAGGACGCGACAAACGTTGACGATCTGACCCGGTTTGCAATGCTCGCGCTAAATGTGGCAACCGCACCTAGCTCGCGAGTGGCATCGGTTGCCTATGACGTCAGATTGCTCGAAGATTCGTTGAATCTTGAACACATTGAATCGGCTATCAAACGTGCGATCGATTCTGGCTACTTTGAGCCCTATTTCCAGTCAAGGGTAGACACGGAAACGGGCCGAGTTCACGGACTGGAGGCGCTCATTCGCTGGACCAGTCCGGAGCTAGCGGGGTATACCAACTACCAGCTGATCCCGATAGCTGAGCGGTCAATGCTTGCCAGCGAGCTGGATTCGCAAATGTTGCGCAAAGTGGTGGAGTGGTTGGCTGCGCTTGCTATTGACGGTATACGTATTCCAGTAGCCGTCAACCTCTCAGCGAAGAGCCTACAGCGAAAGTCCCTGCCAGACGAGGTTCGGGCATTGGTGCGCCTGCATGGCGTAGACATTGCGCAGATCGAATTCGAATTGACTGAATCGGTTCTGAAGGAAAAAAACGACGCAGTGAGTCGAAATATTGCGTCGCTTCACGAAATGGGCGCTCGCCTTCTTCTGGCAGATTTTGGAAGCGGATACGCATCCTTGCACTTCCTGCGCGAACTTCCGATCTCGATTGTGAAGATTGACAAGGCGTTCGTTCAGGATCTTCCTGAAGATGCAACCTCACTGGCAATCATGGAGAGCACCATCAAACTGGTGCATCAGTTGGGTAAGCGCGTCGTTGCCGAAGGGGTTGAAACGTACGGCCAGTGGGAGTCGTTGCGATCAATGGGATGCGATGAAGCACAAGGCTACTTTTTAATGCGACCGCAAGGCCCCGGAGTTGTCGCTGAAATGCTGCGATTACAGTTCGACACATCGGTTGGACACCTGACGATTGATTTGGCAGGCGTCGACAAGAGCGATGATTTTTTTGCCTTTGACAACCCACGCTGATGGGTGAGCAAGCGGATGCAGAGCGTTTTGCGGGCGCGGCCACTCTATGGATAAATGGCAGATTTCTCGCTCGACCCGTCACAGGAGTCGAGCGCGTAGCGCATGAAACGTTGCGGGAGATGGCGCTGGACGTTGATCGTTGTGGCGGATTCTGGAATGTCAATGGCAAGCGATATACGCTGCGCATTGCCGCGCCTGCCGCTGATGACCGCGTGCTCGCTCGACGGCGCGCCGATGAGCTGGGACTGCCGATAGTTTTCTGCGGTACCCGACGGGGTCATGCGTGGGAGCAGTTCGAATTGCCGTTGTTCGTTGGTCGCGCGTGGCTACTCAATCTTTGTAATACAGCACCCATTGTCAAAAGCCGCCAATGGGTGTTTATTCACGATGCGGGCGTATGGGCCATTCCCCGGTTTTACACGCGGCCATTTCGTGTTTGGTATCGAACGATGTTTTGGTTACTTCGATTGCAAAAAGTCGGCTTGCTTACCAACTCCGTTTTCTCGGCGAGCGAGCTTGCGAAGTATCTTTCCGTGCCAATGTCGACCATTGCGGTCGTTCGCTTGGGTGCAGATCACGCCATTCGCACGCCGCTTCCGAGCAACGCACTTGCTGGAATCACATTACCAGGGGCTCCTTTCCTACTCGCAGTATCCAGCCAAAATCCGAACAAAAATTTTGCTGTAATTGCCGAGGCCTTATGTCTACTCGGGGCTGACGCACCGCCTTGCCTTGTCGTCGGTCAACCACGCAGTGACATCTTCGGGTCGGGCGCCCCCATCCCATCCGCGCTTGTATTTTGTGGATACGTTAGCGACGATGCGCTCAAAGCGTTAATTGATCGCGCGTTATGTTTAATCTATCCCTCGTTTTACGAGGGGTTCGGACTTCCGCCGCTTGAGGCGATGGCGAGAGGCTGCCCGGTAATTTCCAGCAACTCCTCGGCATTGCCCGAGACATGTGGAGACGCTGTCACCTACTGCGATCCCGGCAGCGCGCAGGGTCTTGCCAGTGCGATCAAATCGGTTGCAGGTGATGACGCGTTACGCGCATCGATGTCGGAAAAAGGGCGCGAACGTGGGTCAACATTCAAGTGGTCGAGCGCTGCGGCGTGCGTCAAACGCGCGATCGAGTCCCGGTTGTAATTTCTGTTGCGCACGGAGGTCGAGTGAGGGTAGCCATTGTTCACGATTGGTGTGTCACCTATGGCGGCGCCGAGCGCGTGCTTGAGCGCATCATCGACATGTTTCCATCCGCCGACGTGTTTTCGCTTATTGACAAAGTTCCGATTGAACAACGCAATTTTCTCCGTGGAAAAACGCCGCAGACATCCTTTCTACAGAAGATCCCTGGCATCGA